>JBEPUZ010000005.1:0-46892 GCA_041691275.1 Actinomycetota bacterium | reverse complement strand
GATAGCCGCCGCGGGTGAACGAGACGCCGGTCATGTGGTTCTCGGGACGACCGACAACCACGTCGGACCAGAACGTCGTCGCCTCGACTTCGCGGTCGGTTCCCATCACCGGGTCGTTCTTGAAGAAGCCCTTGTAGCCGACCATCACGTCGTGGTCGTCACCCTCGATGCGCACCTGCCACAACGACGTGTTGCCGGAAAGGAATGCCGCATTGCCACCGCGAGCGGTGAAGGCCTCGACGGTGTCGCGCATTCCCATCGACCAGTACTCGTCGTGACCGACCGACAGATACAGACTCGCGTCGTCCAACACCTCGGGGTGCTCTTCGAGGTCGGCATTCGTGCACACCCCGATCTCGAATCCCTCGCGCTCGGCCCACTCGATGAACGGCTGTTCCCAATCGGGCCAACCGGCCGACCCCGCGTAGCCCGACAGATGGTTGAGCTGGACGTATCCGACGTGGGCGGCGTTCTGGGGATCGGGCGCGCCCGTGCCCGTGACGCGACGGCCCTTCCCCGGCGGCTTGTAGAGGTAGCCCGCCGACATCGGTCGCTGCATCGCAACGTGCGTGCCGCCGGTGTACAGGTTCGGTCCGCCGAAGTCGTTGTACGCGTGCCACGTGTTCGTCGTCAGCGCGAGCACGATGCGCGCACCTGCGGCCGGGCGCACAACGAAGAACGCGAAGTCGCGCCGCACCTTGTCGCCGACGTCGATCTCCATCACGACCTCGTAGTAACCCGATCGCCACGCCGGGTCGACGTCGAGCGTGAGCGCGACCGGCCAGCCGCAACCCTTCGAGGCCGCGTCTTTCGGCGTCTCGTGGTCGTCGGTCGCGACGGCCTCCGACGCGAACACCACTTCTCGCCGTGCGCCGATCCGAGCCACCTCGATCCGCACCGGCCGTCCCGCCGCCGACGACATATGCAGGCCGACCTGGTCGCCTGCACCTGCGGATTGCGGCCAGCAATACCCCGTCACCACTTCGCGCGCCATCGCGCGACCTTAACTGCACGACGTAGCGTCGTACCCATGCAGTTCAGCCCGGAGTTACGGGACGGGGTGGCCTCGGGCCGCATCACATTGTCGTTCAGGCTCTGGAGTCGCCCGCAGGTCAAGGAGGGCGGTCAATACGCCGCGGGCGGCGCGCGCATCGAGATCGACTCGATGGAGGTGGTTCCGTTCTCCAGCGTGACAGCGGCAGACGTCCGGCGATCGGGCGAGAAGGACCGCGAGTCGCTTCGTCGACGGACCGCTCATGCAGGGCCGGTCGACGACGACACACTCGTGTACCGCATCGAGTTCCACCTCGTTCCCTGAGCGCGGGTCGCCGCAGTTCGGGTCAGGCGAAACTGCGGCTCCGTCGAGGTATCGGCCTCACTCGTTCGCGAGGCCGACGCGGTGCGCGACCGCCGCCGCCTCGGCCCGGTTCGCAACCCCGAGCTTCGACAAGATGTTCGAGACGTGCACGCTCGCGGTCTTCTGGTTGATGAAGAGCGCTTCCGCGATCTGGCGGTTCGTGCGGCCGTCGGCCACGTAGGCGAGTACCTGCAGCTCTCGGGGTGTGAGCGCGAACGGCACCGGCGTAGCGGGATCTTCCGGAGTCGTATCCGCGCCTGCATCTGCACGCCCGCTCGCTGCGGCCCCGCGCTTCGCGTCGAGGTCGACGCGCGCCCAGCGGGCGACCCGATCGACGTCGGCCCGCAGCGACGCGGCGCGGAGCCGGTCGGCAACCGCCGCCGCCACACGCAACTGCTCCTCGATGTCGGCTCTGGGCGCCTGGGTCGCCAGCAACGCCTCGGCCGTGCGCACGCGCGCCCTCGCCTCCGGGTACGGCTCGCCGATCTCCTGCCAAACCTCCACCGCGCGTCGCCACGCATCGACGTCGTGGACGCCCTCGAGTCGCCGCCCTTCCGCGACGATCGATGCGAGTTCACCGCGCGTGCGGGGCGCGAGCGCGCCCGCCGCGTCGATCTGCACGAGCACGTCGGCGCGCGCGAGGAAGGGGTCGGCCAGACGAATGGCCTCGGTCGTGCCGTCGGCGTCGTGTCGGGCGCGCGCCTCGTCCGCGAGATCGGCCGCGATCTCGACGCCGAGCCGCACCGCGGGCTCGACGTAGAAGGTGTCGTCGGTACCCTCGGTGCTACGGACCGCAATCGCGGCCGCGGCGATCGCGTCGCGGCGTTCGCCCCGGGCCGCGAGAAGCTCGGCGCGAGCGACGTAGGCCGGCGCGCCGTGCTGCACGTCGTCGACCTGGGCCGCGAGCTCGAACGCGGGGACAAGCTGACGTTCGGCGCCGTCGGCGTCACCGCGCGCGAGCAACAAACGCGAGCGCACGACGTGCACCCGGAGCGCGGCCATGCTCTGCGCGTCGGACGCGAGCGCCGTGCTGGTCGCGTCGTCGGTATCGTCCCAGTCGCCGAGCTGGAACGAGATCATCGCCGCGTTCGCGAGCAGGTAGCTCCCGTACGCTCGGTGGAAGCCGAGCCGGCGAGCGAATGCCGCGCCCTCTCGTGCGACCCGGAGCGCTTCGTCTAGGCGTCCGCTCTGGAGGAACGTCTCGGAGAGGTTGACGTACGCGCGGCAGGTGTCGTCGACGTTGTCGACGTCGCGGGCGATCTCCAGGGCGTCGGTGAGCAGCGCGATCCCCTCGTCGAACCGTGAGAGCCCGCCGAGCGCGGTGCCGAGAGAGTTGCGCGCGTGACCTCCCGTCGCCCGGTCACCGGTCGCGGCCGCGACCTTGATCGCTTCCCGGCATACGTCGACGGCTTCGGCGTTGCGCGACATCAGCATGAGTGCCTGGCCGTACGCGGAGAGCGCGCGGGCCCGTTGCACTGTCGGCGGCGACGCCGGGCAGGTCAACAGGGCCTCTTCGTAGGTCGCGAGCGCGACCACCGGTCCGCCGCCGAACCACAGGAACCGGCCCCGGCGGACCAACAGCGTGCTGACCCGAAACGGATCGCCGACCTCGCGCGCTTCCGCGACCGCGGTGTCGATGAGGTGCAGCGCCCGGTCGTAGTCGCCCATCAGGTAGGCGGTGTCGGCGAGCCGGTGCAACACCTCGAGGTGGTCGAGCGGCAGGTCGGCGCGATCCCCGGGCGCGGTCGACCACAGGCTGAGCGCGCGCTCGTAGTGTCCACGCGCCTCGGGTACGGCAGCGACGCGTTCGGCAACGAGTGCGGCCGCGATCGAAGCCGCGAGCGCAGGTCCGAGGTCGTGAGCGGCGTACCAGTGATGCGCCAACAGCGCGGAGACGCCCGCCCGGCCGCCCGCCGCGAGCTCGGGATGCTCGCTCAAGGCACGCGCGTATGCGGCGTGCACGTCGACGCGCTGTCCCGGGAGGAGCTCGTCGTACAGCGCCTCCTGCAACAGCGCGTGGCGGAACGTGTACTCCTGCTCGCCGCTCGGCTCGAACAGCTGCTGCGCGATCGCCTCGCGCAGCTGCTCGCGAAGTTGCGCGTCGTCGCGGTTCGCGACGATTGCGAGCAAGCGGTGGTGGACTGTTCGACCGGCCGCGGCCGCAAGGCGCAAGAGCTCCTGCGTCTCGTCGGAACAGGCCTCGACCCGCACCAACAGCACGTCGCGTAGTGACGGCGGAAGCTCGGTCGAAGAGAGCAGGGCGGAGTTCAGGTTTCCACCCGCCGCGACGAGCTCCTCGGTGAAGAACGCGTTGCCGTCCGAACGCCCGAAGATCGCGGCGACCGTGTCCGGAGTTGGGTCCTCCCCGAGGATGCCGTGCAGCTGCGCGGCGACGTCGTCACGATCGAACCGTTCGAGGTCGACCCGCTCGGCGCGGCCGCTGCGCTCCAGCTCGGCGAGCCACGGCCGCAGCGGGTGACGCCGGTTCAGCTCGTCGGCGCGGAACGTGGCGACGATCGCGACGCGCGCGGTTCGGAGCTGGTGGATCAGGTACGCGAGCAGGTCACGGGTCGAGCGGTCGGCCCAGTGCAGATCCTCGACGAGCAGGAGGACGGGAGCGTCGAGCGCCAACCGTTCGAACAATCCGAGCACGACCTCGAACAAGCGCGTCGCGCCACCGGCCGCGTCATCCGACGTGTCGTCACCCGGCGCCTCGAGCTCGGGCACGAGGCGCGCGAGCTCGGCCGCGGCGGGGCCCGCATGCGAGCGGATCGCACCGGCGCCATCGTCCCGCACGAGCGTCCGCAACATCTCGACCATCGGCCCGAACGGGGGTCCGGCGTCGCCGAGGTCGATGCACGTGCCCGTCAGGACGCGCCAGCCCGGCGTCCGGGTCGCGAACTCACGCAGCAACCGGGTCTTTCCCACCCCGGCCTCGCCGCCCACGACGACCACAGTCGACATGCCCGAGGCGGCACGAGCGGTCGCGGCTTCGAGGCGCTGCATCGACCCGGCCCGTCCGATGAATGCAGAACTCGAAACCCTCGATGCCACCCCGTCCATTGTCGCCGACCGATCCGACGTCATGCCACCTTGTCGATCCGGCCGGCGTCGGGGGCCGCGGTCGCCATCGCGGCCGGACGCGCAGGGAGGATGACGGCGGGCGTCGGCTCGGCGTTCTCCATCGCGGCGAGGTCGAGCGAGACGACGGCTGCGTGGTTGACGCGGGCGAGCATGCGCCGCAGCCGACCGCGGCAGCCGGTGGCGGCGAGTGCCGCCCGGCGGTCGGCGACGAGTTGGGCAGCGGTGTTCGTCGTCATGGTCTGCACGGCGGTCTCCTCGATGGCGCTCACGGATGCTGTTCCATCACGATGCGCCTGAGACGGGCCCTCCCGCATCGGGAGAACGCCCATGCCTGTGCCACAAACCACCTCAGATCGCGCCGGTCCGCGCCTTAGGACGATGCTGGCGACGTCCCCCGCTACCTCAGACCGCCGCCCTCACGTAGGCGGCGAGGTGCTCGCCTGTGAGGGTGGACCGCGTGGCGACGAGGTCGGCGGGCGTTCCCTCGAAGACGATCCGGCCGCCGTCGTGGCCGGCACCGGGGCCGAGGTCGACGATCCAGTCGGCATGAGCCATGACCGCCTGGTGGTGCTCGATGACGATCACCGACTTGCCGGAGTCGACGAGCCGGTCGAGCAGGCCGAGCAGCTGCTCGACATCGGCGAGATGGAGGCCACTCGTCGGCTCGTCGAGGACGTAGACGCCGCCCTTCTCGCCCAAGTGCGTGGCCAGCTTCAGCCGCTGCCGCTCCCCGCCCGACAGCGTCGGGAGCGGCTGGCCGAGCGTGAGGTAGCCGAGCCCGACGTCGACCAACCGTTCGAGGATCGCGTGCGCGGCCGGCGTTTCCGCCTTGCCCGCGCCGAAGAATCTCGTCGCGTCGGTCACCGACATCGCGAGCACCTCGCTGATGTTTTTCCCGCCGAGCTTGTACTCGAGGACGTCCGCCTGGAATCGCTTCCCCTCGCACTCCTCGCACGTGGTGGAGACGCCGGACATCATCGCGAGGTCGGTGTAGATCACACCGACGCCGTTGCAGTTGGGGCACGCACCCTCGGAGTTCGCGCTGAACAACGCCGGCTTCACGCCGTTAGCCTTCGCGAACATCTTGCGGATCGGTTCGAGCAGTCCGGTGTACGTCGCCGGGTTGCTCCGGCGCGAGCCGCGGATCGCGCCCTGGTCGATCGAAACCACATCATCGGCGCCGGTGGGAATCGACCCGTGCACGAGTGAGCTCTTGCCCGAACCGGAGACGCCGGTGACGACGACGAGCACCCCGAGTGGGATGTCGACGTCGACGTTGCGCAGGTTGTGTGTCGTGGCGTCGCGAATCGCAAGTGCGCCGATTGGGGGCCGCACGGTCTCCTTGACGGTGGCCCGGTCGTCGAGATGGCGGCCGGTGATGGTCGCACTCGCCCGCAGACCCTCGACGGAGCCCTCGAAGCAGACGGTCCCACCCGCCGCGCCGGCGCCGGGACCGAGATCGACCACGTGGTCTGCGATCGCGATCGACTCCGGCTTGTGCTCGACGACCAGCACGGTGTTGCCCTTGTCGCGCAGCCGCAGCAACAGGTCGTTCATCCGCTCGATGTCGTGCGGGTGCAGACCGACGGTGGGCTCGTCGAACACGTACGTCACGTCGGTGAGCGACGACCCGAGGTGGCCGATCATCTTGACGCGCTGCGCCTCGCCGCCCGCAAGCGTGCCCGACGGCCGGTCGAGCGAGAGGTAGCCCAACCCGATCTCCACGAACGAGTCGAGCGTCTGCTGCAGGGCCACCAGCAGCGGCGCCACCGCCGGCTCGTCGAGGCCCCGCACCCACTCGGCCAGGTCACTGATCTGCATCGCGCACGCGTCGGCGATGCTGATCCGCTTGATCTTCGACGCCCGCGCGGCCTCGTTGAGCCGGGTACCGCCGCAGTCGGGACACACTGCGAACGTCACCGCCCGCTCGACGAACGCGCGGATGTGCGGTTGCATCGAGTCGACGTCCTTGGAAAGGAACGAGCTCTGGATCTTCGGGATCAGGCCCTCGTACGTCAGGTTGACGTTGTCGACCTTGATCTTGGTCGGCTCCTTGTAGAGCAGGTCGTCGAGCTCGGTCTTGGTGTACTTGCGGATTGGTTTGTCGGGGTCGAAGTAACCGCAGCCCTTGAAGATGCGGCCGAACCAGCCGTCCATGCTGTAACCGGGGATCGTGAGCGCACCCTCACTGAGCGACTTGGTGTCGTCGTACAACTGAGACCGGTCGAAGTCGGTCACCGATCCCGTGCCCTCGCAGCGCGGGCACATGCCGCCCGTCCGTACGAAGGACCGCTTCTCGGTCGTCTTCTTACCGGCCTTCTGGAACGTGACCGCACCGGCACCGCTGATCGTCGCGGTGTTGAACGAGAACGCCTGGGGCGAGCCGATGTGCGGCTTGCCGAGCCGGCTGAAGACGATCCGGAGCATCGCATTGGCATCGGTGGCGGTACCGACAGTGGAGCGGACGTTCGCTCCCATCCGCTCCTGGTCGACGATGATCGCGGTCGTCAGTCCCTCGAGCACGTCGACCTCGGGCCGCGCGAGCGTCGGCATGAAGCCCTGCACGAAGGTGCTGTAGGTCTCGTTGATCAGCCGTTGCGACTCCGCCGCGATCGTGCCGAACACCAGCGAGCTCTTGCCGGATCCGGAGACACCGGTGAACACCGTCAGACGGCGTTTCGGGATCTCGATGCTGACGTCCTTGAGATTGTTCACACGCGCGCCGTGCACGCGGATCACGTCGTGGCTGTACCCGGCGTGCGGCGCATGCGACTGCGTCGTTGCCTTCGCCTTCGTACTCGTCTTCGCACTCTTCGCTTTCGGCGGCGTGCTCATCGGGTCTCCATCGGTGGCTCGGAGTCGGCGCGCCAGCGTCGACGCTCAGGCAGCGCGACGTCGCCGTAGCCGTTGGCGCGCACCTCGGTCGGTTGCAGCTCGAAGAGCACGTACCGGTCGGCGGGTTCGTAGTCGGCGGCCGCGGCGACCGTCGCCCGTCGCGCGGCGTCGTCGACGGGATGCGCCGTGCCGCTCACCGACACCTCGCCGCCGGTCCCCGCGTTGTCCGGCACCCCGTTGTGGAGCGCGAACCACGCGCGTTCGCGGAGGTCGGCGCCCTTGGGTGACGTCGGCTCCATGAAGAGGTACAGGCCGTCGGTGCTCACGATCGGCGTGACCGGGTGGACCCGCGGCGCGCCGCTCGCCCGAACGGTCGCCAGGTACGACGGCATCGCCCGCAGCCGCTCCGCGACGAACGCGGCCAACTCGGGTTCGGCGGCGGCGAAGTCACCCCAGGTCGTCATCGGTCCGTGATGGGACGCGGCGCCGACGGAGCTCAGGCCTGGGCGATACGGACGAGGTTGCCCGACGGGTCGCGGAACGCGCAGTCGCGCGCGCCCCAAGGTTGCGACACCGGCTCCTGGAGCACCTCGGCGCCCGACGCCCGGACCTTTTCGAAGGTGGCGTCGAGGTCGTCGGAACGGAAGATCGCCGCCTGCAACGATCCCTGCGTCACGAGCGTCAGGAGCGCGTCGCCCTCGGTCTCCGAACGCCCGCCGTGCGGCTGGGACAAGACGATGTCGACGTCCTGGCCCGGCGCACCGACCGTGACCCAGCGAAACCCGTCTGCCGCGACGTCGTTGCGGACCTCGAGGCCGAGCGCGTCACGGTAGAAGCCGAGTGCCTCGTCGGGGTCGTGCACGAGGATGAACATGGCGGAGACGGTGACTGTCATGCACCGACCCTACGAGCACGGACCCGTCGCGTGCTTCTCCGATCCTGCTCGGTACCGCGCCGCGGCCTCGGTATCGGACCGATCGTCTGCAGGCGCGGAGTACTCAGACCGCGACCGGAGTGCGGCGAGGTCGCGTCGCAACCATGCTCACGCACGAGGGAACGGCTTCGAGATCGCTGTGGTCGCGGGCGCGGTACTGCGACGGCGGCTCACCGACGATCTCGGTAAAGCGCGAGCTGAACGAACCGAGCGACGTACAACCGACGGCCATACAGGCGTCGGTCACCGACATCCCCTGGCGCAGGAGCGCCTTCGCCCGCTCGATGCGTCGGGTCATGAGATACGAGTACGGCGTCTCGCCGTACGCGGCACGGAACTTGCGCGAGAAGTGCGCGGGCGACATGAGCGCGGCACTCGCCATGGCCGGCACGTCGAGGGGCAACGCGTGGTCGCGGTCGACGAGGTCGCGCGCCCGCCGCAGTTGTACGAGGTCGGCAATCTCCCCGGGAGTCATGCCCCCGACGGTAGTCAGCGCCGCGCGCCCGTGCGTCATGATGTGACTCGTGACCAATCGGACCGGTCCGAAAAGCAGGAGATGTCATGGCTGAGCCCATCGACGGGCCGGACACCATCGCCGTTCGGGTCGCCCTGTGGCGTGCACTGCACGTCGAGATCGACGCGGCCCCGCACGTGTTCGAGGACGAGATCGGCCTGCGGCTCGCCGCCCCCGACGGCGATTGGCGCCACCGGGGCGACATGGACCCGGTCCGCACCAGTCCGGACCTCGAGCGGCGAAGAGCTGTTGGTGGCGACGACGTAATGGGACCGTCGCCTACCGCTTGACCTTCGACTCGTTGAGAGCAACGGCGGCGCGCAGGAGAGCCTTCAACGCCTTCTCGTTGATCTTTTCTCCTTCGCGGAAGTCGATGGCACGGCGGGTGTTGCCCTCGAGACTCGAGTTGAAGAGGCCGGCAGGATCCTTCAACGTCGCCCCTTTGGCGAACGTCATCTTCACCACGCTCTTGTACGTCTCACCGGTACAGACGATCCCGTCGTGAGACCACGTCGGAACGCCGCGCCACTTCCACTCCTCGACGACGTCGGGGTCTGCGTCCTTGACGAGAGCACGAAGCCGGCCGAGCAGCTCACCCCGCCAATCGCCGAGCTCCTCGATGCGCGCATCGATCAGCTGAGAGGGCGACTTCTCTTTCTGCGTCTCGTTCTTCGCCATGCCGCAGATTTTACCGGGAGACCCGCCGCGCTCGGCCTACCTCCGCCGCGCGTTGTCGGCGCTACTTCCGCGTTGTACGTCGTCTCGGACGAGGTCGGCATTGATGGCGATCGCGGCCGCCGATCCCGCTCCGGCCGCCGTGATCACCTGCGCGCGGGGGTCGACGACATTGCCGGCCGCCCACACACCGACAGTGCTCGTCCGACCCGTGGGGTCGACCGTCGCGAAACCGGCTTCGTTCAGGTCGCAGCCCAGCGCATGCAAAAGGCCGTCGGCGTGGGGAACGTTGCCGGGCCGCACGAACACGGCATCGCGCGGGAACACCTGACCGTCCGCAAGCTCCACCCCTGTCAGCCGGTCGGCTTCGACCACGAGTCGCGCGACCTCGCCGCGCACGAGTTGCACGCCGCGCGCGTCCAGCTGGGCGAGCTCGTCCGAACTCACGTCGTAGGTGTTGACGAAGAAGATCACGTCGTCGGACCACTGCCGCACGAGCAGCGCGTGCTGCACGGAACCGGGGAGGGTTCCGAGTACACCGAGCGGTCGGTCCCGCACTTCCCATCCGTGGCAGTACGGGCAGTGCAGAAGATCTCTGCCCCACCGCTCGCGCACTCCGGGGATGTCGGGGAGCTCGTCGGTCACGCCGGTGGCGAGCAGGATCCGCCGCGCCTCCAACACCCGACCGCCGGCGAGCCGGACGACGAGCTGCGGATCGATCGTCGCAACCCGATCGCTGATGATCTCGACGCCGTAACCCGTCACCTCCGCGCGTCCTTCCGCGAGCAGTTCGGCCGGGGGCATTCCGTCGCGCGACAAGAAGCCCTGCATGTGCGTGGCGGGAGCGTTGCGCGGCGCGCCGGCATCGACCACCGCAACCCGACGCCGGGCGCGGCCCAGTACCAGCGCCGCACTCAATCCGGCCGCGCCCCCTCCCACGACCACGACGTCATAGGCATTCGTTGTCTTCGTGTCCATCGAGACACCTCCACGTTTCATACGGGTGATCGGTCAATGCGGGATGATCATCCGATTCGAGATGATCGGATCGTCGGGGCGCTTCAGGCCGCAGAGAGCTCGCGCTCGGGCTCGACGCCGACGGCTCCACGGTCCTTGCGTGCGCCTTCGAGGTCGAGGTGGGGAAGGATCCGGTCGAGCCACCCCGGCAGCCACCAGTTGGCCTTACCGAGCAGGCTCATCGTCGCCGGCACCAGGACCATGCGTACGAGCGTCGCGTCGAGCAACACCGCAACGGCCAGGCCGACACCGAACGTCTTTCCGATCGGATCGTCGCCGAGGACGAATGCGCCGAACACACTGATCATGATCAGCGCGGCCGAGGTGATGACCCGCGCGGTGCTCGAGAGTCCCTCGACGACCGACGTGTGACTGTCACCGGAAGCCACGTAGTGCTCACGCACCCGGGACAGGAGGAACACCTCGTAGTCCATCGAGAGCCCGAAGAGAATGGCGAACATCACCAGCGGTATCAACGGGTTGATCGGAATCGTGTGGTGCAAACCGATCAGCTCCTTGCCCCAACCCCACTGGAAAACAGCCACAATCACGCCGTAGGCGGCGGCGATCGAGAGGAGGTTCATCAGTGCCGCTTTCAGCGGAACGACGATCGATCGGAACAAGATCATCAGCAGCAGGAACGACATCGCCACGACCGCGGTGATGAAGAGCGGCAACCGGTCGGCGATGCGCTTTGTGAGATCGGTCACCAACGCCTGCCCGGTGAGCAGCGCCTTGGCGTGGGTGCCCTGCACGGTGGCGGGGAGGATGTCGGAGCGCAGGTGCGACACGAGCGCGTCGGTTCTTGCGTCCTGCGGCGCAGTGGTGGGATCGGCCGTCATCAATGCAGTGTCGCCAGCGGCATTGAACACCGGCGCAGTGACGGCGGCAATGCCGGCGTCCGCCCGCAGGGCGTCGCGGACACGAGACACCGCGACCCGATCGGCGGGCGTCGGGATGTCGATCACGACCTGGATCGGACCGTTGAAGCCGCGGCCGAAGTCGGCGGCGAGCACGTCGTAAGCCTTGCGTTGGGTCGTGTGCGCCGCCGCGTTTCCGTCGTCGGCCGTGCCGATGCGCAAGCTGAGCCCGGGTACTGCGATCGCGCAGAGCGCCACGAAGCTGCCGACCGCGTAGCGCACCGGGTGGCGGCCGACGTGATGCGCCCAACGACCGGAGAAGGTCGCGTGCGCCGGCTTGGTGACGTGGCCCTTGCGATGGATCGACAGCTTGTCGAGCTTCGTTCCGGCCAGGCCGAGCAACCCGGGTAACAACGTGATGGCGGCGAGCATCGCGATCACGACGACCAACGAGACGGACAGACCCGTCGCCGTGACCGACGGCAGGCCGGCGAGCGACAGGCCGAGAATGGCGATGACGACGGTTGTCCCCGCGAACAGCACGGCTTGACCGGCGGTGGCGTTGGCCGTTCCCAGCGAATCCTCGACGCTCATCCCTTCCTGGAGGTACTGGCGATGGCGCGTGACGATAAACAGCGCGTAGTCGATACCGACGCCGAGGCCGATCATCACGCAGAGGATCAGCGAGCTCTTCGGCACGTCGGTGAACGCCGCGAGGATGCCGACCGTCGTGGCGCCGAGGAAGAGGCCCATGAGGGCAGTGAGCATCGTCAGCCCCATCGCGACGACCGAGCCGAACGCGACCAACAACACGAGGATCGCGACGCCGATACCGATGAGCTCACTGCTCGGCGCCGCCTGCACCACCTGGGCGAGGGCGCCGGTGAACTCCGTCTGCACTCCGGCCGCACGAGCGGCGACGGCAGCTGTGGTGGCGTCGTCGAGTTGGGCGACGGTGAGCTTGGTGACCGTGTAGGCAACGTCGACGTACGCGGTCTTTCCGTTCGCACTGATCGCCGCCGACTGTGCGCCGAAGGGATCGGTCACGCCGGCAACTTCGTGACCGGTCGACAACTGCCGACGCGCCTGCTCGACCGTCGCCTTGTGACCGGCATCGTCGAGCCGCCCGGCGGCGGTGTGGAACACGATGCGAGCCGTTTGACCGCCCTGGCCGGGGAACCGGTCGTGCAGGATGTCGGCCGCGCGCTGCGACTCGACGCCGGGGACTCGGAAGTTTTCGTTGAACTGCCCGCCGACGCTGCCGTGCAGGGACACGATGGCGAGCGCCGTCATGACCCAGAGGCCGATTACCCGGAAGGGGTGGCGGGCGCAGCTGCGACCAAGGCTGTAAAGGAATCCACTCACGGTCTTGCCTCCTGGAGTCGGCCCGCGGCCTGCGGGACGATCCCACCATCCAAGAGCGCGCTGACCTGGCGCCGCGCCGGCGCTGAAATTGCTCTTATCCGGCAGGAACCACCTGGTCAGCGGACCGTCCTCGCTCGAACGCGGCCGAGAACGCGGCCGCGCCGAGCGCAGAGACCGCGGCCGCCGAGGCCCGTTCCGCGTCGTCGTGGTGGAAGACCGGAAGCTCGACGCCCGCGTCGGTGCGTAGGCGGTCGGCTTCACCGAGCAGCGTCGCCGCCCGCTCCGGCTCGTCGCTCTCCGCCGCGGTCGCGGCGAGCACCACGCAGCACACCGCCGCAGCCGTATGCCCGTCGGCGACGTAGTCGACACGGTTGCGGAACCGGCGGGGCCCGCCGGCCCGGTAGATATCCATCGCCTCCTCCGCGGCCGCGGCCGCGGCCTGGTTGCGCTCATGGATCCGGTGCAGCGCCGCGAGGCCCGTGAGCGCGCCGAAAATGACGATGGTGTGCTGCACCCGGCGCGCCGACTCGAGCGCCTCTTCGTAGGCCGCTTCCGCGCGCTCCAACTGTCCGTCTTGGAGGAGCGCCCAACCGAGGCGCGCCAGCAGCGCGCCGGTGAAGCCGCCGAGCAGCGCTTCGTTGGTCGCGATCGCCGCCTCCAGCGTCGTGATCGCAGCCGGGAAGTCACCCGCGCGCTCGTCGAAGTCGGCGACCATGCCGAGGCACATCGAGTTCATGACGGGCCGGTCGAGTTGTCCGAAGCCTTCCGTCGCGGCGCGATAGTGCCGTTCGGCCTCGACGAGGTCACGGTCGATGATCGCCAGCTTGGCGCGTGAGTACGACCGGGTCGCGACGACGAACGGGGTATCGGCCGTCCCGAGGTAGAAGTCGAGCACGGCGGTGCGGCGCCGGCGCGCCTCGTCCGGGCTGCCGAGCACTGCGGCCTGTTCCGCGTAGAACGAATACGCCAGCGCGGTCGAGTCGAAGTCGTCGTGGCGGCGGAACACTTCGAGCGCGGCTTCGAGGTCGTCGTCGCTGTGCTCGGGCGTGCCCGCCAGGAAGTCGAGGAGCCCGCGGCCCGTCAACGCCAACGCGCGGGTGCGCTCATCGACGGCGCCGGCAGCGGCGAAGGCGTCGTCGAGCCACCGCTTGCCGTCGATCACCGTGCCCCGCAACCAATGGGGCCAACTCGCGCCACCCGCGATCGTCAGCGCAGTGTTCGCATCGTCGTTGGCAATGGCCCAGTCGAGCGCGGCCCGGAGATTGTCATGCTCCTGATCGATCGCCGCCAGCCACGATCTCTGAGTGTCACCGGTGAACGCGGCGGCGCTCTGCGCACACAGCTCCGCGTAGTGGCTCGCCATCGCGTCGCGCGTCCGCGCCGCGTCGCCGCGCTCGGTCAACTTCTCGCTGCCGTAGTGCGCGAGCGTCTGCAGCTGGGTAAACCGAAGCGTCGCGCGTGCCGGCATGGCGACCACGAGCGACTTGTCGACGAGGGTACGGAGATGATCGGCAACGTCGGCCGCCGCGATCGTCCCGTCCGCGCAGACCGCCTCGGCCGTCGCCAGATCGCATCCGCCGGGAAACACCGACAACCGCTCGAAGACCCGCTGCTCGTCCTCGAACAGGAGCTCGTAGCTCCAGTCGACCACCGCGCGCATCGTCTGTTGACGCGCGAGTGCGGTGCGCGAGCCGCCGGTGAGCAGGCGGAACCGGTCGTTCAGGCGGGAAGCGATCTGCGCGAGGGGAAAGGCGCGCGTGCGGGCCGCCGCGAGCTCGATGGCGAGCGGCAAGAAGTCGAGGCGCGCACAGATGTCGGCGATGACGGCCTGCTGCTCGGCCGAATCCTCGAGCCGTGCGCCGGCCGAACCGGCGCGCGCGCGGAACAGGCGGAGCGCGTCGTCGGCTTCGAGCGGCGGCACGGGCCAGATGGTCTCGCCCCCGACGCGCAGTCCTTCACGGCTGGTCGCGAGGATGCGGAGTCCGGGGCAGCGTTGCAACAGGTCTTCGGCAACCTCGGCGGCCGTCGCTATCACGTGTTCACAGTTGTCGAGCACGACGAGCATCTCGTGGTCGTCGATCAGCTCGGCCAACCGGCTCGGGTCCGGAAGCTCGAGCGCGGCCGCGATCGCGGCGCCGACCCCGTCGGGATCGCCGACGGGCGCCAGCTCGACCATGCAGGCACCGAACCTCAACTTCGCGGACGCGGCCCGTGCCACCGCCACGGCGAGCCGTGTCTTGCCGACACCGCCCGGTCCGACGAGCGTCACGAACCGATGCTCCTCGAACAATTGCATGAGGTCGCGCAGCTCCCGGTCGCGTCCGACCAGCGGCGTCAGCGATTCGGGGATCGTCGGGCGGCGCTCGGGGCCGGCGCCGGCGCCGCGACTCCGGGCTTCCGGCGGGTCGAGCGAGCGGTCCTGATCGAGGATCGCCGACTCCAAGCGCCGGAGCTCATGACTCGGTTCGAGACCGAGCTCGTCGCCGAGAATGCGCCGGCCGTCCTGGAAGACGCGCAGCGCGTCGGCCTGTCGACCGGCCCGGTACAGCGCGAGCATCAGCAGACCCCGCAGCCGCTCGCGCAACGGATGGGCGGCGACGAGCTCCTCGAGTTGCACGATCGCGCCGTGATGACGGCCGAGCCCGAGCTCGAAGTCGAGGCGCTCTTCGATCACGGCGAGCCGCAGCTCGGACAACCGGACGATCGCCGCCGACGCGAACTCCTCGTAGGTGAAGTCGGCAAGGGGTTCGCCCCGCCACAGCAAATCCGCCTCGGTCAGGAGCGCGACAGCTCGATCCACGTCGTTGTCGACGGCCGCGGCCCGTCCCGCTGCAACGAGTTGCTCGTACCGATGGACATCGACCGCGACCGGCGGTAACTCGAGCGAGTACCCGCCACCGCGCATCACGACGAGCTCGGCCGAGCCCAACGCGCGGCGCAACTTCGACGCGAGCCCTTGGAGGCCGTTTCGCACGGCCGCGGGCGGATTCTCGCCCCACAACGCGTCGACGATCTGCTCTGCGGGAACGACTCGGCCCACCTGCAGCGTCAACACCGCGAGCAGCGAACGCAGCTTCGCCCCCGCGACCACCACGTCGCGCTCGTCGTCGTCGAACACCTCGAGTCCCCCTAGCAACCCGACGCGCATGGGCGTGACCGTACCCCGCCTCGACTCGACCGGCACCGGGTCCATCGCATCCGGTCCATCGCCTTCACGCCGATCGGCTTCAGCCCGACGTCAGCCCCCTGTCAGCGCCCCGGCCCACGCTCTCGCCATGACACGCAACGCCCAGAGGTCCCGGCTCGACTTCCGCGAAACTGCGTGGTCAACGCAATGAACGCGATCGAGCACGCGCTTCTCGCCGCCCTGGCCGCGAGCGACGACGATACGGCAGCCGCGCAGTGGCACATCTCACGCGCGCAGCAGTACGCCCGCGCGGCCGCCCGCCGTGAACGCCAGATCGTCGAGATCGCGGCGTTGGTCATCGCGCGGGACGGAGCGCGCGCCGCCGGGCTCACCCTCGAGCACATCGTCGAATTTCCTGACGATGCCGAACTGCTGGCCCGGGTCGCGCGGGAAGCACGATGACGTCGACGTTCGGACGTATCAGCGCGACGTCAGCCGCAAAACAGCGGCTTCGTTCAGAGTTGTCGACATGAGCACACGCGAACACGCCTATCCCGTTCGGTTCTCCGTCGACTACCCGGATCGACCTCTCGATCGAGTGTCCACTGCCTTTCGGATCGTCGTCGCCGTCCCCATCTTCATCCTGCTGGCATCGGTCTCGGGTGGGGCCTGGGAGTGGTCACAGGGAAGTGGTCGGACCAGCATCGCCGGTGCAGGAGGGCTGTTGTTCTTCGGCCCCCTGCTGATGATCCTGTTCCGGCGCAAATATCCGCGGTGGTGGTTCGACTGGAACCTCGAACTGCAGCGGTTCAGCAATCGGGTCGCGGCCTACCTCGCGCTCATGGACGACCGGTACCCGTCCACCACGGACCAACAGTCGGTGCACCTCGACTACGACTATCCCGACGTCGCCCTCGATCTCAATCGGTGGCTGCCGATCGTCAAGCTGTTCCTGGCCATCCCCCACTTCGTCGTGTGCGCGCTGCTCGACATCGCCGCCGCCTTCATGGTCGTCGTCGCGTGGTTCGCGATCTTGCTCACCGGCCGGTACCCGAGAGGGATCTTCGACTTCGTGCAAGGTGTGATCCGCTGGAACAACCGGGTCATCGGCTACGCCGTCACCCTCGTCACCGACGAGTACCCGCCCTTCAGTCTCGCCCCATGACGAAGGTTGCGAGGACGCATCTTCCTACGTAGTGGCGCGTACCGTGCGCTCGAGGATGCCGAGGGTCGCCTTCAGCGCCGATTCCGGGACGACCGGCCACACGCCGTCGGCGCCCTTCCACTTCTCGTCGATCTGCGACCAGTCGTAGATCGACGTCACGGCCGTTCCCTCGGCAACCGGCTCGAGCCGGTACCCGTAGTAGTGACCAATGCTCGGGAAGTTCGGGCCCGAGACTTCCCACGTGATGTAGCGGTCCTGTTCGTAGCCGGTGATCGTGACCGTCACGTCGTACTTGCCCATCGGGCGGTCACCCAACGACTCGCGGTCCATGTGGATCACAAAGGTGTCACCGACCGCGCCGGCCGGTTCGCCCGTCGAGCTCTGCAACATGCCGGATGCGTCGATCGCTACATGACCCCGGGGATCGCGCACGACATCGAAAATGGTCGCCGCGTCGGCCGGGATGATCCGCTGCACTTCGACTCGTTCGCTCATGAACGCATGATTGCACGAGCCGAGCCCGATGGCGGACGCGCGACGACCGTTTACGATGTCAGGACGACGTCGCCGACTCCGTCGGGATCGCCGGTGCGCCTCCAGGAGCCGCAGGCGGTCCTCACTCCGCTCACTGCTTCCGCGCTCCTCCTCGTCGCGACGATCGACGCTGATGGCGAGGTGGTCGTGCGCGAGCTCCTCGCCGATCTCGCCGGTTTGAAACGCGCGGTCGGGTTTCGCGAACCGACGCGGTCACCGTCGGTTTCGAGGACCCCGACTTCGAGGGGTCGAGCTAGGTGCCCGTGCAGAAGTACCTCCACGATCGAGACGGCAGACGGGACGCAGCGACAGATCCTCCGCGACAAGAGGGCGTTCGGCACGGTCGGCGCCCAGGAGTTCGGCACCTACTTCATCAGCTACGCATCGTCCCCGGATGTCACCGAGCCACCCGCGCCCGGGGACGAGGAGTCAACGTCGCAATCGGTGCCCCATCGGCGAGTAATCGCGCTCGACCACGTGGAGCGCCTGTTTCGGCGAACAGATCGAAGGATGTCGGAGAGGCCGGATGGTTCGTGTGGTCGGTACCGGGGTACGCGTCGCGCATGGCAACGACAAAGACCACAGCCAAGAAGTCCGCGAAGAAGGCAACGAAGAACGTCGCGAGGAAGGCGACCAAGACCGCCACGACGGCGAAGAAAACCGCCAAGAAGACCGCCAAGAGGGCTTCGAAGACGGCTTCGAAGTCTGCCACGCGAGCGCGCCGGACGGTTGCGGCCCGGTCAACTGCCCGACCCACGAAGTCGGCCGCTCGGCGCGCGCCCGGACCCGATGCGATCGCGAGCTTGAAGGACGATCATCGTGAGGTCGAGCAACTCTTCAAGCGATTCGAGAAGGCCGGCGCCGACGCGTACGCGGCGAAGCGCCAACTCGTTGCCTCGATGATCCGGGCGCTGTCCGTGCACGCCGGGATCGAGGAGCTCGTCTTCTACCCCGCGGTACGCACCGAGGTGCCGAAAGCGGAGTCGGACGTACTGGAAGCGCTCGAAGAGCACCATGTCGTGAAGGTGGTCCTGAGCGAGCTCGAAGACCTCGATGCCACTTCCGAGCGATTCGACGCCAAGGTGACCGTGATGATGGAAATGGTCCGTCACCATGTGAAAGAAGAAGAAGGCGAGCTCTTCCCCGAAGTGCGGCAGCGGATCTCTCGACGAGATCTCCTGGAGTTGGGCGACCGGTTGCGCGACGCGAAGCGCATCGTCCCGATCCGACCGCATCCGATGGCACCGGACGAACCTCCGGCCAACGCCGTTGTCGGGGGGGCCGTCGCGGTCATCGACCGGGTTCGCGGGGTCGGCAAACGCGCCGTCGAGCGCGTTCGAGACGAGTTCCCGAGCCTCTGACGATCCGGCTCGAGCACGTCACCCACGTATGAGTCGACCCAAAGGTCTTCTGCACTCATAGCCCGAGGTTTCGAGGCCCTCGCCGGCTGTCACGGTACGCCCGAATATTCACTGGACGTCGACTGAGTAGTAACGCTACTCATGCGGGCAAGCCGTCGTCCGGCAAGAGTGTGGTGAGGGCCGGGCGCGCCGGCCGATGACGGGGAGAACGCCTTGCGGATTTGGTTGTGCTGCGCGGTCGCGTTGATGTTGGTCGGATGCGGCAGCTCGAAGAACAGCTCGGCGGCGACTCTTCGTCTGTGAGCTCTCCTGCCCAGGCGACATGACCGTCGGGTCGGATCATCACGGCCGCGGGCACGGCAACCGCGCCGACGATCGGCAGCCCCCACACACCGTCGTGCGTGGCGTCGACCAACCGGACTCGCGCTGCCCAAGGATCACCACCGCATGTTCCGTCACGTTCGGGTCGCTTGCGACAAGCCCCCTTCCCTCGCGGTAAATTGATGGTGGCGGCGATGGGAGACGAAGAACCTCATGAAGACGTTGTTGTGCTGCGCGGTCGCGCTCATGTTGGCCGGGTGCGCCAGCGGCTCGAAGAGCTCCGCAGCGCCCGCAGGTGGGTCCACCGCACCGTCGTCATCGACGACGGCCACCGCGGGCGGAACGCCGAGCAGCACGGGTGGGGCGACGACGACCGCAGGTGGCGGCTCCGGCGCCAGCCCGAAGCCCACGGGTGCGTTCTGCGCCGACGTCCGCAATGGCGCCGTGTCGGCCGCGGTAGGCGACGCGGTGAATCCGAGCGCGTCGAACTCCTCACTCGACGAGCTGAAGAAGATCGACGGAGAGGCTCCGTCGGAGATCAAGTCCGCGGTGGACACGCTGCTCCAGGTGCTCGGCAAGATCCGCGACGCGGGATCCGACTCGAAGAAGCAGGCCGAGCTCGCGGCCGGCGGCGGACAGCTGCAGTCGGCGGCCGCGAGTATCGGGACCTACATCACTGCCCACTGCGGCTAGACGCGCGCCGGACCCCGCAGCAGCGCGGCCGCGTTACGCGACGACGTCGCTGCGGCGGGGCAGCACCCAGCCCGGGCGCGGGAAGTGGCACGTGTAACCGCTGGGATAGTGCTCGAGGTAGTCCTGGTGTTCGGGCTCTGCTTCCCAGAACGGCCCGGCCGGCACCACCTCGGTGACGACCTTCCCCGGCCAGAGTCCCGATGCCTCGACGTCGGCGATGGTGTCCTCGGCGACGAGGCGTTGCGCGTCGTCGACGTAGAAGATGGCCGAGCGGTAGCTCGCACCCATGTCGTTGCCCTGACGATTGCGGGTCGTCGGGTCGTGGATCTGGAAGAAGAACTCGAGCAGCTCCCGGTACGACGTTTGGTCCGGGTCGAACGTGATCTCGATCGCCTCGGCGTGCGTCCCGTGATTCCGATACGTCGCGTTGGGAACCTCGCCGCCCGTGTACCCGACGCGGGTCGACAACACACCGGGGCGCTTGCGGATCAGGTCCTGCATGCCCCAGAAACAGCCTCCGGCCAAGATCGCCTTTTCGCCACTCATCGCACTGCCTCCTCTGCATCCTTGGGCTTCTCGAAGACCTTCTTGTACTGGCCGTAGCCCTCGGCTTCGAGATCTTCGTAGGAAACGAACCGCAACGCCGCCGAGTTGATGCAATACCGCAAGCCACCCTCCGCGGCCGGCCCGTCGTCGAACACATGACCGAGATGACTGTCGCCGTGACTCGAACGCACTTCCGTACGGATCGTGCCGAAGCTCGTGTCGGTCTTCTCGACCACATTCGCGGGCTCGAGCGGAACGGTGAAGCTCGGCCATCCGCAATGGCTGTCGAACTTCTGGGTGGATGCGAACAGCGGCTCTCCCGAGACGATATCGACGTAGATGCCGGCCTCGTTCTTGTCCCAGAACTCGTTGTCGAACGCCGGTTCCGTCGCCGCATTCTGGGTCACTGCGTACTGGCGCTCGTCGAGCTTGGAGATCGCGTCCGGATCCTTGCGGTAATCGTCTCTCATGTCGGCCTTCCTGCTTCGCGGTTTCCTAGTTCTACGCCGATGACGGAGTCGATGCGAGACCTCTCCGAACGCGGCGCCTTCGTCGACACAACACAACGCCGGATCACGACGCCGTGTTCCACGATCGCGTAGTAGGACGAATCCGCCGGCCTTACTCCGAGAGAAGGTCGAGGTTGACCGCGCCCTTGTCGGACACCTCCACGCTGCACACCACGAGGTTCGTGCCGTTCGCCATGGTCAGCGCGACCGGCACGGTCTGCCATGACGTCCACGCACGCGTGCTCGGTACGTGGAACGTCGTGGTGCCGTGGACTCTGCCCGTCGCGGGATCGAGCGCACGTACCGTCAGCGACGACGGCCGGCCCGTGGAGTTGGCGACGGCGGATGCGCCAACGTCGCCGCGCGCGACGACGAGATTTCTGCGAGACGGCGGATCGCCTCGACGGAAGCTTAGTGCCAGTTTGGCTTGACATGGCACCTTAATGGCATCACAGTGGTGCCATGGACCTGCGACCTTACGTCGAGAACATCCAGAACCAGCTCGTTGTCGCTGCAGAAGCCGGCACCGATGACGCTCCGGCCCTGGCCCGACGGCTCCTGGCGCCGCTCGACTCCGCGATCCGTCTCGCCTTGCAGGACGCGTTGGCCGCGGCGGCGGACGAGATCACGTGCGAACTCGCGCCCGGTTCGGTGGAGCTCAGACTTCGCGGCGGAGAGCTCGCGTTCGCGGTGACGTCGCCGCCGGTCGACCCGCCCGTCGGCGGGTACGACGAGGCGGACGACGGGCAGCCGCTCGGCCGCGCGCCGGGCGACCGGGCGCGCGATCCGGCCGACGCGGACGACGGCGGGGTGGCGCGCATCAACCTGCGGATGCCCGAGAACCTGAAGGCGCGCGCGGAGCGAGCGGCCACCGCTGAAGGCCTCTCGGTCAACTCCTGGCTCGTGCGCGCGGCGGCCGCCGCGTTGGAACGCGGCGACTCCGGGCGGCGTCCCGCACGAAATATCTCACGGGACAAGCAGCGATACACCGGATGGGCGCGCTAGCCGGCGCCCGCCGACCTCTCGAAAGGACGGCTATGACCACGTTCGATACTCCCGAGCCGATCTCGGTGACCGTTGAGCTCGCAGTAGGCGACATTCGCATCGAGGCAAGCGACCGCATCGACACGGTCGTCGAAGTTCGGCCGAGCGACAGCACGAAGACGTCCGACGTTGCCGCCGCGCGCCAGACCCGCGTCGAATACTCGGGTGGCCGGCTGCTCGTGAAAGCGCCGAAGAGTTGGAAGCAGTACTCGCCCTTCGGTGGCAGCGAGTCGATCGATGTTCAGATCGAAGTTCCGTCGGGCTCGCAGCTCCGGTGCGACGCGGCCGTGGCGACGCTGCGCGCCACGGGGCGGCTCGGCGACTGCAACCTCACGACCAGTGCCGGAGACATCCGCGTCGGCGATGCCGGCGCAGTGCAACTGAAGACCAGCGTCGGCGACATCACCGTGGATCAGGCAGTGGGCGACGCCGAGATCACGACGAGCTCCGGCGCGGTTCGGATCGAGAGCATCGACGGTGCGGCCGTCGTCAAGAATTCCAACGGCGAAACGTGGATCGGTGATGTCACCGGTGACCTTCGAGCGTCCTCGGCGAACGGCAACATCGTCATCGACCACGCGCACGCAGCCGTCGTTGCGAAGACGGCGAACGGCAACGTCCGAATCGACGAGGTGGAACGCGGTGCCGTGCTCGTCGAGACCGCGCGGGGCCGGATCGAGATCGGTGTCGCCGACGGCGTCGCCGCCTGGCTCGACCTGAAGACGGGTTTCGGCCGGGTCGAGAACAGTCTCGACGACGCGCCGGAGCCCGAAGCCGGCGAGGACACGGTCGAGGTGCGTGCCCGCACCGCCTTCGGCGACATCACGATCAGCCGCGCCCTCGCGAACCGCACAGAAGCGAGTCGAGCATGACGGCCGACACCACGTTGCGGTCTGCGGTGAACGTGACGGGATTGCGCAAGTCGTTCGGCAACAAGATCGTTCTCGACGGCGTCGATCTCACCGTCGACGAGGGAACGGTCTTTGCGCTGCTCGGCCCGAACGGCTCGGGCAAGACGACGATCGTGCGGATTCTCTCCACGCTGATCACTGCCGATTCCGGCGAGATGCGCGTCGCCGGTCGCGACGTGCGCAACGACGCGGATGGAGTGCGGAGCGCGATCGGCGTGACGGGCCAGTTCGCCGCGCTCGACGACTTGCTCACCGGCGGGGAGAACCTACGTTTGATGGCCGACCTCCATCACCTCGGACGCTTCGGACAACGCCGAGTCGCCGAACTGCTCGAGCGCTTCGACCTGGTCGACGCCGCGCACAAGCCGGTGTCGACGTACTCCGGCGGCATGCGCCGTCGACTCGACCTCGCGATGACGCTGGTCGGCGACCCGTTGGTGCTCTTCCTCGACGAGCCGACCACCGGCCTGGACCCGCGCAGCCGCCGCACGATGTGGGAGAGCATCCACGCTCTGGCCGCGAGCGGCGTGACCATCTTCTTGACCACCCAGTATCTCGACGAGGCCGACCACCTTGCGAACTACATCGCCGTCCTCGATCACGGTCGTGTGGTCGCGGAGGGAAGCCCAGACGAGCTCAAGCGGCACATCCCGGGCGGCCATGTCGAGCTGCAGTTCGCGAGCGGCGATGCCTTGCATACCGCGGCGCGCCTATTCGGCACCAGCTCCACTTCGGAGGAGGCGCTCAGCCTGCAGGTGCCGAGCGACGGCAGCGTCGCCGAGCTTCGCCACATGCTCGCGCAACTCGACGGCGCGCACATCGACGTCGAACATCTCTCGATACATACGCCCGACCTGGACGACGTGTTCTTCGCGGTGACGGGGCACGCCCCGGGCGAGAAGGAGCCTGTCTCATGAACGCGTTCGCCCTGACCGTCACCGACTCACGGACGATGTTGCGCCGCAACGTCCGGCGCCTCGTGCGCTATCCGTCCATGACGGTTCTCCTCGCGGGCATGCCGGTCGTATTCCTCCTGCTCTTCGTGTACGTCTTCGGCGGACAGCTCGGCGCCGGACTCGGGTCGACGCTCGGCGGCGGTTACGCGGGCCGCAGGGGTTACCTCAACTACGTCGCACCCGGAATCCTGCTCATGACCGTGGCCGCCGCGGTGCAAGGCACCGCGATCGTGGTCGCCATGGACATGAACAGCGGCATCATCGATCGTTTCCGAACCATGGCGATCGCGCGCTCGGCCGTGCTCACGGGCCACGTGCTCGCGGCCATGATCCAGACACTGGTCAGTCTTGCCATCGTGTTGGGCGTGGCTGTCGCGTTGGGCTTTCGGCCCACTGCCAACCCCATCATGTGGCTCGCCGCGATCGGCATCCTCGCCGCCTTCGCGCTGGCCCTGGTGTGGCTGGCAACCGCGCTCGGACTCGCAGCCAAGAGCGTCGAGACTGCGAGTAACACTCCGATGTTCCTCACCCTGCTGCCGTTCCTCGGCAGCGGCTTCGTCCCCAGCTCCAGCATGCCCGCCGGACTGCGGCAATTCGCGCAGTACCAACCGTTCACGCCCGTCACCGAGACGGTGCGCGGCCTCCTGACCGGAACGCACGTCGGCATGAATGCACTGGGTGCGCTCGCGTGGATCCTCGTGATCGGCGTGCTCTCGTACCTCTGGGCGATGCGCCTCTACCACCAACGCCGCGCCCGCGACTGACCCGGGTCGGCATCACGCGGATCTCTACGTGCGACGCACGACTACTTCGCCGGGTCCGCCAACGACGGTGCCGGGTCGAGGTACGCGGTATACAGCTCGCGAGGCCAATAGCGGACCACCTCAACCGGGTCCGCCTCGACCAGTTCGGACCTGACCCGGTCATAGTCGTAGCAGTTCAGCTCGTACTGGTTCCCCCACGGGTCGACGAGATCGAACGCCCAGCACATGTCGAAGTCCACGAGATCGGTCAGCACGAGACGCTCGCCGCGTGGGCTGTCGAGCCCACAGGGCAACGAGCGGGCGAACGAGATGAAGCTGTCCGCGTCGACGCTGAATGCCACACCGGTCTGCTGCGGAATCATCGGGTGACCGTCACTGGCCTCGAACAGCGCGAGCGTCGTCTGACCTCCGTCGGCCGAGATCTGGAGTGGTCCCCCTTCGAACCCATTCGCCCAGAAGTCGTACGCGGCGACCGGCTCGAAGCCGAGATGCTCCGCATACCAATTGGCGGCTTCCGCGCGATCCGGCACACGGATGTGCACGTGATCGAGGCGACCCATTCGGAACCCTGAACGCTCCGTTTCCATGTTCCCTCCCTAGACAAAACCGGCGTTTCAGCCGGCATCGCGCTCGCGCTCGTGGATCGCCTCGAGCGACTCGTTGAAGTGCCAGTGGTGGCCTTCGAGATCGTCGGCTTCGTAGCGTCGGTAGCCATAGAAGGCGTCCTCGATCGGCATCGTGACGGTAGCTCCCTGCGCGAGGGCGTGTTGGTAGTGCGAGTCGATGTCGTTGACCGCGACGTTGATCATCATCGTGGCGTGGCCGACCTCACCGGGACTGTAGAGGTGGTGCACGTCTCGCGCGGCTTCAGTCGCACGGCCGATCATGACCACACCGTCGCCGAACTCGAGCCAGGCGAGCATCCCCTCGTCGTCGTCGCCACTTCCCATCCGAGCTTCGCGGCGTTCGGTAAACTGGAACACGCGAGTGAGGTACTCGAGCGCGGCAACTTCGTCCGCATACGTGAGGCGCGGATACATCGCCGGCGTACGGCTCCATGCTTCCGCTTGAGGTGTCGTCGCTCCGATCGTGGACATGAGTCTCTCCTTCTCCCGCTTGAACAGGCCGGGGTCGCCCTGGTCGACGGGGATCACCGCGTCGGGGCGAAGTGCTGCTGCTGACTGTTCTTCCTCGTTCTCGCCGACGAGTTCGCGGAGTCGTCCACGGGCCCGGTTCAGCCGTGACCGCACCGTGCCGACCGGAACGTCGAGCGCCATCGCGATCTGGTCGTACGACATGCCCTCCCAGGCATAGAGCAGCAGGGCATCGCGCTCTCCCTGCGGCAGCGTGGCGATCGCGGCGGCAACGCCGGCCCAGAGACGCGAAGCGTCGAGCCGGGCGTCGGCATCGGTGAACACATCGGATGCGGCCATCGACGTGTTCACCAACCGCGCCGTCGCGTCGAGACGGCGCGCCTCGCCTTGGCGATGGCGGGCCAGGAGATTGCTCGCGATCCCGTAGAGCCAGGGCCGCGCCTCCGCTCGTTCGGTGTCGTAGGCCGCCCGTTTCTCGAACGCGATGCGAAACAGATCCCCGAGCAGCGGGTCGGCCTCGATGGGACCGACCCGGCGCACGAAATACCGGAACATCGTCGTCGCGTATCGGTCGAACAGCTCGCCGAACGCGGCCGTCGACGTCAACGAGCACGCGATCACTTCGGCGTCGGAGCGCGGATCCATCACTCCATGTTCCTCCGCCGAGACGACGAGTTCGAATCTTCGCCCGCCAACGCGCCTCTGTCACCGGAGCGAATTGGATCCGGCGAACTCGGGCGCGGGCCTGGGCGGCTTCGCGTCTTACTTGACGGTGATGTCGATGCGCATGCCGGCCTTGTAGTGGTTCGGTGGCAGGTTGCAGACCAACACGTAGTGGCCGGCCTCGAGGTTCGCCGTCAACAATCGAGTCTCGGCGGCGGCGAGGGCACTTCCGGAGTCGGCAGCATCCTCCAGCAGCGAAGAGTCCTCGTCTGCGGTCCCGTCGGGTTTGAGCGGCAGATCATCGGCAAGTCGGTCGGTCTTGAAGAGCACGAATTCGTGCGGGATACCGCCAATGTTCTTGTCGACGAACAACGTGTTGCCGGCCGGAATCGTCGTATTCGCAAGCTGTAGGCCGTACGTGGACTCGGTGACGTGCACGACGTGGTAGCCGGGAGGCAAGCTCACTCCACCAGTACGTCCGCGAGCCAAACCGACGATCAGGATCGTCGCCATGATCAGCAGCACGACGGCGACACCCAAGAACGTCGGCATCAGGTTCACACTCGACTTCGGTTCTTCCGGCACCTACGCTCCTCGATCGGAGCCGAAAGCTCGCACAGCGAGCAACCCACGGCGCAACACGAGGGAATGCGCGTCGCGGTGCATGAATGTCTCGCGCTCTGGATGACCTCCAGTCGCGGTGATGTCTTCGAGTACGCGAACCTCATGTAGACGACCTGCTCCCGGTCGAGAAGGTGACCGGCGTCAGGACATTGACCTCGTCACACCATTCATATCCGAACAAGTCGCGTCGCACTGCAACCCGGAGCCATCGCCGAGATTGGTCTTCGAATGTCAGTCGTCTTCGGCGAGCAGGAGGAGCAACGACTCCACCTCCTCTCGACAGGCCTGGCAGCCGGCCACGTGCGCCGACATCGCCGGCAGCCACTCATAGGTGACCGTCGTCGAACGTTCGACGTACTCGTCGAGGTGGTCGAAGCACTCGTCGCAAGACATCCACGGACCGGCGTCCAGCACGAAGCGCTGCGCCTGTTCATCACTGAGTTGCGCTGACGGATTGACGGTCATGAACTCACCTCCTGGGCGAGCGTGTCGGTGAAGAAGCCCGCCACGGTGAGCTTGGACCGGAGGCGACGTCGTACATCGAAGAGGGTCTTGTAGAGAGCATTTCGGTTCGTGCCCATCCGCTCGGCGAGGACATCGATGGGGATCTCCTCGACCAGCAGGGCGATGGCGACCTTGCGCTGGTGCGGGGTCAGGGCCGTCTCGATGGCAGCGCCCACCGCCCGCGCGAACTCGGTGTGCTCGACGTGTTGTTCGGGGGACGTGTAGGCACCGCTGAACTCGGGGAGATCGTCGAGGTTGACCTCGCGATGACGCCACATGTTGCGACGCACGTCGTTGGAGGCGTGCAGGATGCCGAACTTGTAGGCCCACGTCGTGAACCGGCTCCGGCCCTCGAACGAGGAGAGCTTGCCCAGGGCCGCCACGGTGGCCTCGTCCGCCGCCTGCTTGACGATCTCCTCCACCCGAACGCCCCCAATGACCGGCAGGTTCGGGGACATGTAGGCCACCTGGTGACGGGCCGCCTTGGTCATCAAGGTATGGAGTCTTCGCACGGCCTCGTGGTGAGCGGGTCCACCGGCGAGGAGCAACTCGGGCCACACCTGATGGGAACGCTCGATCATCGGGGTGGGCAAGACGGGTGCGTCGGGGAGTTCGCAGGCAACTCGTTCAGGCACAGACACTCGGTCGTCGCTCCAGTCGGTTCGTTGTCACCAGTGTCCCCCGACGACCATCGACTTGCAATGCACGACGAGCAACGCAGCGAACATCGCGCCGCCGAGCAGAAATGTCGTTCGCAGCGGTAAGAACTTCCCCGAGCGGCACACCTACTTCTCGTACACCAACCGAGCCTTCCCGACGATCGAGCCACACCTTCGGGGCGACCACCGGCTGGCGTGCGACCGGAATTCCTCCGGCGCACCGCGAGAAAAGGAGTCCTCCAATGACCACCACCCGATCCACCATCCGCGACAACTCACGCCGCCGAACCCCACTTCGGATCGGAGCGCTCGGCGCCGCCGTCGTTGTTTCTGTGGGCCTGCTCGCCGCTTGCGGCTCCAGTCAGGGCGCCGGCGAGAAAGCGGCCGCCCCAGCCCCGACCACGGTTCCCTCGGTCGCACACACCACCACCGACGACCACATGACGATGCCTACCGGTACCCGCAACGCTTCGGAGAACGCCCTCTACCAGGCCATGCAGAACCTGTGGCAGCAGCACATGGAGTGGACGTACGCCGCCGTTGCGGCGATAGCGCTCGACTCCCCCGGCACCTCCGCTACTGCCGACCGGCTCCTGCAGAACCAGGTCGACATCGGCAACGCCGTCGAGCCCTTCTACGGGAAGGCCGCAGCCAAGCAGCTCACGACGCTGCTCCAAGACCACATCACGGGTGCGGTGGCCATCTTGACTGCCGCGAAGGCCGGAGACTCGGTCGCCCAGAACAAAGCAGTGGCCGCCGAGTACGCCAATGCGAAGCAGATCGGCGACTTCCTGGCCGAGGCCAACCCGACCAACTGGGCGAAGGCCGACATGGAAGCGATGCTGAAGACCCACATCGACCAGACGCTGGTCTATGCCACCGACCTGCTCAAGGGGAACTACGCCCAGGGCATCGCCGACTATGGCAAGGCCGAAGCGCACATGATCGAGATGGGCGACATGCTCAGCGCCGGGGTGATCGCTCAGTTCCCCGACAAGTTCACGGAATAGGCCTACGAATCCGAGGACGTGTGCGCTCTCTTCATCGAGCCACTGCGCGTCGCCCTCCGTCGAAGCAGCGTCAGCGTCGCCGAGGAAGCGTCCGAGCAGTTGATGCAGGCCCGCGAACCCGAGCTCCATTTCCGACTCGACTGCCGTCAGACGAAGCACGCGGAGATCAGCCGCGGATGCGGTGACGGCATCGATCGGCGTCGTCTTGCCGATTCCCGCTTCTCCGCGCACACCGCTGAAGCCCGAGCGCACCATCGCTCGCAGGCGTCCGATCTCGTCCCTTCTCGAGATCCCGCCCGACGAAGGATCGTGCCGACCCCTCGGCACCACGATCACGATCCGCGAACTCCGCTCCCGCCGCGGCCTGTTGCACGCCCGGCAGTCTCGCGAAATGCCCGGCGCGGAAGCAACGGTGAAGTGCGCGACTACGCGGCTGGGGGATTCGAGCAAACGCCGGGACAACGACGATGGCATTCCACCGATCAACACGAAGGAGAATCTCATGGGATACGTCAATCGAGCGGCGAAGAGGTCGGGTACATCGTCGCCGGCCGTGAAGATGATGATCCTCGATCAGCCAACGCTCACGCTGCACGCCGGTGACGGTTTCCTGATCGACCCTCGCACCCCGCACAACGCGCTCGACATCGGTCCCGACACCGGCCAGATGCTCTCGACGTACATCGTCGAGATCGGCGAACCGCTCGCGACCTTCGTCGACGGTTGGTCGCCCCCGCCAACCCGCTGCGCGGCATCGCGATCGACAGGGGGTTATCGCGCCGTCATGGGAAGCAAGGGCAGCAAGCCGCGCAAGCCCGAGCACTCGCAACATCTGCCCAAGGTCGGCACACCTGCCGAGAACGAGCATTCGCTCCATGAAGAGCGTGAGGCCGTGCTCGATCAGATGGGTCTGCGCGGAGCTTCATTGGGCGCCAAGTCGATCTTGACTGCGATCCTTGTTCTCCTGGTCGTCGGCGCGCTCCTCGTCTTTCTGCTGCTCGTCGTGTTTCGCTGATACCACCCTTCCGGCGACTCAACACGGTGCTGTGCTCGCGCTCGACGAGAGCCGCGAAGAGTGGCCGAATGCTGGTGGTTGACGCCGGCGTGCTCTCCGAAATCGTCGCCGACACTCCCGGGTCGGAACGATTCCGCCGGAGACTCGCGGACGACACGGACCATGCGGCACCGCAGCTCGTCGACGCAGAAGTTCTCTCGGTGATCCAGACTCAGCATCGGCGCGGCGCGCTCGACTCCACCGCCGCGAACCAAGCCGTCGACAATCTGCGCGCGTGGCCCGGCGAGCGTTGGTCGCATCGACCCTCCTGGGCCGCGCGTGGGAATCGCGCGACAACCTGCGCGGCTACGACGCGTTATACGTCCCACTCGCCGAGGCTCTCGACGCGACACTGCTCGCCCTCGACCACCGTCTCGCGCGCGCATCCGGCATCCGTTGCACCGTCGAGCTGCCACGAGTCTGACCGAGGACACGGTGACCTCCGAGAGTCTTGGTTCGTGGGCGGCGATTTGCCTCTCGAACATCGAACCAAGAAGGGCGGTCGCGGCCAAGACGCGATCGCGACGCGCCGCGATCAGCAATCGTGATCAATCGCGTCACCGCCCACCGTCTACGAACACCGGTCAGCTCGACGGTCCGATGTCACCTTGCGCGATTTCACGGGAGCTGAAAGGTTTTCCGGCCACTGGTACCGATGTCGGCTGAAGCGGAGAGCACAGTGTCGATTGTCGTAGTCATGGAGTGGGACGGCGTCGTACCGACTCAGGACCAGTATTGGGCCGTGACCGAAAAGTTCGGCCTCCAGGACAAGCTCCCGGACGGGTGCGAGTACCACGTGATCGGCATCGAGCCGGAGAACAAGCGCGCGAACCTGCGAGGTGTGGGACTCGGAACAGGCGCACGGCCGGTATTTGGAGCAGATCGGCCCCTTCTTTCAGGAGATCGTGAATCCCACCGCCGTCGAAGGTGACGGTAGTGCCACTCCTCCGTCACCTAGGCACCAAGCAGGCACTCGTATCTGGGCGATCTGCGCGAACGGCGGCAGTTCGACGAGCTCACGCAGTTACAACAAACAGCGGCCAACAGTTGGACCAGCGTCGACGCGCGGCTGTCGCGCGTTCAACGATGGCGGGCGCGCAGGACGACGTCGGCGACGTGCGGGGTGTCAGGCGGGGTCGATGCGCGGCTCGACGGCGTGCACCTCGACGGTGAACTCGTCGCCGAGCAGCAGGGCAAGGTCGTCGGCACCGACATAGTCCGCCGGATCGAAACCCCTCGCCTACCGGGCGTCCTCGATGAGCGTGAGTTTCGACGGATGCGGGAAGACCGTCTCGGCGATGAACGGTCGATGCAGTTCGATGAGCCGCCACCGCGTTGTAACAGTCTGCTACGCCCGCTCGTTTTCATCGAGGCTCATCAGTAGCCTGGGAATATTCGTGTATATCTACTTGACATGAATTATCAGTTCGTGTCAGTATGACTTACATGAATACGAAGCGTGCGTATTCGAGTGCCGTTCGGGACGAGAAAGCTGCCGCCACTCGTCAGCGGATTGTCGACGCCGCGCAACAGCTCTTCGTCGATCCGTCCTCGGAGTTCACGCTCGAGCGGATCGCCGCGATGGCCGAGGTGAGCGTCCAGACGGTGCTCCGAGCGTTCGGGAACAAGGACCGACTGATCCACGCCGCGATCGACACGTTCCGCGCATTGGAGGGGCGGCCGGTCGCGATCGAGCCCGCCCGATCGATCGGCGAGGCCGTCACGAAGCTGTTCGACGACTACGAACGGATCGGCGATCGCGTGATCCGAATACTGGCCGAGGAACATCGGATCGCGGGTTTCGCCGAGGCCGCCGCGGCCGGCCGAAAGAACCACCGCGGCTGGGTCGAAGCTGCGTTCGCTCCGCAGCTGAAGCTCCACCCGCCCCGCAGGCACGCGCGGGTGCTGCTCGCGCTCGTTGCCGCAACAGACGTGTATGTGTGGAAGCTCCTGCGCCGCGACCTCGGTCTTGATCGCCGAGCGTCCGAGTCGACAGTCGAACGCCTCGTCCGAGGCGCGCTCATCGAGAACGAGGAGTAGTGACGTAATGACGAGTTTCCTCTGGGCATGTTGGGACGGCGGCGGAAACCTGAACCCGAGTATCGGCATCGCGCACGCGCTCGAGGAGCGCGGCCACCACGTCCACTTCTACGGTCGAGACGAGATGGTTGACCGGGTCGAGGCCGCCGGCCTCACGGCGACCGCACTGCAGTACGCGCGCACCGATCTCGACCGGTACTCGTTCCATCCCATCGCCACGGTGTTCGGATATTGCAGCTCACCCGCGGTCGGCAACGAGCTCGTCGAGCTGGTCGGCGCGAACGAACCGGATGTCGTCGTGATCGACGCGATGTTCAGCGCCGCGCTTCACGTCGCCCCCCAGTTCGATCGTCCGACTGCCGTCATGCTCCACACGTTCCTCGACCGGATCTTCGACGGATGGCAAGCCAACTTCGCGATGCAAAGCGAGTCACGCCTACGAGCCGGATTCGATGCCCTTCCCGGCCTCGACGTCTTGTGGGGCGAACGCGACCTGCTCCACGTCAATACGCTCGGCGCATTCGACGGTGACTCGGCGACCGCGTGGCCGCACGTCGTCCACGGCGCGCCCGTGCTGACCACGGAACGACGAGCAGTCCCCGTGGAGCTCCCCTGGGCGGTCGACGATCCGACTCCGATCGTGCTCCTCAGTTTCAGCACCGTGCCCGAACAGCGCAGCCCCGAGATGTTGCAGCGCGCCCTCGATGCGATCGCGCCCCTCCCGGTGCATGTCGTCGCGACCACCGGCGGCACCGTCGACCCCCAGGAGCTGGCCGGACCGGCCAACACGCATCTCCTCGAGTTCGCCGATCACGATGCACTCATGCGACGAGCCTCGCGCGTGGTGGGCCACGGCGGCCACGGCACCGCAATGCGAACCTTGCGAAGCGGTCTGCCCTTCGTCGGCATTCCCGCCAAGGGATCCGACCAGATCCCCATCACGCAACTGCTCGATCAATGGGGAGTCGGACGCGCCCTCCCCGGCGACGCCGATATCACGCAGATCCGCGCCACCGCCGAACAAGTCCTGGCCGACCCGAGCTACCGCAACGAGGCCATCCAACGCTCACACGCCTTTGACGGCATGGACGGCGCGCAACTCGCGGCCACGTCTCTCGAATCCCTGCTCTCGACCTAGCCCGGGCACCGTCCCTTCGAACGGGTCTTGATGCAGATCCGCGCCGAGCCCGCTACGACCGCCACGCAGCGACGCGACGCATTACGGAGCGATCTCGAGCCGGTGGATCAGGCCTGCGCGGAGCTCGAAGCGGCACTGCAGGTCGGCTTCGCCGCCCGGGAAGTCCCCCGAGAGATGGTTGTGCACGACGTACAGGTCATCGTCGAGTCGCTCGACGCGGCTCAGCGCGCGCGTAAATGTGAACTCCGCGGCGGCGTTGTCGAGCCACCAGCGAATGCGATCCGTACCGGTGAAGTCATGTTCCTCATCGACGACCGTCGCGTCCTGGTCGAAGCACGCGATCGACTGCTCGGTGTCGCGTCGATCGTGCGCGCGCTGGTACGTGTCGATGACCGTGGGAAGTTCGGGCATAGGCATGAGAAGCCATCCTCTTCGTTGGCAGTGGGTGAAGAGCCGAAGGTGCAGCGGTGGCGTTCCCGCTCGAAGCGATCAGTTCGATGTTGTCCGGAAGATCGGCCAACCGATCTCTGTGCGCCACTGGGACTCGTCGTTGGTCTCGCTGCGTCCGACGAGATACCGCTCCCGGATCGGCCCTTCGACCGAGATTGCGCGCTCCGCGACGTGCGCGGCAAGGAATCCGTACGTACGGTCGATGCCCACGTGCGCACCTTCATGAACGATGACGGCGAGCTCGACCGCCGGCAGCACGCGGTTGGCGACCCGGCCGACGGGATGCACCGGCAGGGCCGCGGGAACGAATACCGTGATCTCCCCCGATTCGTCGGCGAAGAACGCGTCAGACACGACCGATCCGGCCGGCCCCGAAGCGACGATGCGTTGCGCCGCAACGGTGGCGCCGATCTCGGCGACCGCGACCTGGAACCACGGACCCAGGTCAGCGAGATCGATCGACTCCGAGATCGCCGCGGTCTGCATCTCCGGGTCGCGACGATGGGTTACGGGCGGTGTCTCCGACGCACCTTGCAGGAGATTGCGGAGCGACGCTACGGCTGACTTCGTCTCGATGAGCTCGCGTTCGAGGCGCGCCAGGTGCGCGGCGATCAGCTCGGAGCGCACGGCGGCATCGGTCGCACCGAGTACCTCGCCGATCTGACCGAGCGGCATGTCGAGGTCGCGGAAGCGACGGATCACCTGCGCGACCTGGATCTGGTCCGTGGTGTACCGCCGGTATCCGGATGCCGCGTCGACGCGCGCGGGCACGAGTAGCTCGAGTTCGTGGTAATGGCGCAGCGTCTTGACGCTGAGCTGCGTCGCCTTCGCGAAGTCGCCAATCGTGAGCGTGCCCTGCATGCAGCTCAGTATTGACCCTCCCCCTACCGGAGGGTCAACAGTCGATCTTCTCGTTGACCCTCCGGCGTACCCGCGGACGATCGGGTTCTCTACAGGACAGCACGCAAACGGACCAACCGGAACACGACAAGATCGGCGACGTTCCGCACCATTCTCGGCACACGACTGTCCCTGTCACTCACGCCCTCTATGAGCCGGGAAGGAGCGGTTTGTAGTCGTCACGTGAGACCGACTTGCTCGTAAGGGAGCTGTCGGCTCGCGGGATATCGACGGAGCGTCCCTGTTGGGTGAAGTGCACCTGTCCGATGCCGGGCAGGCTGGTGAGTGTGCAAACGATCTGTGCAATCGCGAGGAGTTGGTCGGTCGGCGAAATCTGGCTGAAATCGCCGTTGAGGTCAATGTTCGCGGTTCCGTTCGTCGTGGCTTTGGCGCTGACGACGTTCGCCTCGTTGAGCGCGGATCGTGTCCCGGCGGGCAATGTGCCTTGCGCCGCGTTGACGAGTGCTTCGAGGGTCGCACCCACCGACAGCGGCGTCGGGAGCTCGGCCACAATCGCGGTGAGCTGACGATCCGAGACGAGGCAGAGCTCGACGTGGCGGATAGGTGTCCCCTGCGGAAGTGAGGTAGTGGTCGCGTGTGCAGGGACGCGTACGTCGTTGTCGTCGAGTTGTGTCGGAGCATTCTGGCCGGGAACACCGCAAGCGCCGAGCGCGATGCACACGGCGATGACGGCGAGCGCTGCTCTTCTGGCGTTCATGGCGCATCCGAGGGGAGCTCTATCCGGAACCGGGCGCCGCCGTCGGGGCTGTCGGCGATCGTCAGTCGACCGCCGTGGAGGCGGCAGTGTTCCGCGGCGATGGCCAGGCCGAGACCGGTCCCCGGCGCGCTCGTCGACCGGCTTGCGTCTCCCCGGTGGAAGCGCTCGAACACGAGCTCTCGCTCCGCGGTAGCGATGCCGGGGCCGGCGTCGTCGACATCGATCACCAGCGCGTCGGATGTCCCGGCGACGACCACGCGTGTTGCGCCGTTGGCGTAGTGCTCGGCGTTGTCCAGAAGGTTCGTGAGGACCCGGTCGATCCGGCGGCGATCGAACTGAACTCGCGCTGGTGCGGAAGCATCGACAACGACCGGGACGTTCGCATGCCCGGTTCGCAGGAGCAGATCGCGGACGAAGTCGGAAGGATTGACGGTCTCGGCCGCGAGCGTGGTCGATCCGGCATTGAAACGCGAGATCTCGAGCAGGTCGAGCACGAGACGTTCGAAGCGCTCGGTCTGACGGCGGAGCGTGTCGAGCACGGGGCGGGCGGCGTCGTCGACCCGACGATCAAGTACATCGATCGCGGCTCTGATCGCTGTGAGCGGAGTACGAAGCTCGTGACTGGCGTCGGACGCGAACCGTGTCTCGCGGTCGATGCGTTCTTGGAGCGCGTCGACCATGTCGTTGAAGGAATGCACGAAGGGTGCGAGGTCAGCGTCGGCGCTCACCAGACGCGTGTCGCGCTCTCCGCCGGCGATACCGACGGCAGTTGTCGCCATGCTGTTGATCGGTCGAAGGACGCGTCGGCTGGCGAAGAACCCGACGACCGCGCCGAACATAGTGGTGATGGCGGCGGTGACCGCAAGGATGATCGCAAGCGTTCTGAGCGTGCTCCGCAACTCGGTCAACGGGGACACTTCGTAGTAGACGCCGACGTCCGGGCCGATCGGTACGGCCACAAGCACCGCCGGGTTACCGCCGAACGTGACCCGCTGCCGTTCGGTTCGAGCCCCAACGAGCGCCTGCATCGGCGCGGGAATGAGGTTTGGGCCCAGGTCGACTGCGGACGCGTACCAGCGCCCGCCGAGGCGGAGCACCGGACGCGATCCGGTCGCGCTCGAGACCGTCGCGAGAATCGCGGTTGGGTCCGCGGTTCTGTCTTGGAGGAAACGCGCGACGGTCTGCGCATTCGTGACGGCTTGCTGTGTCGCGAACGTCTCGCGTGTCGAGAGCAGGTAACGGCGGGTGAGCTCGTAGGTCATGAGGGACAGCGTCACGGAGAGCACGAGCGCGAGCATGGCGAACGCGACGCTCGTGCGCGCCCGCAAGCCGGCGCGATGACGAACGACTGGTTTGTCAGGCAACGTCGACGAGTTTGTAGCCCAACCCGCGGGCAGTTTGGAGTAGGCGCGGGGCGGCCGGATCGTCCTCGATTTTCATCCGGAGGCGACGTATGTGCGCGTCAACCGTACGGCTCTCTCCGACGCTCTCGTATCCCCAGACCCGTTCGAGCAGCTGATCACGATTCAAGATCGCGCCCACATGATCGGCCAGCTCACACAACAGTCGGAACTCGGTCCGTGTCAGCTCGACCGGCTGACCGCCCTTGGTGACGACCCCTGCCGCGGGGCGAATCTCCAGATCCCCGACGTGCATGACCTGGCCCTCGGGTCGCGATTCTGTCGCCCTGCGCAGCAACGCCCGTACCCGGGCCGACAGCTCTCTCGCCACAAATGGCTTCGTCACGTAGTCGTCGGCGCCGCCCTCCAATGCAGACACGACATCGACGCTGTCCGCCTGCGCGGAAACCACCAGTATCGGGACGTTGCTCCGTTGTCGTACCAGCCGACACACCTCGAGCCCGTGCCGGCCCGGTAGCCGCAAGTCCAACAACACCAGATCCGGCATCTCGGCCAACGTGCGAGCGATCGCGGTCTCCCCATCGGCAGCCTCGGTCACGACGTACCCGTCGTCTTCGAGCAGCAACCGCAACATTGCGCGCACGTCGCCGTCGTCCTCAACGATCAACACCCGTGCCGACATGAACCTCATTCTGACCCATCCACTCGCAGCTGCAGCGCGGATACGCCGGATGCTCCGGTCCGTCCGGAAGAGCTCGGCTGTTACGCGATCGCAACGTTGAGATCATCCGACCGTCGCGTCCGGCGTCCACGCTGGATCCATGGTCTCCATCGACCCCCCGATCCGCCACCCGACCCCGCACCGAGGAGCTGTGACAACGCAGTTCACAGCCGAGCTCGCGATCGGCGAGCTTTGCAACGAGATCGGTCCGACCAAGGACCCGAGTCGTTGGAGCCCGTTCGTGGCGGCACCGGAAAATGCGACCGGACTCGTTGCCGTCGTCGCTCCCCGCCCACCCGCAGGGACGCTGCGCTTCACCGGTCATATTTCGCACGCACAGGACCGACGAGGCCTCCACATCGAAGCTGCTCGACGCCTTCGATACGGCGGCCTGCGCGTCAACCACGAAGTCCGTCTCATTCCGGCCGGAACGTTTCGCACCGTTATCGAGGTCACAACCACCTTCGGCGGCCCGGCGCGCGCAGTCATCAGCCGGCGACGGATCACCGCGTGGCACCGCGCCGAGATCGAGGCGTTGACCACGCGCGCCGAACGGGACCACTTCCTCCACCCTGCGACCCAGACGGCGCATGCCCATCCGAGGATTCCGCACACCGAGCTCGACCACCGCGGTCGCCTTTCCGCTTCAACGTCCGGAAGGAACACCCAGACATGACCATCACTCTCGACGCCACGTTCGGCCGTCACACAACCGCTCGCGAACTCCAAGCACGACTCGCCCCGTGGTCGGCACCCCGCCACGACGGTGTCCTCGTCTTGCAATCGACCGGGTCGCAGTGGCTGATCGACCTGAACCACAACGGATATCAGCGTCTTCAGCGCTGCGCCGACCCCGAGCGACACCTTCTCACCGGCACATGGACCCGCTACACCGAGCTCGGGTTCGACCCGTACGGCGGGGTGCTCGTCATTCACCCCGTCAAGGGTCCCGCACTTCGCACGCACGTCCTGCCGGCCGACGCGCCGACACCCGTCATCCGAAGAGGCGTCCCGCCGCCCGCCGGCCAATCCCCTCGACCCGCTCGGCCCCGAAACCAGGAGACGTCATGGCAGACATCGGCGCTCCAGAGCTGCTGATCATCCTCGTGATCATCGTCCTCCTCTTCGGGAGTTCCAGACTGCCCCAACTCGCCCGGTCGCTCGGCGCCGCCAAACGCGAGCTGCGTCAAGCAATGCAGGACGACGACGGCGACCGTTCCAAGCGGGAATAACGCCACGGCCGATCGGTCCTCGTGCCTCCGGAAGCCCCGTACTCCGGAGGTCGGGATGCCTCCCTCGAGCAACGATGACGCGAGCTCGAGGGAGGCATCCCCGCCATCGAGGCGCGTTCGGCAGGCGGGTCGGATGTCGGCGACATGGCGTTACCGGGACCTCCACAGGACTGGGTCCTCACGGACGGGATTCTCCGCGGCGCCCGTGCCGCGGATGTCCGCTTGTCCGAAGATGACCGCGCCGACCGACGACGCCGCTACGCCACCCGCGTAGGCAAACTGCTCGAAGCCGCCGGACGATCGCTGAGACGGCGTCCAGTGCCGTCCGTCGGTCGAGGTCCACAGCATCGCGTCCGTGAACGGCTCGCCTCGTTCGGCATGGATGCGCCAGCCGACCGCGAGCCAACGGTCGGCATCGTGTGCAACATCCGTGAAGGCAGCCTCGCGCACTGTTCCGGCGGCACTCGGTGCGGTCGCACTGAGTACGCGCCTCCACGTGATCGCGTCCGAACTCCACCAGATGGCCCCCGCCGAGCCGTCGAGTCCGACCGCGACGTAGCCCGCGCCAGAACCTGAAAGTCCCGCGACGTCGAGCAGAGGATCACCACTCGGCGTGGGTTGCTCCCAGCGCGCACCGTCTCGCGAGGAGACAATTGAGCCGGCGGTCGTCACAGCGACGATTCCGCCCGGTCCGGCTGCGGCGTCGGCGAACGTCGAGCAGGCTGGCATGGCCGATACGTGTACGAGCATCCAGTTGGTTGCGTCCTTCGAGGACCACACGAGCAACTGACACACGTTGGGGACGACACCGCCCGGCGCCGAGAACGCCGACCACGAGCTGCCGAAGGCGTAGAGGACGCCGCCAACGACGAGAACCCGACCGATCGTCGTGAGCGGCAGGGTGACCCCCGAAGGAACATTCGTCGGCAGCCCTGCCGGTTGCTCGACGGCTGCTGACCGCCAGCTCCGTCCCCCGTCGTTGGAATACCACGCGGCCGCGCCCACTTCACCGTTCCGGAATGCCACATCTTGTCCGACCGCGACCAACACTTGTGATGTGGCGGCCATGTCGGTGATCGCGGGGAAGCGATTCGGGTGACCGCCGGACGCGGTCGTAAGAACATGCGAGCTCGCCCCCGAAGGTGTCAGCTCGATGATCGCACCCGCGCCTCCGATCGAGCCCAGCGCGAACGTGCGGGAGTCGGCCATCGCAACACGAGTCACGACCATTGGCGGTGAGGCTTCCCTCGTCCAGGTCGTCGTCGCCACGCGCGATGGCGTGAATCCGTTCACGTTCACGCGTGCGCCGGGCGAGCGTGTGGTGATCACCGCGACAACGACAACGACAACGACGGCAACGCATCCGCCCGACAAGAGACGAGCGCGCCACCTCTTCGTTCGAGCGGTTCGCACAACACGGGGATACGTCGCGTCCGGCGCCGGCGGCTCGCCGGCGAGCTCCTGCAGCGCCTCGCGGAACTCTTCAACTTTCATCGTCGGTCGCCTCCATTTCGATCCGCAGACGCGCCAACGCCTGATGCAACGTCGCCTTGACGGTCCCCGTCGCGCACCCCATCACCTCGCCGATCTCCGAGAGCGGAAGGTCGGCGACGTACCGCAACACAACTGCCGCGCGCTGACGGTCGGTCAGTGCTTCCAGACCCTCGTGAATCTGCATCTTGGTCACCACGACGCCCGCAGAGTCGGCGACGATCGGGCGCACATCATCGACGACTGCGCGAGATCGGGACTCGCGGCGCCACTGATGCCGCGCCTCATTGCACGCAACCACGTAGACCCAAGCAACCGGACGCTCGAGAGCCGCGACGCGGCGCCAGTTGCGAAATGCTCGTACGAATGCCTCCTGCGCCAGCTCCTCCGCACGGGCGTCGTCCCGGACGAGCAAACGCAAACTCCGGACCACCTCGCCGTAGTGCTCACGGAAAAACAACTCGAAGCTCACCCGAGATTTCCCATTCCGAGACACGAGCCCACGCGCACGGCAAAGGTTTAGTCCCCCCATGGAATTTCCGGCTCGAGATGTCGCGAGAATCGAGTGCGCCAACGACAGAAGCCGTCGGGCCGGCCCGGCAGGCGCGCTGCGTCCTTTTCTACGCGTCCCTGCGCACCAGGCGAAAGCTCACGGCGACCAGAACCGAGGCGAGCAGTACGAAGATCCCGGTCTCGATGAGTTGGAACGTCCAGAATCGGTTCGAAGGCTGGTAGATGACCTTCTCGCGGAAGCCTTGGGAGTCGAGGCACGCGAAGATCCGTGCCCGGCTCGTACCGAGGAGCGACCGGCAGGCGCCGGGTATCACGGCGACGAGGTCGCCGTTCGAGGCATTGGCACCGGAGGGACTCACGATGTGCGAATGCAGCGTCCAACTCGATCCGCCGATGCCGGTCTTGGCCGCGGTCAGCGAGACGGTCTTCGCAATCGCGCTGAGGTAGTGCGGCCGCAGGTAAGTGGCGACGGCAAGGCGTAGTCCGACCATCAGCGCGAGCGTCGCCGCGAGCGCCGGCAACGTGCGTCGAAGGAGGGCCCCTGCGGTCAGGCCGAGCGCAGCCCCGAAGAGCGCATACCCGACGGGCACGATCCCCTGGATGTCGAAGCGGGCGAAACGGTTGTGCTGCGCGAGATCGAGAGTGCGCGACCACCATGTCACCGAAAGCGCGAGCACAGTGCCCGCCAGCGCTGCTGCCCCGAGGAGCGCCGCCACCTTTGCCGACAGCCAGGCACGGCGGGTGACCGACTGCGTCCAGACAAATTTGTGAGTGCCTTCCTCGAACTCTCGCGCGAGTAGCGGCGCACCCCAGAACAAGCCAAGCAGGACGGGGACGACCACCGTGAAATTGACGAGATCGATGACGGCACCATCGCCGTTGAACAAGCCGTCGCCGACCGAGTCACATGATGCGGTCGCCGCGCACGAATGCAGAGCACCGTGATACGTCGCCGCCATGTGAACACCAGTGACCGCCACGACGATGGCGAACGCCGCCAAAGCAATCGATGCGAGGGCGACCTGATACCGGTGTTGCCGCCAGATCAGCCAGGTCATCGGATCGCTCCGACCGCACGGAGCTCGCCGCCGGCTCCGCTTGCCGCTCGACTCATATACGCAATGACGAGTTCCTCCAGCCGCACATCGTGGACCTCCCAGTTCGGGTCGACGATCGGACCACGAACCCGTACGAGGACGGTCGTCTGCCGCGGAGTGTTCTGAATCTCGATGACGGCGTGATCACGTGCGATGGCCGATGTCTCACGTCGGGGACCGACAAGAATTTTGTGCTCCGAGAGGATGGCCTCGATCGCGCCGCAAAGCTGGGGTCGCGCTGCTGCGAGCAAGATCATGTGGTCACAGACTCGTTCGAGATCGTTCACGAGGTGAGACGACAGCAGCACCGTGAGATCGCCGCCCGCGACCGCCTCGGCCAGCAGGGACAGGAACTGACGACGGGCATAAGGGTCGAGCGCAGCAACCGGCTCGTCGAGAAGCAACAACCGGGGGCGTTTGGCGAGCGCAAGCGCGAGGGCGACCTGAGCGCGCTGACCGCCGGACATCGTCCCGACTCGCTGCGTGAGCGGAATACCCAAACTCGCGATGCGGGTTCGCGCCGAGGTGGCGTCCCAGCGCGGATTGAGGTGTTCGCCGATTCGGATGTGCTGCTCCGCGCTGAACTGCTTGTACATCGGGATCTCCTGAGCCAGGAATCCGATGTCGACGAGGAACTCTCGATTCTGCGACGGCGCGCGCCCGAAGACGTACGCCTCGCCTCGAGTGGGCACGCAGAGCCCGGCCAATATCTGCAGCAGTGTCGTCTTGCCGGCGCCGTTCGGTCCTACGAGCGCGGAGATTTCGCCGACCGGCACTTCGATCGAGCAATCGCGCAGAGCGGCCGTTGATCCGTACTCTTTGGTCAGGCCCTCGGTCTCGATTGCAGAAGCCTCGATCACGCCACGACCTCGCCGAGGTCGTCACGCGCGTAGAGCGCCGACCGAAACAGCGCATCGATCGATTCGTCGTCGAGGCCAGCAGCGCGCGCCTTGTCGATCCAACGACCGACACCGCGCAAAAGGTTGGCATTCGCGCCGAGTGACGGCCCGGGTGGCACGTGGGTGACGAAGGTGCCCACGCCGGGGCGCCCTTGAACGAACCCGGCGTGCTCGAGCTCTCGATACGCCTTCAGGACCGTGTTGGGGTTGATCGTCACGGCTGCGACGACGTCCTTGACCGTCGGCAACTGATCACCGACCTCCAGGATCCCCACACGCAGCGCATGCGTCACCTGCTGCACGAGCTGCAGGTAGGGCGGAACCCCCGACTTCGTATCGAGCCGAAACGTGATCATCGCATTACACTAGTTTCCTAGTTCATTGGCGTCCATCACCAATGTCGGCGAGCCATGGAGGCAACACAGCAGCGAGCGGTCGAATGCACAGAACTCGAAGAACTCTTGAAGAGAATGTGAAGAGCTCTTGAGGTCGATCCCCGGATACCTAGTATTGCTAGGTATGAGCACCGAAGAGCTGAAAGGTCACCTCGATCCGCTTCTGCTGGCCGTCCTCGCAGAAGGTCCGGCGCATGGGTACGCACTCATCGAATCGCTCCGAAACCGTAGTGACGGCGTTTTCGATCTGCCCGAAGGGACCGTGTATCCCGCGCTGCACCGGCTCGAACGGGCAGGGGCGGTCTCGAGTCGCCGTGAGGTGATCGGCGGCCGCGAACGTCGCGTGTATCGCCTTTCCGCCAAGGGACGGGCCACGTTGCGGGAACGGCGCACCAACTGGAAGCAGTTCTCGTCCGCGGTAAGTCACGTCCTGGGAGTCTCTCCGGCATGACGGCGATCGAGCAATACCTCTCAGAGTTGAAATCGTGTCTGCGGGTCGGCGGGCGAGAACGCACCCGTATCCTGGCCGAGGTACGAGATCATCTCGAAGACGCGACGGCCCACCGTGAACAGGCGGGCGAGCAGCACGACCCTGCAATCGCGCACGCGGTCAACGCGTTCGGGTCACCGCCGGCGATCGGAACCGAGTTCAACGCGCAGGCCGGAGTTCGTGCGATGCGTCGTGCTCCCTTCGTCTTGATGACTGCGGGATTCGTCATCTTCGCCGGGCTTCTCATCGCTGCCAACACCCAGCCGCACGAAACCGCTCCTCTTCATGCCTCGCTTGCCACCCAGACGTCGTTCTTCATCGCGGTACTCGCATTCCAGATCGCGGTAGTGGCCGGAATCTGCGCCGCGTCGCGCGCGCTCGCTCTCTGGCGGTCGCCCACGACTCGAGGCCAGGATCGTCAGTTCGTAGGGCGTTGCGCGACTGTCTCAACCGCCGCGCTCGGAGTCGCCGCCGCGAGTTGGGCAACGGCGCTGGGTCTCGAGCTCAACCGATTGGCGCATCGCAACACCGCGACCGGAGTCGCGGGCGCAGCCGCCATGATCGGCGCCGCAGGCGCAGCGATGGTCATCGCGTGGCGTCTGCGAATCAATCCTTTCGACGATTCGGGCGACGCCCGGGACGACACCAACAGCGTCTTCGGCTTAGGTGAGCGAGCACTCGGACTCGTCCGAGTCCACCCCGTGACCTCGTGCCTCGCCGTCGCCGCGCTTTCAGGTTGGGCGGCGATGGTGCACGCCGAGACAACGTTCACCGGAGCTCTCCCTTGGGGCTTGACTCAGGTCGCGACCGTCGTGCTCGCGTTCGCCGCGCTCGGCCCCACACTCGGGTTACGCACTCCGCGCTCCACCTGACTCCGCGCGCCCTTCGAGCGTTCGCAAGGGCCCGATCGTCATCCAAAACCGCGAATGCCAGTTCCGCCGGGTGGACCAGGGCCGCGGTAGGTCATGTCGGCTCCGCCGGCCCGGCACGATTTTTAGTTTGCCTACGTTCCCATTGTCTGGGTGAACTGAAGCGACACCGGATTGCCGGTCGCAGTCAGGTGCACTTGGACCGACACGACCATCTGACCGTTCAGAATATCGAGCGCGGTCATCGTGGATCCGAGTCCGACCGAGACGTTGAACGCTTGGCTCGCAGTGGCTCCGTACAGCGCGCCTTCTGCCCACAGCAAGGAGAGGTAGTCCGAGATGGCGATGTCGACCGTCGTCCAGGTGGTCGCGGCGTTGGACTCGAACACGTACTGCTGGAGCCCCTGGAGGATCGACGCCGCGATCCAATTCGTCGTTCGTTGTACGGAGATCTGTTCGCTCGTGGGCGCGTTGGAAAGAGTCCTGCTGCCCGAGGAAGATCGTGCCGTAGCCGGGCATGATTCGCCACGAGTCGATATGCGCGGCGAAGAGTGCGTCCGAGAGGTCGTCGTCGATGACCAGGTTCGGGCTTGACCGGTTCGATTCTGGCGGAAGGTGCCGCCGCCGGGGCGGGACCGAATTACCCCGCTTACTGGCGAACGACCGAGCGGCCGATCGTCCGGCGGTTCCGACGATGTCGGCGGCAGCTCGCATCCGCCCGATGCGATTTCCGCGACGATGGTCGTCGCTGGCAATGCGCAACTTATGGTTGCGCGTCGCAGGAGAACGTGCAATGATTGGTTGCACGTCCGGGGAGAACCCGGCGCCTCGAAAAGGAGACATCATGCCCACCCGTTCAGCTTCTGCCCCTTCCGTCGCCGCGACTTCGGACGACTACACCTACGAGATGCGGGTGTACGCCTCGCCGCAAGAGATCATCGCCGCGGTGACCGACGGTGACCTGATCTGTCAGTGGTGGACCGCCGCGAGCCGGTCCGAGCGGCACGGCGCCGACGTACAACTGTTCCGAGGCGACACGCCGTTCATCTGCTTCACGCTCGATGAAGCGCCGGACGCGCGTCAGATCACCTGGACCGTGACCACCTGCGTGATGGACGACTGGGTCGACACCTTGCCGTCGTTCTCGGTGCGTCAGAACAACGACGGAACGAGCACCGTCGAGTTCCGCCACGTCGGACTGCGACCCACGCTCGAGTGCTTCGACCAATGCCGAGCCGGCTGGAACCACTTCATGCCCAGCCTGCACCAGTTCCTCGAGACCGGCGAAGGCCGACCGAATGAGCCGCGCGACGCCTCGGCTTGATCTTGACGAACTCCGTACCCGCCTTGCGTCGGGTTCGGAGCCGATGGGCGAGCGACCATTGCCTCACGGCGCTGAACCCGACCTCTGTACGAGACTGAGCCGATGAACACCTACACGATCGAACGCGACATCGAGATCGAAGCCCCGGTGGAGGTCGTGTGGCGCACGATCACCGAACCGGAACTGATCCGCACGTGGTTCGCCGACATCGCCGACGTCGAAGCACGGCCCGGCGCGGTCGGCTCACTCACCTTCCGCGCAGACTCCGACGCCCCCAACATCGTCGCCATCACCATCGTCGCCGCCGATCGTCCGCACCGCTTCTCGTACCGTTGGGTGTATCCGCCCAGCGAGCCTGCGACAGCAGCCAACTCGACGCTGGTCACCTTCACTCTCGTCGCGGACGGCGACGAACGGACCCGACTGCGGGTCGTCGAAAGCGGCCTCGACCAAATGGAAATGGTCGACGTCGAGAAGCAGAAGTTCTTCGAAGAACACTCTCACGGTTGGCAGGTCCAGGGAGACCGTTTGCGGAACCTCTTTGCGTCGGGACATGCATCGTCACAATGATCGATTCATCCGCAGACGACGACCTCTGGGAAGCGATGGCGGACCCGACGCGCCGCAAACTGCTCGACCTCATCGTCGCCCACGGACAGGCAACCGCGACCAGCCTGACCGCGAACGTGCCCGTCAGTCGACAGGCGATCTCGAAACATCTCACGATCCTTCAGCAAGTCGGATTGATCGACAGCCACCGTCAAGGACGCGAGGTCCGCTACGAGGTCCGCGAACAACGTCTCGCCGAAGCAACCGAGGCGCTGTCGCAGGTCGCCAAGCGTTGGGACCGCCGACTGCGGACGATCAAACACCTCGCCGAACAGGCTCACGCGGCCAATCATCCGACAAGCGCGGACACAGGCGGTGGCGATCGTTCGGGGCAGCCGTGAACCGCGCGCGCAATCGCATCCGGGATGCCGCGATCGGCACAACGTGAACGTGTCGGCCGACGCCAAGCTCGGACTCTAGAACCCCGCTCGACACCTCACGAGTGGAGTCTGCGAAGCGCGTCGA
>JBEPUZ010000004.1:0-51715 GCA_041691275.1 Actinomycetota bacterium | reverse complement strand
CGCCGGCCCCGTGAAGGACATCGTCGCGCTCGGCAACGACCTCCAACACACCGGTTCGACCTTCGAGATCCACCTCGATGCATTCGCGGTGAGCGAGCAGCGCCTCCCGTGGGCGAACCCACAGCCGGCAGTGGTGTTGGTCCGTCCGACCCGGGTGAACCCGGCGCGCCTGCCTTCGGTGTTCACCTTCTGCTTCGGGTCGTGCAACAACCCCAACCAGGCGCCCTTCGTCGATACCGCGGTCGGCGCGGCGGTGCGCCTCGCGCCCGACTTCTTCGTGCACCTCGGCGACTACTGCTATCCCGACAGCAACGCGTACCGACAAACGGTTGCGGGCTACCACGCGATATGGACGGACATGTTGTTCGAGGAGCAACTCGCCCGGTTGCGGCGCTTGCCCTGGATCTACATTGCGTCCGATCACGACATGGGCAGCAATGATTGCGACTCCACGACGTGCAATCCGCTCGCAAGTCAAGCGTTCGCGCAGTGGCAGAACAACGATCCTTCGACCGATGGGGTCGGTCGCTACGGAAGCATGCTCCTCGACCATGATCGGGTTCTGATGCTGTGGACCGAGGGCATCGCCTACCGTTCGCCGCTCACACAGCCGGACGGTCCTGAGAAAACGGTGCTCGGCACCAAGCAGAAGGCCTGGTTTCTCCATGAGCTCGCCACCACGTCGGCGAAGCTCGTCGTCGTGGCGTCGCAAACCTCCATCGGGCATGTGACGACGAGCGATTGGACGCCGTATGCCACCGAGCGCGCCGAGGTGATCCGGGCGTGCCAGACGTCGCCGGCAGCGCATGTTCGGTTCATCAGCGGTGACTATCACCACGCGTGTTGGGCCCGCTTCGGAGCGAAGGTTGCCGAGTGGGTGGCGGCTCCGATGGCGGAGTTTCCCGAGCCCGCCAATCCACGCGGCACTCTCGCGGACGGCGCAACCGAGGCCGCGATCGGGCCGGGATTCGCAAGTCGTCCGAAGGCACTGGCCGGCGAGACCGAGGCGGCGATCAACAACGCGTCATCTGTCGGCCGAGTGACGATCGACGGGGCGCGCGGTGTCGCGACATTCGAAGTGTTCGACAATCTCGGCCGCGTACGTGTCGATGGAAAGGGTTTTGCGTTCCGCGAGACATTTCGTTACGCCTGACCAGATTGCGACGCGTGATCAGACGTCGCGAAGCGATTCGCGACCCTCGGACCGGACATGCGACTAGCCACCGAGCACGGGAATACGTACTGTCGCGGGCGCGGAGTTGTTTCGTCTCGATCTTGACGGACGAGTGCTCACCGGGCGCATCATTGGTGTCGGGCACGGAGACTTCCTCGCGGCCGGCAGTGCTCACGACGTAGAGGAATCGGATGGGGCGGCGGAGACGCGAGCAGGCTGTACTGCGAGCACTGCGCGACGAAGTGTGGGGCGAGGCCTACGTACCGCCGGTCGCGACGCCTTCGAGTCGCTCGCGACGATTCGCGCGGTTCATACGATTCGTGCGCTTTTCGATCGTCGGCGCGTCGGGCATCCTCGTCAACGAGGCCGCGTTGGCCGTCTTCGTTGCGGTCTTCCACGTCAACTACGTCGTCGGCGCGCTGCTCGCGACACCCTGCTCCACGTTGTGGAACTTCGTCCTACTCGAGGTGTGGGCATTCCGTAGCCAGTCGCACAGGAACCGCGCCTGGCATCGTTGGCTCATGCTGATGGTCGTCAACAACGTCGCCAACTTCGCGACGCTGCCGCTCCTCGTGTTCTGTACGAGCGTGCTGGGGATCAATTACCTCATCAGCAACTTCTTCACCCTCGTGGTCGTCGTGCTGGCCCGGTTCGCCCTCGCGGACTGGATCTGGGCTCCCGCCCGCGAAAGCGACGTCCCCTCGTTCGAGGGTTGAACACCGTCTGACGAGGTGTTTCCGACCGCATCCGCGACGCGCCCGGGCCAGACGGACATTATGGACGAAGTGCCCGTAACGCCCATTGGTTGCCGACCGTTGGCGAATTCGGTCAAAATTGGTAAAAGCCTCATGGACTCTTCAGGTCCTCGCGGTCAACTCGCCTCGGTGGTGGTCGATGTGAACACGCACACGTGTTTCGAAACCTCTGTCCCGGGAGCAGCGACTCGATGACACCGAATCAGGATCGTCCGGTGTCCGGAAAGACCGTAGGTTGGTCGCCGGAGTCGCGTGCTCGTCCGGGACCCGCACCGACCATCTACGACGTCGTGATCGGTGAACTGCGTGACCACGGGTGGGTCAAGGGCGCACCACGTCGAGGCGAAGCTATGTGCCTCGTCGAGGCGATCGATGTGGCAGTCGGCGTGAACGATCCCGTCGCGACCACGGGTACGAAGTTGGCCCGTGCCGGCCGGGTCGGTGCTCACCTGCGTGATCTACTCGGCGAGCGAAACCTCGCCGTATGGTCCGACGAGCTGACTCGGACGCTCGACGACGTGCTCGGACTTCTCGCGGAAGCGGCAATCGCGTTCCCCGACGACTGAACGCGCTCGGCGAAGGCGCCTGACGTCGGTTGGTTCGATCCACGCCGGGCGCCTGTTGTGTCGAACCAACTGACGTTCACGGGTCGAACATCGGACGCGAAACCTCACTTTACGGGCGCGTTCGTCGCGTCCAGGACGATTTTGTGTCCGTGAAGTGCACTTTGAGTGGCCGTCTCTTTGACATGACGTGAACGGTCCCCTACGTTGCCCACTGGGAGTCATGGGATTGGGCGCGCCGCGAGGCGTCGGGTAAGCAGGAGGCTCACGACTTGTCCAAGTGGTTTGTACAAGCGCGCTCGGAGAGCGCAAACGCACTCTCCGTTCTCTCCGTATCTGGAGGTGAAACGTCTGATTCTCGCGCTGCGCGGTCGCGCGATTACACAGTGCCAGATTTGACGTATCCTCCGCTCGTCTGCGTCATCGTGCCGACCCGCAACGAAGGCGTGAACGTGCGCCCGCTCGTGACGCGGATCGCCAACGCGCAGCGCGGCGTTCCAACCGAGGTGATCTTCGTCGACGACAGCGACGACGAGACACCCACCGTGGTCGAGGAACTCATCGAAGAGCTTGCTTCTTCGATCACGATCCGCCTTCTGCACCGCCCTGAGGGGACTCGTCGAGGGGGCCTTGGGGGCGCAGTTCTCGAAGGTTTTCGAGTGGCAAGGGCGCCTTGGGTCTGCGTCATGGACGCCGACCTTCAGCACCCCCCGGAACTCCTTCCTCTCTTGCTCGCGAAGGCCGCCGAGAAGAACGCGAATCTCGTGGTCGCGAGCCGCTACTGCGAGAACGGAAGCGCGCTTGGGCTCTCGCCGAAGTCTCGAGTTCTCGCGTCGCGAGGAGCGGCTGCATCCGCGAGGATTCTCTTCCCCCGTCGGCTGCGATCGATCACTGATCCGATGAGTGGGTTCTTCCTCGTCGAGAAGAAGGCGATCGATCAGGAATCGCTGAAGCCGAGCGGGTTCAAGATCCTCTTGGAGATCGCGGTTCGCACCAGTGGTTTGCGGATCGCAGAAGTGGGATTCTCATTTGGGGATCGCAATGGCGGAGACAGCAAGGCGGGAGCCCGAGTCGGTATGAGTTACCTAGCGCACGTCGGCCGACTTCGCGGTGAGACCATTCGATCCAAGCGGTCGCTCCGGGCGAACACGAAGCACCGGTACGACATCCACGGCATTATTCGCGTCGAATCGGACGGCAAGTTGCCCGAGCTCGAGGCGTTCCGGGTGAAGTCCCTCGATGGCGAACCCGACATTTCTGTCAAGATCGGTCCGCTGCCTACGCACGTGAACTCGAGCGCGCCGACCGAAGCCAATCCGTTCCACGTCTCAATGCGATACACGGAGATGGGGAACTACGGATTCGGCGCCGACATCGCCATTCGGGACCAGGTGCACGTGTTGGCTACGCCACTGCTGGCGCACTCGCCACACGTTCTGTACACGAACCTCGTCGAGCCGATCCTCAGGTGGGAATTCGTCCGGCGCGGGTATGCGCTCGTGCATGGCGCCTGCATCGTCCAAGGCGACGATGCGTACCTGATCACGGCTCGTACCGACACCGGCAAGACAACGACGATGCTGAAGCTGCTCGACGAACGCCCCTACGAATTCGTCTCCGACGACCTCACGCTCGTCTCGTCGAGCGGCGATGTCCGGCCCTACCCGAAGCCGCTCACGATCAGCAGCCACACGCTCCACGCCGTGAAGCGTCATCTGCTGACCAGACGCGAGCGCGCCACGCTCCCTCTTCAGAGTCGGTTGCATTCGCGAAACGGACGCAAATTCGCGTTTCTGCTGTCGAAGTTCAAGCTACCGGCGGCAAGCATCAACGCGTTCGCGCAGTTCCTCATTCCGCCGCCCAAGTATCCGGTCCAACGCCTCGTTCCGGGTGTTCAGATCGCATCCTCGGCGAGGGTGAAGGGCGTCTTCATCATCCATCGCAGTGACGAGAGCCTCGAGTGGCTCGACGTCGACACGACTCTCGACATCGTCCTCGCGAACACCGAGGATGCATATGGCTTCCCGCCGTACCACACCATCGAGAACTTCCTGCTCACCGGTGCGTCCGACAACCTTCGTGAGATCGAACGCCAGATCATCGCGGGGGCTCTGGAGAACGCGTCGACAGCGATGATTCCGAGCAAGAGTTACGACTGGGCCAGCCGAATTCCCGGGTTGATCGAGGTGATCGAGGAGATGTCGGTTGCGCCGGCTTCGGTCGAGCAGCCGCTACCGGCTGCGCGGCCGAGCGCCGACGTGGTCGGCGATCTCAGCGACTAGCGGCGCGTGGAGCTGGCTCGCTGCCGCGCCAACGCGCAACGATTGACCTGGTGAAATGCTACGGATGACAAGGACGCGCTCGGCGGTCGTAGACGATTCGCTGACGGTGCACGTCGCAGATCGGGCTCCCGAGTTGGTCGTCACGCCGGCCCCGGTGCCGTCGAATTGGGTTCGACGAAATGTCACCCGGCTACGCGTCACGATCGGGGCCTCCATGGCACTGATCGTGACGGTCGCGGCGTTCCTTCGGATCTACGGACTCGATCGGGTCGGTTTCAACAGCGACGAAGCCGTATACGCGGGTCAAGCCGCCTCGATCGCCAAGGTGAAGGAATTCACTCCCTTCTTCCCGATTTACCGTGCGCACCCGTTGCTCTTCCAGGCATTGCTCTCGGTCTTCTACGGGCACGGCGTGAGCGATTTCATCGGTCGATTCGTCTCGGTGATGTTCGGATTGGCGACGGTCGTGCTCGGCTACTCGCTGGGAAGAGCGTTGTACGGTCGTCGCGCCGGGCTGGCGACCGCTGCGATTCTCGCACTGATGCCGTATCACGTCATCACGAGCCGACAGGCGCTCCTCGACATAACGGAAACGTTCTTCGCGACCCTCGCGCTCTACACATTGGTCCGCTACGCGCTGTCGAAGAACCCGCTCTGGATGTATGCGACCGGAGCCGCGTTGGGCCTGACGTTCCTTTCGAAGGAAACCGGGATCGTGCTCGTGGGCTCAGTCGTCTTCTTTCTAGCGTTCTCGCCGGAAGTCCCGTCGCGTTCTCGCGACCTGATCGGTGCGCTCTGCGTGCTTGGTGGGATCGCGCTCGCGTACCCGCTGGCCATCGCCGTCGGCGGTGCGACGTCGACCGGACAGTCCTTCTTTGTCTGGCAGATCCTGCGACGGCCGAATCACGGCGTGCTCTTCTACTTCGGGACCGCGCTTCCCGCCATTGGTTTGGTGGTAATCGCGGTCGCCATCGCCGGTCTGGGATGGCATTGGCGCGATCGTTCGTGGCGAGAGACGCTCCTGCTCGCTTGGATCCTGGTGCCGTTGGTGTTCTTCACCCTCTGGCCGGTGAAGGGCTTCCAGTATCTCCTTCCCACAGCTCCGGCCATAGCGGCGCTCGCGGCGCGAACCTTGAGTCGTCTTCCGCTCCGGCGGGGCATACCCGTGGTCAAGGTCGTGGCGAGCGCGCTCCTGGTCGCAGTCCTCGGCGTATCGCTCCTCGCGTCGAGTTGGTCTCGCATCCAACCAACGTCGAGTACCACGTTCCTCGCCGGCTCCGGGGGAGTGGTGGGCGGTCGCGAAGCGGGTAGGTGGGTGCAGTCGAACGTTCCGGCCGATGCCCGGCTCCTCGCACTCGGGCCCTCGATGGCGAACGTTCTGCAGTTCTACGGAAACCGCAAGGTGTGGGGTCTGTCTGTGAGCACGAACCCGCTCCACCGGAACCCGGTGTACCAACCGTTGCCCAATCCCGACGCGGCGATTCGGCGCGGTGATGTCCAGTACCTCGTGTGGGATTCCTACTCGGCCAGCCGATCGCCCAGATTCGCGGCGCAGCTACTCGGTTACGTGACTCGCTTTCACGGACACGCGATCCACACCGAATCGGTCAAGAGCGGGAACGGCGTGAAGCCGGTCATTGTGGTCTACGCGGTCCGACCATGAAGCGGATCGTGCTTGCGCTCCTCGGCGGATTTCTTTACCTCTCTTCCGCGGCGACCGCTTCCGGCGCAGCCCCCGCGTCGAGCGCAACCAAGACTCCGATCAAGCACTTCGTCACCTTGCTCCAAGAGAACCACTCGTTCGACAACTACTTCGGCACCTATCCGGGCGCGAACGGGATTCCAGTCGGCGTCTGTATGCCGAAGGACGTTCGGGTGACGGCGAGCGGGTGCGTCAAACCGTTCCCCATCGGTACCCGGGGGAGCGAGAATCTCCCCGACAGCCGTACCGTGTTCGGCGTGCAATACGCCCGCGGAGCCATGGATGGCTTTGTCTCCGCGCTGAGCTCCCGTGCCGGAACCGCCGACCTGACGATGGCGCACTACGACGCGACCAACATCTCGTATTACTGGCAGATCGCACAGCAGTACGTTTTGTTCGACAACTACTTCTCGTCCGCGAGCGCCGGCAGCCTCTGGAACCACATGTTCTGGATGACGGGAACGCCTGGCAATCCGGTTGCCGAGAAGGTCCCGTCGGGTGGGTTCAACGTTCCGACGATCTTCGATCGGCTGCAGGCCAAAGGCATCTCGTGGAAGGTGTACATCCAGAACTACCGACCCACACAGACGTTTCGATCCAAAGGTCCGGAGCCGGCGCAGGTGGTCCGGGCGCCTGTACTCGCGTCACCTCGGTTTATCGACAACCCAACGCTTGCCGCCCACATCGTGCCGCTCGACGACTACTACTCGGATCTGCAGAAGGGCACTCTGCCCGCCGTCTCATACGTGATTCCCGCGGGACCCAGTGAGCATCCTCCGGGAAGTGTCCAGAGTGGTGAGGCCTTCGTGGGTCAGGTCGTCACCGGCCTCAAGGAAAGCACCTCCTGGTCGTCGTCGGCGTTCATGTTGAGCTACGACGACTGGGGCGGGTGGTACGACCACGTCGCACCACCGAGAGTCGACGCGTACGGACTCGGGTTTCGCGTTCCCGCGCTCCTCGTGAGCCCGTACGCGAAACGAGGTGCCATCGACCACACACAACTCGACCACACGTCGATCCTCAAGTTCATCGAGAACAATTGGGGAGTGGCGCCGCTCGCCAGTCGTGATGCACGCGCGAACGATCTGCTCTCGGCGTTCGACTTCGGTCAGCAACCCAGGCCGCCCGAGCTCTTGGCGAGCGAGACGCAGTCGCCAACGGTCGTGAGTGGACGGACCGGCATCATCTACCCCGCGTACGGCGGGTCAGTGCTCGTCGCGCTCGTATTCATCGGGGTGGCGGCCGCGACAACGAGGCGCCGACGGCGCCGGGCCACGACGTGAACCGGCGATGGGCCTGCGTGGCCCTGCTCGCGATGTGTGGCGTCTCGTTCATCCAGATTCGACCGGCGGCCGCCGCCGGCCCCCAGACGTCCGGTCCCGCCGCTCCTGGCGCGCCGATCGTCCGGCCGCTGACGATCCAGACCGTGCCGGCGATTCGCGGCGCCAAGTTCATTCTGGACGGCCGAGTGCTCGTGACCGGCGCCGACGGCATCGTCCGCACGACGACCACGAAGGCACAACGCGACCAGCTCGCTACGAGTCGAGCGGCGCATCTTTCGGTCGCGTCGTCCACGATCGCAATCCAGCCAGGTGTTCGCGCCCAGTTCGCGGGTTGGTACGACGGCGGGTACCACTACAACAGCACGAATAAGTCCGGGCAGTTGCTCCGCGCCGCATTCGACTTCGACTACCTCACGTCGTTCTCTTTCGTGAGGCCCAACGGCTCGCCGGTACACCTCGCGGGCTTCGGGGGCATGCAACTTCATACGACGGCCGGCGCCACGATTGCCCTGCCGCAGGTCGCACCGGTATGGCTGCCCGGCGTCAAAGTCGCGTCTACGGGAGGCCATCTCGGCGTGAACGATGTCGAGTACAAGATCTCCAGCGTCAAGTTGCACGGTAACAACGCCGTTCATGTCGACCAGCAGGCGTTCGTTCCTGCACACCAGCGGAATGTCACCGTCCAAGTCCTTCTCTTCACGGTCACCCTGAAGACGCAAGACGCCTTCTTCGGACTCGCCCTCGGCTCGGCGGTCGACCTCAAGTTCACCGACGGGACGAACCAGCACGCGACGATCAGACACGGATCCGTGACATTCGTCGACCTTCCCCGGGGCAACTACGCGCTGAAAGTGCAGGCGCCGGGACTCTCGTCGGACAAGTCGATCTCGGTTTCTCGCGACCAGATCGTGAAACTTCAGGTCGTCAGCTGGCTCGACGTCGCCATCATGCTGATCGTGGTTTTGATAATCGCGGCCGCGCTGATCTTCATCGGTCGCTCGCGCCGGCGGGGACGGTCGGCGTCACACGAGCAAGTTCGGAACCAAAGGGGCGCGCTCGATCCGCGGGTCTTGGAGCGTTCTGCGCGGGCGAAGTAGCCGAGAAATGGGACGACTTCTCGTTGCCGCGCTGCTCCTCACGGCCGCGTCGTCGTGTGCGTTCATCGTTCGCCCGGCAGAGGCGACCCCGTTGCGCGCGGCGACGGCTCACTCCACACCGGTGTTCACCTACTACTACATCTGGTTCGACCCATCGTCGTGGAATCGGGCCAAGACTGATCTGCCAACGCTCGGCAAATATTCGAGTGACGACCCGAGCGTGATGCGACAGCACATCGTCTGGGCCAAGTCGGCTGGAATCGATGGGTTCATCGTCAGCTGGAAACACACGGCGACGTTGGATCGCCGGCTTGCGCTGCTCGTCGATATCGCCGCGAGCGAGCACTTCTCACTCGAAGTGATCTATGAGGGCCTCGACTTCAACAAGAGTCCACTGCCGGCGGTTCGAGTCGCCGGCGATTTCCAGTATTTCGCCACGAACTTTGCGCCTCGCGCGCCGTTCCACGCGTTCCCGAAACCGCTTCTTATATGGTCCGGAACGTGGATGTACAGCGCCACGGAGGTGGCCCAGGTGACTCATTTGGTCCGACCAGGCGTCATGGTGCTCGCGTCGGAGAAGAGCGTTGCCGGCTACGAGCGCATCGCCGGCTCGGTCGACGGCGATGCCTACTACTGGTCTTCGGTGAATCCGGACACGAATTCCGGGTATCTGGAGAAGCTCGTCGATCTCTCGAACGCGATCCATAACCACGGCGGCCTTTGGATCGCGCCGGCGGCGGCCGGGTTCGATGCTAGTCAGATCGGTGGCAAGACGATCGTCGATCGCCAGGACGGCGAGGTGCTGCAGCACGAGCTCGCGGCTGCGAACGCATCAGCTCCGGATGCGCTCGGGGTGATCAGTTGGAACGAGTTCAGCGAGAACTCTCACATCGAGCCGAGCAAGAAGTACGGCACTCGCTACCTCCAGGTGTTGGGGTACTCGCTCGGACACTTGTCGAGTCTTCCTGTCGCCACGAGCGGGAGTGACTCCACCGACTCGAGCTCGCCGGGGTCCGGGTTTCCAACCGGCCTCATCATCCTTCCGGTTGTCGCCGCGTTCTCGGCGGTGACTGCGATGGTCGTGTATAGGCGTGCGACGCGTGCGGGCCGACGCGACGCAAAGTCATCAAGGACGCGGTCGAAGCAATCGAGAACGGAGGCGCGAGAAGTCAAGCATCTTGCAAAGGAACGTCGTCAACGTCGGCGTGCGCGTCGTATCGCTCGCGACGCGTGATCTACACGCGACATCGACAAGAAGACATTGCAGTGTGCTGCCGTACGGTTTAGGTTGAGGCAGCGTCGAGGATCCCCTTCTCGGCCCCTAAGAAGAGGCACCCCACCGCCCGGGGTGCCTCTTCGCGTTGGAGCCCATACGCGCGCTCGAATGAAGATGGTGCGCCTGACGTCGAAGGGCTCATTCGGTGAATAGAGTCGACGAACTGAGTCGCCCTGCAGAAGGTTTCGGACAACTGAGTCGAATATGGACCGTTATTGTCGAATACGAAAATCCGGCGATGGGCAACTTAATAGTGCACGCGACAAAGAAGGCCGTGCGCCCGACTTTTCGCGCCGACCTCCGATCGCGGCGTCGGCCGAAAGGCCAGACTGACGATCCGTAATGTACGCTACCGCGATGACGACAGCGGTAGCAAGTGCTACAGGCTCAGGCCGGTTCTCCCCTCGGCGGTGAATTGGCTGAGCCCCGCGCTCTGAGTGAACCGGGCGCCTTCAATCCCTTGGCTCGTTCACGAGGCCGGCGAGAAGCGAGAAGAGTGTCGAGCATCCTCGCCAGGTCGGGCACGAGCGCGACCGGCGGTAGTTCGGGGGAGGCCCATCGGTAAGGACGCCGAGGTAGCCGTCGAGGACGAGCGCTCCTGCGACGCCTGGGTCCAGGTCAGCGCGGATGTCGCCTCGGTTCTGTCCGATGGCGATGGCTCGCGCGAGTAGCTGCGCTGATCCGAACCATCCGGGTATGGGCGCACTACCGGCTTGGATGGCGGAACGCACGAATGGGAATGTCAACCCGAACGCTTGGTTGGTGGTGCGATCGGACTCGTACCACTCGGCGAGGTGTCGAAGCATGTCGTGAAGGACGAGCCTGCGCCGCCTCAACACCGACTACATCGATCTGTACTGGTCCGACGTCTGGGGCCACGGACACCGATCGAAGACGATGCGCGCCCTCGACGACGTTGTCCGCCCGGGAAGGTCCTCTACGTCGGTATCTCCGACACGCCGGCATCGGTCGTGTCGCACGGCGCGCTCGACATGGAGCTCCTGAGGGGTTCTCGTTGCGATCTCACGGCTGGACGCCGTCTCCGGGTTCGACGTCGGCTTCCCTTCTGACTTCATCGCCGAGACCGAACCCTGGGTGCTCGGCCAAGCCGCTGCCGTCACTGCCAGACCCGCTCGAGCCTGACGGTCTGACGGCCGGACGCGTCGTCGATGCCGCGACTATCAGCGTGACGTTCGAGAGAGGTCGGGACGATTCCAGGCAACTTGATTGCGTCCGAGGCGTTTGGCCCTATAGAGCGCATCGTCTGCGTTTCGAATGACGGACTCGGCCGTATCGCCGGGCTGGATCGACGCGATCCCGATGCTGCTGTCGATCGCAATGCGCTGGCCCTCGCTCGAAACGTACTGCGACGAAATAGCGTCGTGGACTCGCCGGGCAATGTGTTCGATCTCCTCGGGACCCGATGCGAAACCGGCGACCAGAAATTCATCGCCGCCGAGTCGGGCGACGACATCGGACCGGCGCGTTTCAGCCCGAAGCGCTTCAGCCGTCAGTCGCAGTGCCGTATCGCCGACGTGATGGCCGTAGGTGTCGTTGATGTTCTTGAAGGCGTCGAGGTCGATGAACAGGATCATCATGGGACTGCCGTCTCGCAGCGACCGCGCGGCGTCGCGCTCGATCGCGTCCATCGCCGCGCTTCGATTGAGGAGCCCGGTGAGCGCGTCATGGGTTGCGGCCTCTTGCAGCTCGATGCGATGTCGCTCGCGCTCGTGGACCGAGTCGCGAAGTTGATCGACTGTCGCCTGTAGCGCCGCGCCCGTCGGGCCGGGGAGTCGCTGGTTCAACGTCGGCGACGTGGGATCGCCGACGAGCGTGATGGCGTAATGCTCAAGCGCGGCCAAGGTCGCCGTAAGTTCGTTGAGCGCGAGGCTTGTTTCGGCGAGTTCGCGGACTCCTTTGCGAGAGAGCGGAGGAATGGAGAACTCGCCGTTGCTGATCTGGCGGGCGGACGATGCGAGTCGCCGCGCGGGGCGGGAGACCGCGCGCGCGGTCAGTGCTGCTGCGACGGCGGCCAGGGCGATTGCGAGGGACGCGCCAATCACGGCGACCAGAAACGCGCGTTGTGCCGAGGCTCCTAGGAGTCGGATGTGATCGTTCAGATCGATGGATGCCGCCGCGTTCACGTATGTGAGGTCGACCACCCAATTGCCTGCGGCGATCAGAGCGGCCCCATACGCAGTCGGGTCGGAGGAGAGCGCAGACCGGGCACCGCCCACGCCCACGCGGATGGCTTCGTTCACGACGGCGTCGAAGTGACGACTGGCCGGGTCGGCCTGCACTTCGCGCCATGCGATCGTTGCTCTGGGTCCGAGCCGGCTACTGAAGTCGGCGACTGCTGTCGAGAATCGCGTGTTGGCCGCGATCACTGCTTCGATGTTTGCCTGCGTCTTCTGCCCCGCCAGCACGGCGTTGGTGAAGCTGGTGCGCGCGAGCGCAGCGTGAAACGCGGTGAAGGTCGCCTGTACGACGTCGAGTTGGTCGCTCGCAGAGCTCAGTCCGTGCCCGGCTGCGGTCTCGAGGCGGCGCGCATCGTCGAAGCTGCTCTGCCAGTGGCGGTCGATGTCGCCCTCGAACTTCGCGAACAGCACCTCGACGCCCGCAAATCCCGAGTTTCCCGCGTCGATTTCGGAGCGGAGTGCTCGCAGGTGCAGCAGATCTGCCGCCAAGTCGGGATATGCGGTCACCGTCGGGTCCGCGTTCACCTGGGCGCGTGCGAGGCGCATCCGACCGATGAAGTCGATGTGATACAACGCGGAAAGGCGGGCCGGAGTGATACCGAGGTCAGTTCCGGTCGTGATGCTCGCCGCGGTGACATGCTCGGAGGCGACGTCGCCGCGCAGGACGATGAGCCGGTCCAGTTCGACCGCGTCCCGGGCCATTGCGTCGGCGGCATCTCGCTGTGCCCACCGTGTCGTGGCGGTCGACGTCGCCAACAGGGCCATGCCGAGTATGGGAGGCAAAACGACGAAGGTGAGCAGGAGACGGATCGGCGGCAGCCAACGGGGATGACGACGGCCGGGCGGGCGGGGTTCCCGACGACGGAGATACAGCCTCACGCCGTCTCTTCGACAGACTGCGCGCCTCTTTCGAGCCCATTCCGCGGCTCGAGAGGCACCAAGTTGGTGTCCGCCAACATCGAGCTCCTAGATGGATTGTCGATACCCGAAGAATTCGTGGTCCTGGTTGTATCCGCCGTAGCCGCCGCCGATCTCTGAGAAGTCTGCGACGAACTCCACACCCTTGATCCATTTGACCTGCTTGAAACCGAGTTGAGTTTCGTTTCGCAGGCGTAGCGGAGCGCCGTGGCCGAAGGGGAGAGGTTCGTCGTTCATGTCGTAGGCGAGCATCGTCAGTTGGTAGCTCATCTGCTCGATCGGGTGCGCGTCGTAGTAGATGCCTGCGTCGGGGCCGTCGCCGAGGGAGTAGAAGATCACCCACTTCGTTTCGGGCTGCGGCCGCACGAGGTCCATGATCGCCTGCATCGACACGCCGCCCCATTTGGCGATACCCGACCATCCCTGAATGCAGAAGTGCTGGGTGATCTGCTCGTGGTGGGGGAGTGCCCGCAACTGGGCCAACGAGAGATCGACGGGATTGTCGACGAGTCCGTTGATCCGTAGCCGGTAGTCGGCGAAGTTGCCGGCGAAGAGCGCCATGTATTCGTCGGAGTCGGGGTACTGACCGTTGTGCCAGAAGTAGGGCGAGAGGTCTTGATCGGTGTACTCGCCCGGGCTGGCGTCCACGTGCTCGAAGAGGCGCTGCGCGGGTCCGATCAACGCGAACCCGACGCGTTGCACGACCCGGGGGTGCCGCAGGGTGAACGGCGTCGCCGCGACCCAAGCGACGATGACCACGACCATCGAGATCGCGAAGATCGAAAAGCCGACCCAGCTGTCGTCGTTGCGGGCGGCGTAGATGTGATTGAGGTTGTTCAGCAGGCCGGTCGTGAACACGAGGGCGACGTGCATGACGATGAACAACAAGAACCAGACGAGCACCAGGAAGTGCAATGACCGTGCGGTCTGGATGCTGAGCACTTTGCTGATCCGCTTGAAGCGGGTGGACAACGCCGGCGACATACCCAGTCCGGTGATGAGAGCGAGCGGGGCGGCGACGAAGATCGTGACGAAGTAGGCCAGAAGTTGAAGGCTGTTGTACGCGACCCATCCGTGTTCAGTCGGCCACTGCAGTGACAGGTATTGGATCAGTACCGAAACCGCGTTCGGGACGACGGCCCAAGTGGTGGGTACCACACGCCGCCATTGCCCGGTCGCGAACAACAGCACGTAGAAGATCGCGCCGTTGAGCAGCCACAGCACATCGGTGCCGAGATGCCACCATCGGGCCGGCCGATGGAGTGCCGAATGCCCGGGAGACCGACCTGTCCGGGCAGGCTGATGGAGTCTTGCTTCGCGGTCCACAGCGGTTCGGCCGGAACCGGCTTTTGCACGCGGAACCAGTCCTTGCCCGGTGTGCTGTGCCGAGTCCAGTAGAGGCGGGGATGGTCACTGAGGATCTGCACGCCGGACCGGATGATGAAGATCAACAGGAAGAGGTTCGAGAAGTGCAGTATCCCGACCCAGATCGGCAGGCCCGCGTTCGCTCGGGCACCGGTCGACTGGATGGTGCCGGGGTATCGCGTGATGAACCGCTCTACCGACGGGGTTGCGCGCAGACCCTTTGCGGCTGCTACCGCGACGATCAAGGCGACGAATCCGATCGGCAACAGCCAGAGCAGGTTGAACCATCTACTGCTGCCGACGCGCACACGAGGTGCGATGCCCTGCGCCTGCGGGACCGAACCGGCCCAGGTGGTCGGATCGACTACGTCGTCGCCCGTGCTGAGTTGCGACCGAAAGCTTCGCACCGTCTCCGGTGAGAGTTCAGTCGGCTTGCGTGCCGACAGATCTGCGGACGGAGAGTCGTCCGCGCGCTCGGACATCGATCTCAACTCCTCGGTTGTACGTGCGGTCGGGCCGCTCGCCGCGCGCTTAGGTCTGGGAACGGGGCGGGTACGGCGGAGCGAGGAAGGCGAGGAGCGTGAGACCGGTCTCGCCTTCGTTGCGTACACGCAACTCTTCGTCACCTCGGTAGGACGCGAGGGATCCGGCGTTGAAGGGAACGGCTCCCTCTTCGGTGTCGAGGGTGCCTTCGCCTTCTACCGCGAAGAGCATGAGATCCGACGCGCCGTGGGTGTGGGCGGGCAGAGCCTGGCCGGGGCTGAGCCGGATGACCCGGACGTTGGACTGCGAACCCTCGAGGAATAGCTCGGCCACTATTCGGTCGGTGTTGTAGGCCGGCGCGTCGTTGAGGGTGCTGATGATCATCACTGCAGCATGGCACGCATCGGGCTGGGCACCAACACCGGCGGCTCGACGGTCTCGGTCACGCGTGAGTTGGCGGAGTGTGTCTGTTTCGCTGATGGCGACGGAAGAACTCGTGCGAGTATTTTGTTTAGCCGTGGGTAGAATATTTAGGTGACCGCTGCCGAGGAGGCGTCATGCTGGAACCCAGGTTGACTCATGAGGCGTTGCGTACGCGTGCAAACAAGGTGCGTGCTGCCGCTCACGATAACGATGACTCGCGGCTTCGTTGGGAGTTCGATCGATTGACGGCGGCTCTGGCCGAGCATCTTGCCGTGGAGTCTCCGACGGTTGCCCGGTTGCCTTTGTCTACCCGGGACGAATTGCGACAGGGCCAGGAGCGAATTCGCGCGTTCGTCGAACAGCTCGGCCGCGAACTCGAAGTCGGCGAGAATCGCAGTACCTACGAGTCACGCGTGGCGTATCTCGACCGCCTCCTCGAACAGCAGGACGAAGCAGAGCGTCGCGGATTCCACTCGGTGTCGGTCAAGGTGTGATGGTGCATGCGGTCGAGGTGATCCTGCCCGGGAACCCGGTTGATTCCCTTGACCGATATATCGCGCGCGGCGGTGGAACGGGGCTGGCGCACGCCCGTGCACTCGGGCCCGACGAGACGATCGCCCAACTGGCAGCTTCGGGCCTGCGCGGCCGGGGCGGCGCGGGCTTCTCGACCGCGACGAAGTGGCGTTCGGTTCGCCAGGCCGGCGGCCGCCACACCTACGCGGTGTGTAACGGCGCCGAGGGCGAGCCGGGGACGTTCAAGGACCGGGCAATTCTTCGAGCAGATCCCTATCAGGTCATCGAAGGGCTCGCGATCGCAGCGTTCGCGGTCGATTCCCGCGAGGTGTTCATCGCGCTGAAGGCGAGCTTCGAGCGAGAACGAGCGCGCGTGCTGCAGGCGGTGACCGATATGGAACAGGCCGGAATGCTCGGCGAGTTGAGCGTCACGTTGGTCGCGGGTCCGGAGGAGTACCTGTTCGGTGAGGAAAAGGCTCTGCTCGAGGTGATCGAAGGCAATGAACCGCTGCCGCGCTGGCTTCCTCCGTACATCCACGGACTGTTTGCCACGGCGCCGCAACTCGGGTGGTCGGCCCACGAGCCCGAGGTCGGGCATCGGGGTCGGCACGAGTCGAATCCGACGCTTGTCAACAATGTGGAGACGCTGGCAAACGTCACGCATGTCCTTGCCCATGGGGTCGACCGGTTCCGCTCGAGGGGGACGAGGCATCGCCAGGAACGGTTGTGTGCACGGTGGTCGGCGACGTTGCCCGACCGGGAGTGGTCGAGGTCGCGCTCGGAACGCCGCTCCGCGCGGTGCTGGCGGCGTGTGGCGCGCCGCGCCCGGGGCGCCGGATCAGGGCCGTCTTTCCCGGCGTAACGAATGCGGTGCTCACCGAGACCCAGCTCGACACACCCTGCAGCTACGAGGACTTCGCGGCCCTCGGGACCGGACTCGGCGCGGCGGGTTTCATCGTCTATGACGATTCCGCGTGCATGGTCGAGGTCGCCGCGACGTTCTCGCGGTTCTTGTCGGTCGAGTCGTGTGGGCAGTGTCCTCCGTGCAAGCTCGGTACCGGCGTGATTACCGCCGCGCTCGACGACATCGCTGCATGCCGGGGCAGCGACGCGAGCATCGAGACGATCCGTCATTGGCTCCCCGAAGTTGCGGATGGCAACCGCTGTTTCCTGCCCGTCGAAGAGCAGCAGATGCTCGGAAGCATCTTGCGCAGCTTTCCCGAGGACTTCGACGCTCACCTCGCGGGCTCGTGTCCCGGGCCTCGCCACGTCGTGATCCCCAAGCTCGTCGATCTCGACGACAGTGGCGCGCGCTACGACGAGCGTCAGATGCGAAAGCGTCCCGACTGGACCTACGACGAGACGGAAGACTCGCAGATTCGGTCGTCGTCCTCGACCCCGAAGACGTGAGCTCGCCCGCACCGGCGCCGGTCCTGTAGACTTCTAGTCAACTCTAGAAAAACGCGGGTGGAGCGAGACGATGCGTCAGGATACGAACGAGTCTGTACGACTGACGATCTATGGCGACTTCAACTGCCCGTTCAGCGCGCTCGCGAGCACCCGCGCCGCGTACCTCGAAGCTCGAAGCCTCGCGAAGGTCGAATGGAGGGCGGTCGAGCACGATCTCTCCATTCCGCCGGCCGGTGAACCGGTACACGCCAAGGGGAGAGACGAGTTCGAACGCGAGCTCGATCAGGTCCGCGGGCTTCTCGTCGAACGCGAAGCGGATCGGTTACGGGTGCCCGATCGGCGAGCGAACACACACCTGGCAACTATCGGTTTCGCCGCGACTCCCGAAGACCTTCGTCCGAAGTTGCGAGAACAGCTCTTCGAGTCCTACTGGACGAGCGGTGAGGGCTTGACCGATACCCGGTCACTGTTCCCTGGCGAGACATCCAAGACGGGCGAGGAGATCGCGGCGCGCTGGCGCGCAGCGTGGCTGGCCACCTCCGATCACCCACTCGTGCCAACAATGGTGCTTGCCGATGGCTACGTGTCGCGTGGCCTCGGCGCACTGAGCCGCCTGCAGTCGATGGCCGACGAGAGTCGCGCGTAGCCATGACTCTCGATGCAGCCGGAGTGGTGAACGGGCAGGCTCAAGTACGCGATCTCGACACGCGGCGACAGATCCATGACCTGGTGGTTCGTTTCTACCGAGAGATCGTGTTCGATGATCTTCTCGGGCCGGTGTTCGAAGAGGTGGCAGAGGTGGACTGGTCGATGCACATCCCGAAGCTGATCGATTACTGGTGTCGGGTCCTGCTCGGACAACCCGGATACGACGGCTACATTTTGCACGCCCACCAGGAAGTGCACGAGGTCGAGAGCTTTCGTCCCGAGCTCTTCGACCGTTGGTACGGCCTGTTCGTCGAGTCGATCGATGCGGGCTGGCAAGGCCCGATCGCCGAGCGCGCGAAGGCTCATGCGGCGCGCATGGCCGGGGTCTTGGCCGGCCGACTGCTTGATACGGAATGGAAGCCGCCCTGCCGACACCTCTCGAAGGAGACGTGAGCGCGATGAGTGATCCGTCACGCCGTCCGCTGCGCTCGAATCGTGAGCGACCGACGCACCCGCCGGTGCAGGCGTTTCTTCTGGCCCTTGCGGTCGTGATCGCGATCGTGGCCCTGGCGTTGATCAGCACGTTCGGCTCGCACTGATCAACGCCGGCGCGTGGCCTACTTGTTCGGCTGCGGGGTGAGGCGAAGGTAGGGCTTGAGCGTGGTGAAGCCCTTCGGGAACTTCTCCTTCGCGGCGTCGTCGGACGTGCTGGGCGAGATGATCACGTCGTCGCCGTCCTTCCAGTTCACCGGCGTGGAGACCCCGTACTGCGCGCTGAGTTGCAGCGCGTCGAGGACTCGGATGATCTCGTCGACGTTGCGGCCGATCGCCGCCGGGTACGTGAGTGTGAGCTTGACCTTCTTGTCGGGACCGATGATGAACACGGTCCGAACTGTTGCCGTCTCGATCGCCTTCGGATGGATCATCCCGTACAGGTTCGCGACGGTGCGGTCCTCGTCGCCGACGAGCGGGTAGTTCAACGCCGTGCCCTGAGTTTCCTCGATGTCGTCGGACCAGCCCTTGTGCGATGCGACCGAATCGACGCTCACGCCGATGAGCTTCGTGTTGCGCCTCGCGAATTCGTCCTTGCAGTTCGCGAACTCGCCGAGCTCGGTCGTGCACACTGGTGTGTAGTCGGCCGGATGCGAGAAGAGAACCCCCCATCCGTCGCCCAGGTAGTCGTGCAGGCTGACTACCCCCTCGGTCGTCTCCGCGGTGAAATCGGGGGCGGTGTCGCCCAGCTGGATCGTCATGAACACTCCTGACCTTGATTATTCTAGTAACTGCTAGGGTAATCCCCTCGCGGGGTACGCGTCCAGTTCGCGCACGCCCGACATGCTGACGGTCGGCATCGTCGCCTAATTGCCGAAGCAACTCTCTTGAGAAACAACCTGGCCGATCGGGCCCCGGGCTTTCCCGGACTGTCGGTCACTCGCACCGTCCCGACGAAGGAATCGCGATGACAAGACTGCAGCAACTGTTCAGCGACTACGGACAGAGTCCCTGGCTCGACAACCTGACGCGTCCGTACCTGCGTGACGGGACGTTGGAACAGATGGTCGTCGACGGGATTCGCGGCGTGACCGCGAACCCGACGATCTTCGCTCGCGCGATCAAGGGTTCGGACGCGTACGACGATCAGTTCCGCACTCTTGTCGCGTCCGGTCGTTCGGTCACCGACGCGTATTGGGAACTCGTCATCGATGACGTTCGCGACGCATGCGCAGTGCTACGACCGACGTTCGATGCGAGTGGCGGAACGGATGGCTTCGTGTCGATCGAGGTTGCACCCGAGCTCGCGCGCGACTCCAACGCGACCAGCGTCGCGGCCCGTGAGCTGCACGATCGGATCGCGCTCCCGAACGTGTTCGTCAAGATCCCCGCTACTGCGGAGGGGATCGCCTCGATCCACGACATGACCGCTGAGGGCCGCAGCATCAACATCACCCTCATCTTCTCCCTAAGTCGCTACGCCGATGTGATCGAGGCGTACCTCTCCGGTTTGGAGGCGTTTGCGCAAGGCGGCGGTGATCTCACCACCGTGCACAGTGTTGCCTCGTTCTTCGTCAGCCGGGTGGACACCGAAGTCGATCGCCGCCTCGACGGCAACGCGACCGACGAGGCGCTCGCGTTGCGTGGTCGCGGCGCGGTTGCGCAGGCGGTCCTCGCCTACCAACTCTTCCGCGCTCGTTTCGCCGGTGACCGTTGGGAGCGGCTCGAGGCGCGCGGCGCACGTTTGCAACGCCCGCTGTGGGCTTCGACGTCGACGAAGAACCCCGACTACGCCGACACCCTGTACGTCGACCGCCTGATCGGGCCGGACACCGTCAACACACTGCCGGAGATCACAATCGCTGATTTCGAGGATCACGGCCGCCTCGTCCGCACGCTCGACACCGGCGCGAATGTCATCGACGCTCGCGAGGTGATGCGTGGCCTCGAAGCTACGGGCATCGACATGGACGACGTTGGTCTCACACTCGAAGACCAAGGTGTCGTGAGCTTTCACGAGTCGTTCCAGGATGTGCTCGGCGTGCTCGACGCCAAGTCTCGTCAGCTCACGACTCACTAGCACCGTGGACTGGTCCGGCTGGGCACTGTTCGGCCTGTTCTCTACTGCGGCGCTCACCGCGATCATGATCGCGGCCCAGCTGGCGGGTTGGACTCGTCTCGATCTGCCGCTTCTCTTGGGAACGATCGTGACGCCCGATCCTGATCGCGCGCGCGTCGCCGGGTTCTTTCTTCACCTGGCGATCGGCGAAGGGTTCGCGCTCGGCTACGCGGCCGGGTTCGCGTTGCTCGGCACCGCTACGTGGTGGCTGGGCGCACTGTTCGGGCTCGTGCATGTCGGCATTACCCTCACCGTCCTTGTTCCGCTCCTGCCGGGCGTGCATCCTCGCATGGCCTCCGATCGCGCCGGACCCGCCTCGGTCGCCGTCCTCGAACCGCCGGGACTGCTCGGCCTCAACTACGGCGCGCAGACTCCAGTGGTCGCGATCGCCGCGCATCTCGCGTTCGGCATCGCGCTCGGCCTCCTGCTCACCGCGCACTGACATGGACGAGCGCGCAGAACGCCCGATCGCCGACTACGGACTCATCGGCGATACCCGGACCGCCGCACTCGTGTCGTCCGACGGGGCGATCGACTGGATGTGCGTGCCCCATTTCGACGGCGAACCGCTGTTCGGTCGACTCGTCGGGGGACCGAACGCGGGCACCTATCGTGCGGGTCCGGCGATGCCCGCACCGGTCGCCGGCCGTCGATACCGTCCCGGCACCGCGACCATCGAGACCACCTGGTTGACCGATCAGGGACGCCTGACGCTGACCGAAGGAATGGTCGCCGAGCTCGGTGCCCGACTCATGCCGACCACGCTCCTCGTCCGGCGTCTCTCCGCCGGGGGCGGACCGATCGAAGTCGGTGTCGACTTCGATCCCCGCCTCGGCGCCGGTCGCCGCGAACCGCGCTCGGTACGGCGCACGCGCGGGCTCGTATGCAGCTGGGGTGCGCTTGCCCTCGCGCTCGACACGAACCTCCCGATCGACGTCGAGCCGGGTCGGGTCGCACACGTGACCATCGAGCCCGGGCGGCCACTCGTACTTGTGCTGGCCGTGGCACACCACGAACCGCTCGTCCACGTCGACGCGGATGCAGCATGGGCGGCGCTCGAGACCGACGAACGGCGCTGGCAAACCTGGAGCGAAGCGATTGACGTCGACATCCCATTCCGTGACGCCGTCGTACGGAGCCTGCTCACGTTGCGCCTGCTCACCTACTCGCCATCGGGCGCACCCGTCGCGGCGCCGACAACGTCATTGCCCGAAGTGCCGGGCGGCATCCGCAACTGGGACTACCGCTTCGCGTGGCCTCGCGACGCGAGCATCGGTATCGGCGCGTTTCTCGGCGTCGGCAAACAGGACGAAGCCCACATGTTCTTCTCCTGGCTCCTGCACGCCAGTCGGCTCGACCGGCCTCGCCTCCCGGTACTCCTCACGCTGCACGGCAAACATCCTCGGGCCGAACATACCCTCGACGACTGGCCGGGCTATGCCGCGAGTCGGCCCGTTCGAGTCGGCAACGGCGCGGCCCACCAACATCAGCTCGACGGCTACGGCTGGGTCCTCGACGCGGCGTGGCTGATGACCCGTGCCGGTCACCGCCTCTCGTCAGAAGTGTGGCGGGCAATGACTGGCTTCGCCGACCAGGTCGCACAGCGCTGGCGAGAACCCGACGCCGGTATCTGGGAACTCCGCGACGACGCGCAACAGCACGTTCACTCCAAATTCATGGCGTGGCTCGCGCTCGACCGCGCGCTGCGTATCGCCGATACGCATCGGCTGAGCGCCCGTCGACGAAGGCGATGGCGTGCCGCACGCGATGCGATCGGACACGAAGTGCGCAGCCTTGGGTTCGACGCCGGGCAAGGGGCCTATACGCGGAGTTACGGTTCTCGACAGCTCGACTCCTCCCTACTCGTACTTCCCCTGATCGGGATCGAAACACGGGACGATCCGCGCGTGCGCGGCACCATCGACGCGATCGCGCTCGAGCTCGACGCCGGTGGTCCGTTGTTGTACCGCTATCCGCCGGGGCGCGACGGGCTTCCCGGTACGGAAGGTGCGTTCCTTCCTTGCGCGTTCTGGCTCGCAGCCGCGTTGGCCGAGACGGGGCGAGCCGAAGGGGCCGCCGATCGGCTCACTGCGCTCATCGACCTTGCGTCACCGCTCGGCCTGTACGCCGAGGAGATGGATCCGGGCAGCCGGGTGCACCTCGGCAACTACCCTCAAGCGCTCACGCACGCGGGCCTCATCCAGGCGGCGCTCGCGCTGCGATCTGCTCGCCAAGAATCGACAACCGTGCGCGACGGCGTAGCGGCGGCGCGTCTCTAGCTCGATGTCGTCGACGCGTCTCACTGTGGACACAGCGATTTTGTCTACTATTCTTCTAGGTAGTAGTAGAAGAGTTGTGTGCACCTGCGTGCCGGTCGACGGAGGTCTTGAGTGAAGACCGAGATCCAACTACGAGGTGCGAACTGTCCGACCTGCTTCGAGGCCGTTCGGATGATGTTGATCGAAGTCGAACCCTCGGTCGGCGAGTGGCACCGCCACCCGTGACGCGTGCACGCAGGCGCTCGATGTCCGGGAGCCCTCGTGACCCTCAACCTGGGTTACAGGACCAGCCCCGATATCGCCATATTCTTGTGGCGCTCGATGGTTCAGACTTTGCTCGATGGACTCCGTGACGAGAGCGCTCTTGCAACGGTCGCACGAACCGATCGTCGTAGTTGGTCCGCAGGCTGACCGGCCCCACTCTTCTGAAAGCGTCGGAGACCACCGAGGGACTGGCTGGCGCCATTGTCCGTGAGTCGAAGAGTGGCGTGCATCGACTGCTCGACGGCATCAGAGACGGTCCTGCCCGTTGCGGTGACGTGGGCGAACGCTCTGACGATGTCGCTGACGATTATGACCGTCGCCGAAGTGCAGAGACCGCCAATATTGTGCGCGCTTCTGTGGCGCCGGCATTGGTCGTACTTTTGTCACCCGAGATCACGAACGGCTGCGACAGCTAGTTCGGTCCGCGTACTTCGTGCGCGCGGGACGCGCGACGTTCGTTCCCACGCTGCGTGGACCCGAGACACGACGCCGGAGCGATCGGGCGGGCGAACCCAAGATCGACGTACCAGCACCGTTCGCATGTGCCGCAAGAGAAGTGCACTTCCTCCGTCTCCCTCTCGACGAGCAGTTCCAGGTCACGCGATCCACATGCCGGACATCGGGTGAGCGGGCGACCGAACAGGCGCTCGTCATCTCGGTCCGAACCACGCTTGGCTGCCAAACGCTGAACATCAGTGATCATGGTTTTCTCCTCTCTCCCGCACGCCAACTTCGCGGTCTATCGGCCGGATGGACGGCGAACGGCGGCGAGGCGATGTGCGACGTCATCCCAGTTGACGAGGTTCCATACCGCTTCGAAGAAATCGGCTTTCCGGTTCTCGTACTGCAAGTAATAGGCGTGTTCCCATGCATCGATGGCGAGCAACGGGGTCGTCCCCTGCCCGTGGTTGCCTTGATGGTCGTGCACCTGCTGGACGACGAGGCGCGATGCAACCGGTTCCCATGAGGTGAGGGCCCAACCGGCGCCTTGGATCGTGGATGCCGCTTCGGTCATCTGCTGGCGGAAGGCGGCGAAGCCACCGAAGGTCTCATCGATGATCTCGGCAAGATCGCCCTGCGGGCTGCCGCCCCCGGTGGGCGAAAGGTTGGTCCAAAAGACTGAGTGCAAGGCGTGACCGGAGACATTGAACGCGAGGTTCTTCTCGAGCATCGAAATGGTCGAGAAGTCGCCCTTCTCGCGCACATCGTGGAGTCGCTCGAGCGTCGTGTTCGCACCCTTGACGTAGGCGGCGTGATGTTTGTCGTGGTGCAACTCCATGATGCGTCCACTGATGTGTGGCTCCAACGCGGAGTAGTCATACGGGAGCTCGGGAAGCGTGTAAAGGTCGGCCGTCATGCGCGGATCCTCGTTTCGTCTCGGCGGTGAGAACTCATCCCCACTCGATATGCTAGCAGCGACTAGAAAAAAAGAGGAGTCGCTCGTGAGTGACGTGAACGGCGACGCTGGAGTCGACGAAGACGAAACCCGGGATTGGCTGGACTCCGTCGATGCGTTGGTGACAACACTCGGTACGCAACGGGCGCGCCAGATTCTCGAGCGCACGGTCGAGCGGGCACGCCAGTTCGGCGTCGATCTCGCTTCACCGTTGGTGACCGACTACGTCAACACAATTCCGGTGCACCTGGAGGCACCATTTCCGGGCGACGAACGCCTCGAGACCCGGCTTCGTCACTACGTGCGGTGGAACGCGGCGGTGATGGTCGCTCGTGCAAACCGCCGCGTCGATGGCATTGGCGGCCATCTGGCGACATACGCGTCGGCAGCAACGCTCTACGAGGTGGGTTTCAATCACTTCTTTCATGGCAAGACCGAGCAGAGTTCCGGCGACCAGGTGTTCTTTCAGGGTCATGCGTCGCCAGGTATTTATGCGCGAGCCTTCCTCGAAGGTCGGCTCGACGAATCCGGCCTCGACGGGTTCCGCCGCGAGAGCGACGGCGGTTTGCCTTCGTACCCGCATCCCCGCCGGAGCGATTTCTGGGAGTTTCCGACGGTCTCGATGGGCCTGGGGCTCATCAACGCCGCGTATCAGGCGCGCTTCAACCAGTATCTGGGCGCGCGCGGGATGGTCGACACTGCCGATGCCCGGGTGTGGTGCTTCGCCGGCGACGGCGAGATGGACGAGCCCGAGAGCCTGGCCGGCGTGGCGCTGGCCGGCCGGGAACACCTCGACAATCTGATCTTCGTCGTCAACTGCAATCTCCAACGTCTCGATGGACCGGTGCGTGGCAACGCCAAGATCATCCAGGAGTTCGAGGGCCTCTTCCGTGGAGCAGGCTGGAATGTCATCAAACTCGTGTGGGGCCGGGACTGGGATCCGCTGCTCGCGGCGGACGCCGACGGCGTGCTCGTCGCCAAGATGAACACGACCGTCGACGGCGAATTCCAGAAGTACCGCGTCGAGAGCGGCGCGTACATTCGCGACCATTTCTTCGGCCCTGACCCTCGGTTGCGTCAACTCGTGGCGCACCTGCGCGACGACGACCTGCGGCGCCTACGACGTGGCGGGCACGATTCGGCGAAGGTGTACGCCGCCTACGCGGCCGCGTCCACTCATCGCGGTGCGCCGACCGTGATCCTTGCGCACACAGTCAAGGGCTGGGCGTTGGGCCCGGATTTCGAAGCGCGTAACGCAACTCACCAGATCAAGAAGATGACCGAAGCCGAGCTACGGACCTTTCGCGACCGCCTCGAACTGCCGATCACCGATGCCGCTCTGAACGACGACCTCCCCCCCTACGCTCACCCCGGCTTCGACTCGCCCGAGTACCAATACTTGACCGAGCGCCGACGAGAGCTCGGCGGTCATCTGCCGGAACGCCGCGTGCATCCGAAGACCGTGGCCCTCGCCGGGGCCGGGGCCTACCAGGAGCTCCTTGTCGGCACGGGAGACAAGGTGGCCGCGTCGACGACCGGTGGGTTTACCCGCCTCTTGCGCAACCTCTTGCGAGATCCCGAGATGGGCCGACGCGTGGTTCCGATCGTGCCGGACGAGGCCCGCACCTTCGGGATCGACGCGCTGTTTCGCGGTCACAAGATCTACGCGGCGGGCGGCCAGGAGTACGAACCCGTCGACGCAGGGCTCCCGTTGAGCTACCAAGAAGCTGCCGACGGCCAGATCTTGGAGGAGGGCATCACCGAGGCGGGTGCGATGGCCAGCTTCACGGCGGCCGGAACGGCGTATGCAACTTGGGGTGAGCCGATGGTGCCGTTCTTCATCTACTACTCGATGTTCGGTTTCCATCGTTTTGGGGATCTGCTATGGGCGGCGGGCGACATGCACGCGCGCGGGTTCCTCCTGGGCGCAACCGCCGGGCGAACGACATTGCAAGGCGAAGGTCTGCAGCATTGTGACGGTCACAGCCTGCTGTTCGCATCCGCCCTTCCGAACCTCCGCGCGTTCGACCCTGCGTTCGCGTACGAGATGGCAGTCATCGTGCGCGACGGCATGACGCGCATGTACGGCACTGATCCCGAGGACGTCATCTACTACCTAACCCTTTACAACGAAGCCTTCCCGCAGCCGGCCATGCCCCCCGATACGGAGGAGGGAATCCTGGCCGGGTTGTATCGATACCGGGAGACCCCGGGACGACGCAGCCACGGCGGTCGAATTCTTGCCAGCGGCACCGCGATGCTCGCCGCGCTCGAAGCCCAACAACGGCTGTTCGAGTATCACGACGTGGGAACGGAAGTCTGGAGTGCGACCAGCTACAAGGCGCTACGCGATGAAGCGCTCTCGGTCGAACGCAACAACCGTCTGCACCCTGCTGATCCGGCCTTGATCCCGTACGTCCAGCGAACGCTGGAGACGGGTGAGGGACCGGTCGTCGCCGTCACCGACTTCGTCAAGCTCGTCGCAGACCAGGTCGCGCGTTGGATGCCGCAACCGTTCGTTCCGCTCGGCGTCGACGGCTTTGGATTGTCCGACACGCGGCCCGCGCTCCGCCGTCACTTCGAGACCGACGCCGCCCACATCATTGTGGCAATGCTCTGGGGACTGTTTCTTCAAGGAGACGTCAAGGCGGACGTCGTGAACGACGCGATCCGCCAGTACGGCATCGACGTCGAGCTTCCCGACCCTCGCGACTTCTGACGATTTCTCATCCCGAAAGAGCGCCCGCGAGCGTCAAGAGCGCTGTCATGAGGGCGAAGGAACCACCGCGACGGGACACGCCGAGTACGCGAGAACGCGTTGGCCGACGCTGCCGAGGGTGCCGCGCCGAAGCGCGCTGTCCCGTCTGCTGACGACGATCAGATCCGCGGCAGTGCGAGTGACTGCGGCAAGAAGGATTTCCACGGGTCCGCCCTCCTCGACGACGGTGTCGAACGGAACACCGGCGTCGATGAAAGGCCGACACCACGCGTCGCGCATCACATTGACGGCACGTGTGCGCGCACGCTCGTACAACGCGTGTGTTTCCGGCTCGCGCTCGAGCTGGGCGAATGCCGGGGCAAGCTCGAGCGCATGCACGGCGGTGAACCGAGCTTGAGACCACGTTCGAACCGCCCAGATCGCGGCATCCGTGGCCTCCGGCGAACCATCGATACCGACGACGACGTTGTTCACGTGCTCGCCCGCCGCGAAGTAGTCCGCGACCGGCACGACGATGACCGGCAGGGGACTGACTGCGGACACTTGCGATGCCGTGCTCCCTGTCGGCGCAGCCCCGAATCCGTCCCGACCATGGCGGCCCAACACGATGACGCTCGCATCGAGTTCGTTCGCACCCTTGACGATCTCGGCCGCCGGATGACCTTCGCGCACGACCACGCGATCGGAACGCTCTGGTCGGTCCTGGTCATTTCTCGGGCCGAGGACGTGCACCGCGACCAGCTCGGCGCCGCGCTCTTTCGCGAAACGCGTCGCCCACGCGACCGCAACTGCCGCGGCCTCTGATCCGTCATCGCCAACCAGTACGGGTCCCACTGATTCTCGTCCGATCTTCTCGCCGACAGGTGTACCCATATTGCGGACTCCTGACTCAATCGCCCACGCTGACTCGTCGCACGGCAGGCGGCAGGCGGCAGGTGGCAGGTGGCAGGTGGCACGATCGCGATCGGTACATTGACTCCGCCGTACGGCAGCGGCGTCGCGACTTTCCGCGGTGCCGGACAGTGTGGCGCGCTCACCCGGTCGGCTCTGCTCTCGGAGGGCGCAGGAGGGTCGCGGCCCGGATCGCGGTGTCCACTAGCCACACACCGATCGCGACCACCACGACGTCGTTCGCGCGGAAGAGCAGCGCGACCGCCGCGACGTTCGCAGCGACGAGCCCGACCCACGATCGTGTGGTGCGGAACCCCTGCGAGAGTCGTACGTGGCCCCCGCCGCGGAGCACGGGTCCGAGGTATGCGACCGCGGCCGCAAGTATTTGCGCGTAGCCGCCGACCACCAGGATGCCGATGACGGGGCGCGTGAAGACGGCGTGGTCACGGGCCGCCTGCACGGCAATCGCGGCTGTGGCGCCCGTCCACCACGCCATTCCGGCACCAAGCTGCAGTAGTCGGGGTCCGGCCCACTGAAGCTGTTTGGTGTGTATCGTCGGGAGCAGGGCGCCGAGCCCTACGAGCCCGGCGGCGTAGGCGCCGAGCCCTATCGCCGCAACCGACGGGCTCGCCATGAGAAACCCGGCCGTCGCGGCGACGAGCGCGGCGCAAAGCCAGGCGAGCATTGTGCCTTGGGCGCGAAGGTCGGCGCGCGGCGACATCTTCACGCGCGCTTGGGTTGCGGTGAACGAGGGGAGCGTCGCCACGATCACGAGTCCGATCAGCCCGAGGAGGTTGAGAGTCAGGTGCGCGGCTCGCGCGCGGGGGAGCGCCGACCCGTCGAGTCCACTCGCCATGGCGACGCCGAACGCGGAGCCGATCACCCCGGCAAGTAGTGCGCAGAGATACGCGCGAACTGCAGCGTCGAAACGGCGCTGCACACCTTTTCGGGCAGTGCGCTGGAGTGACAGTGCGAGCACCAACAGCGCGCCGATCACCCCAACTCCACCGAGCCCCGCGAGCACGCGCGGCCACCTGAGCTCGCGCGATGCGACGAGCAGCGCGACACTGCCGGCCAGCAGCCACCGTTGCGCGGCTGCGACCCGGTCCGACGCAGGTGGGCCGGCCGCCCAGGTCACGACGAAGAGTTGCGTTGCCGCGGAGATCGCAAGCAACAGGGCACCCGGGAGGAAGAGGTGCAGTGGTAACCACCAACCGGTGCGGTGAGGCACAACGAGAGCGAGAGCAGTTGCGACGACGAAACAGAATGCGAGCGCGAGCGTTGACCGGGCCTGTGCTTGTGCGATCGCGACCCTTCCGGCCGAACCCCGAGTAGCGCCGGCACTTGCCGAGTCGCCGAGAGGGTCACCGCTCAAGGTCTGGTCACACGCTCTCGAACAATTCGCGCCGCGTCGACGAGATTCCGCAGCGCCGGTTCGACCTCAGCCCAGCCGCGGGTCTTCAGCCCGCAGTCGGGATTGACCCAGAGCTGCTCGGGGGAGAGCACCGCGAGTGCCTGGTCGAGGAGCGTGACGATCTCGGCCACTTCCGGGACCCGCGGTGAGTGAATGTCCCACACGCCCGGCCCGATCGCGTTCGGATACCGAAATTCGACGAAGGTGTCGAGGAGATCCATGTTCGAGCGGGACGCCTCGATCGAGATGACGTCGGCATCGAAAGCGGCGATCGAGTCGATGATGTCGGCGACCTGGGCGTAACACATGTGCGTGTGTACCTGCGTCTCGTCCGCGACGCCCGACGAAGCGACCCGAAACGCAGAGACCGCCCACCGCAGGTAGTCCGGCCAATCTGCGCGTTGGAGCGGAAGGCCCTCTCGCAGGGCGGGTTCGTCGAGTTGTACGACGCCGATACCGGCCGCTTCGAGGTCGGCGACCTCATCGCGAATCGCGAACGCTATCTGGCGACAGGTCTGCTCGCGGGGCTGGTCATCGCGGACGAGCGACCACTGCAGGATCGTGACCGGGCCGGTCAGCATGCCTTTGACCGGACGCTCGGTGAGCGACTGCGCGAAGCTCGTCCAGCCGGTGGTGATGGGATTCGGTCGGCTCACGTCGCCGTAGATGAGGGGTGGCTTCACGCAGCGAGAGCCGTAGCTCTGCACCCAGCCGTTCTCGGACACGACGACGCCGCTGAGGTGCTCTCCGAAGTACTCGACCATGTCGTTGCGTTCGAACTCGCCGTGGACGAGCACGTCGAGGCCGACAGCCTCCTGAAGCCTCACCGTCGTTTCGATGAGTGCGCGCATTCCGGTCTCGTATTGCGGGAGGTCGAGCTCCCCGAGCCGGTATCGCGACCGCAGGCTGCGCACCTCGGTTGTCTGCGGGAATGACCCGATCGTGGTGGTCGGGAGCAGCGGGAGTTCGAGTCGTTTCGCTTGTTTCGGTCGCCTCTCGCTGTAGACGCTCGCGCGGGCTTCGAGGGCCGGCTGGTCCGCCGCGAGTCGTTCCCGCACCGCGCGGTCGTGCGTACGTGGTGAACGCGCTCGTTCAGCCCGGATGTCCGCGTTGGCGATGAGCAGATCCTCGACGGCCGCCCGTCCTTCGTTCAGCGCTCGGGCAAGGAGCACGACCTCCTCGAGTCGCTGTTCGGCGAACGCGAGCCAGGGTCGGACTTCGGGGTCGAGATGCACCTCGAGCTCCAAGTCGAGCGGCATGTGCAAGACCGAGCAGGATGGCGCGACGAGTAGTCGCTCGGATCCGATGTGATCGCGTGCGTGCTCGAGGCGCGTCAGTGCCGAGAGGAGATCGGCCCGCCAGACATTGCGGCCGTCGACGACACCGAGCGACAGTGCGAGGGACTCCGGCGCGCCGGCCAGGGCCGGGTCGAGTTGGTGCGGTTCGCGGACGAGGTCGAGGTGCAGCGCGGCGACGGGCAGGGTCAGGGCAGTCGGCAGGTTGGCGCGAGGTCCGGAGAAGTACGTCGCCACGAGGATCTCGACACCGGGCGCGCTGTGTACGAGACGTTCGTACGTCGGCAGGAACGCGTCGACGATCTCCCGGTCGAGATCGAGACACAGTGCCGGCTCGTCGATTTGTACCCATTGAGCACCGGCGCGGGCGAGATCAGCGAGCACCGCCTCGTATACGCCGACCAAATCCGGGAGTGAGGCGGTCACAGACGCGTGCGACCCGCGTTGCTTGGCGAGCGTGAGGAACGAGATCGGGCCGAGCAGCACGGGCCGGGTCGTGATGCCGATCCTTCGGGCCTCGCGGAACTCGGCGACGGCCTTTGTGTCGGCGTAGGTGAAACGTTGACCGGCGGAGAGCTCGGGGACGATGAAGTGGTAGTTCGTGTCGAACCACTTGGTCATTTCGAGCGGCGCGACCGCGTTGCCGCGAAAGTCGCCGCCCCGCGCCATCGCGAAGTACGTAGCGAGATCGACGTCGTCACTCGCGCGGTACCGGTCAGGAACCGCCCCGACCATGACGGCGGTATCGAGCACGTGGTCGTAGAGGGAGAAGTCGTTCGACGGAATGTGGTCGAGGCCGAGGTCGCGTTGGCGATTCCATCGTTGCCGGCGTAGGTCGGACGCGCCGCGTTCGAGCTCATCAGCCGAGTCCCGACCGGACCAGTATCCCTCGAGTGCCCGCTTGAGCTCGCGGTGCGGACCCATGCGCGGAAAGCCCAGGCTCGTAGCGGGGACGTGTGTGTCCATCTTGACGCGCTCCTTTCAGAGCAGGCCGAGTTGGAGGCGGACGGCTTCCGACATGCGGCCCATGTTCCAAGGTGGGTCCCAGACAAGGTTGACTTCGACGTCGTCGACCCCCGGGACCGACCGTACGACTCTTTCGGCGTCGACCCGGAGCACGTCGCCCATCCCGCAGCCCGGTGCAGTCATCGACATGTCGATGCTGATCAACCTCGATCCGTCGGGGAGCCGTTCCTCTTCGCATCGATAGATGAGTCCGAGCTCCACGACGCTCACGGGGATCTCGGGGTCGTACACGTTCTGGAGGGCATCGGTGACCTGACTCATCGAGAAGGGCTCCGAGCTGACGACCCCGCCGCGCTGATCCGATGTGTCCAGCCCGAGCGCGTCGGCGTCGTCGCCGTTCACGCGCAGGAGCGTGCCGAACTCGGTCTGCACGGTGACGCTGTCGCCCAACATCTGCACGATGAGCACGCGGTCGCCGGCGGCCAGCGTGGTCTGGCGTCCGCCGGGCACCGTCGTGGCGAGACAGTCTCGTTCGAGTTCCACCGGTTCCCTCGGTCCGGTTGTCATGGCGTCGCCTCGGTCGAGACCGTGGAGTGACGGTCGATGTCGAGCGCCTCGCGGAAGGTGTGCCAGGGGAGGGTCGCGCACTTGACGCGCATCGGGTAGGCGCCGACGCCGGCCAACACGCGGAGCTTTCCCAACCGATCGGTGTCCTCGGTGCTCGGTGTGGCGGTGGTCAGCATGGTGCGTACGTCTTCGAAGAGATCGATTGCTTCCGATCGGGTTTTTCCGATCAGTGCCTCGGTCATGAGCGACGCAGACGCGGTCGAGATCGCGCATCCGTGTGACTCGAACGCGGCGTCGGTGATGACGTCATCGTCGAGGTGAAGGTAGACCGTGATCTCGTCGCCGCAGAGGGGGTTGACCCCTTCGGCGGAGACCGCGTCGTGGTCGATCGCGCGATGGTTGCGCGGATGGTTGCCGTGATCGACGATGACGTCGCGGTACAAGGTTGTGAGCTCGCCGTTCACGCGGTCGCCTCCTCGGCACGTGCGCCGAGACGGGCGGTCGCGGCTTCGAGATTCGAGCGCAGCGTCGCCGGTTGGACACCCTCGATGATTTCGTTGACGAATGCTCCGATGAGCATCGCGCGTGCCTCGGTCGCGGGAATTCCGCGCGAGCGCATGTAGAACATCGCTTCATCGTCGAGCCGGCCGACGGTGGCGCCGTGCGTGCATGCGACGTCGTCGGCGAAGATCTCGAGCCACGGGCGGCTGTCGGCTTCGGCAGTGGGTTGCAGGAGCAGGCTCCGGCTGGTCTGGTCAGCATCGTTCGCGACCGTGTTCGGCCGGACGATGATCCGGCCACTGAACGAGCCGCGGGCGTGGCCGTCGATCACACCTTTGAACAATTGGCGGCTCGTACACGCCGACGCGGCGTGCTCGATCGTGACGACATTGTCGTGCCGTTGTTTGCCGGTCGGGAGGTAGAGCCCGTCGACTGCGAGAGTCGCGTTGTTCCCGGCGAGTACGACATCGACGGCATTGCGGGCGATGTCGGCGCCGAGCATGACCGAGGACGAGTGAACGTCGGAGCCGGCTGCTTGATGGATGTTCGTGTGCGCAAGGTGGACGCACTGCGCTGCTTCGCTTTGCACCTTGTAGTGCGTGACGCTCGCACCGGGACCGACATCGATCGCGGTCACGGCATTGGTCAGGCTGGCACCACCGAGACCGGCATAGGTCTCGATGACCGTGACCCGGCTGCGTGATCCGACCTGTATGAGCGTGCTCGGGTGCGACGCGAGGGGCGTGTCGCCGGGTGCTGACAGGTGCACGACGTGGATCGGTTCCGCGACATCGGTGTCGGCGGCGACGATGAGTACCGCGGTGTCGTGGTCGGCGGCATGGTTGACCGCCTGGAACCCGTCGAACCTCGACCGATCGAGGTCGGCGTGAGGGCGGATCGTCGCCGCGATGACCTCCGTGAGCGGTGGTGTTCGGTTGCCGATGCTGACGCCGATGGGGGTCGGCTCGGTGCGGGAAAGCTGCGCGGCCAAGCATCCATTGACGAAGACGAGCCGCGGTCCGCCATGATCACCTGCCAACGCGTCGACCGTCGCGACCTCGATCGCGCACGCAGGCGAGATCGACGCGGGATCGAAGCTCATCGCGAGGATGTCGGCGAGCGGCGTGTACTTCCAGGCTTCATCCTTGTCGGTCGGAAGGCCCTGCGTCTTCAGCCACTCGCGCGCGCGTTGCCGGCCGGCGTGGATCCATGCGGGTTCGTCGGGCCGTGCGAAATCGGGCTCGACAAGGCGTTCGAGGAGTGTCGTGCTCGCAGATGTCACAACGCCGCTGCTGGTTCGAAGGTTGGGCCGTAACCGTGCGCCTCGAGCTCGAGCACGAGTGCGCTGTCGCCGGAGCGGACGATGCGCCCGTCGCTGAGGACGTGCACGTAGTCGGGTTCGACGTACTCGAGGAGCCTCGGGTAGTGGGTGATGACGAGCATGGCCCGGTCGGGACGCCGGAGCGCCTGAATGCCTTCGGCGACGACGCGTAGTGCGTCGATGTCGAGACCGGAGTCGGTTTCGTCCAGGATCGCGAACTTCGGTTCGAGCATCGACATCTGGAGCACTTCGTTGCGCTTCTTCTCGCCGCCCGAGAAGCCGGCGTTGACCGACCGGCTCAGCAGCGCGGGGTCCATGTCGAGGCGACTCATGTGTTCTTTCGCCAATGCGAGGAAGTCGAACGCGTCGAGCTCGGCGATACCGCGTCGAGCGCGAACTGCGTTCACGGCCGCGCGCAGGAAATACATGTTTCCCACACCCGGAATCTCGACTGGATACTGGAAGGCCAGGAACAGTCCGGCCGCCGCGCGTTCCTCAGGGGAGAGCGCCAGGAGATCTTCGCCTTCGAAGGTCACGGCGCCGGTGACCGTGTAGTTCTCGCGGCCGACCAGTACGTGTGACAGCGTGCTCTTGCCCGCGCCGTTGGGTCCCATGATGGCGTGGACCTCGCCGGCGTTGATCTGCAGGTTGACGCCCTTCAGGATCTCGGTGTCGCCGATCGACGCGTGCAGGTTCTGGATGTTCAGCATCATCCGACGCTCCCCTCGAGACTGACTCGCATGAGTGCTTGGGCTTCGACGGCGAACTCCATCGGGAGCTCGTCGAATACCTCGCGGCAAAAGCCGTTCACGATCATCGAGGTTGCGTCCTCGACGGAGAGGCCCCGCTGTCGGCAGTAGAAGAGCTGGTCTTCGTTGATCTTGGAGGTCGACGCCTCGTGCTCGACCTCGGCGGTGTCGTTCTTCACCTCGATGTATGGGAAGGTGTGCGCGCCGCAGTCGGGCCCGATCAGCAGCGAGTCGCATTGCGTGTGATTGCGGGCGCCGGTCGCCGACCTCAGCATCTTGACGAGGCCGCGGTACGTGTTCTGCGCGTGACCGGCCGAGATCCCCTTCGACAAGATCGTGCTCTTCGTGTTGCGGCCGATGTGGACCATCTTCGTGCCGGTGTCGGCCTGTTGGAAGTTCGTCGTCACTGCGACCGAGTAGAACTCGCCGACCGAGTCGTCGCCCTGGAGGATCACGCTCGGGTACTTCCACGTGATCGCCGATCCCGTCTCCACCTGGGTCCAGGAGATCTTCGACCGGGCGCCCGCGCAGCGTCCTCGCTTGGTGACGAAGTTGTAGATACCTCCGCGGCCTTCTGCGTCGCCGGGATACCAGTTCTGCACCGTCGAATACTTGATGTGGGCGTCGTCGAGCGCGATCAGTTCGACCACGGCCGCGTGGAGCTGATTCTCGTCGCGCATCGGCGCGGTGCATCCCTCGAGGTAGCTGACCGTCGCGCCCTCTTCGGCGATGATCAGCGTCCGCTCGAACTGGCCGGTTTCTGCGGCGTTGATCCGGAAGTACGTCGAGAGTTCCATCGGACAACGGACTCCGGCGGGGATGTAGCAGAACGATCCGTCGGAGAACACTGCAGAGTTCAAGGCGGCGAAGAAGTTGTCGCGATACCCGACGACCGAGCCGAGATGCTTGCGCACCAAGTCGGGGTGCTCTTGTACCGCATCCGAGAACGAGCAGAAGATCACCCCGACCTCGGCGAGGCGCGCCTTGAACGTCGTTGCGACCGATACCGAATCGATAACCGCATCGACAGCGATCCCCGAGAGCCGTTCCTGTTCTGCGAGCGAGATCCCGAGCTTGTCGAACATCTCGCGAACTTCCGGATCGACTTCGTCCATACTCGTCGGCGTAGGGCCCTTGGGTTTCGGCGCCGCCCAGTAACTCATGTTCTGGTAGTCGATGGGTTCGAACCGGACGTTCGGCCACGTCGGCGGTTCCAACGTCAGGAAATGACGGAACGCGCCCAAGCGCCAGTCGAGTAACCACTCCGGTTCGTTCTTCTTCGCGGAGATGAGCCGCACGACCGCTTCGGACAGGCCCTTGGGGGCGATCTCGGTGTCGAGTGGCGTGACGAATCCGTATTGATAGTCGCGCTCGATCAAGTCGCGAACGCTTGACTCTGCTTCAGCCGACATGACGCGCTCCGCTCTCGATGACAAGGTTCGGGCGCACTCCGACGAGCTGTTGGCAGTGCACGCGAGCGACGTTCGTCGCGAGCGTCTTGACCTTCTCCGCGTTCGGGCCGACCCATCCCAACTCGACGGTCTCGAAGAACAGGTCGAGCCAACGCTCGAAGTGCGCGGGCGTAAAGGCGCGCTGCGCATGGATGAGCTGATGGGCCCGGAACGGGTTTCCGGAGTAGCCGGACGATCCGAAGAGCGCGCGGCACCAGAAGGCCGTCAGTTTCGGCAGATGCTCCGACCAATCGACCCGGGCGACATCGTTGAACATCGGTCCGAGGAGGTCATCCTGGGCGACATCGCGGTAGAAGCGTTTCACCATCTCGGCGACATCGTCTGGATCGCGGAGGTCACGGGTCGGGGGGTGGGTCGTGACTGGGCTGTCCAACGTCATCTCGGGATCTTGGCTCCGATGCTTCTGCGGTCGGCTGCAGGCTAGCGCAGCAACCACTATTATTCTAGTCTAAACTAGAGTTTATTCGGACGGGCGAAGCGCACTGAGGAAGGTCGCAGGCGATGCACAACGGACGCACGCTCCTGATCGCGGTCGAGATGCTCGCGGGAAGTATCTGGGTCGGCAGCCTGGTGTGCCTTGCCCTCGTCGCCAACGTCGCCCGTCGAGCGCTCGATCCGACCGCGCGCGTTGCCCTCTTTCGCGGCATCGGCCGCCTCTACGGACGGATCGGCACCGGATCACTCGTCGTCGCAATCGGCGCCGGCATCGCAATCGCGGGACGACCATCACACTGGTCCACAAGCGTCACCGTCGCCGTCGTCTTGTCGGTGCTGCTCGTCGTCTTGACGGCGGTCGGCATGGTCCAGGCGCGCCGGATGACCATCCAACGCCAGCGAGTGCTCGACGTATCGAATGATGAAGCCACCACAATCAGCATCCGGCGAGGCGCGGCTGTGGCCGGAGCCCTGCGGGGGTCGATCGCGCTGATGACACTCGTCATCATCGTGGCCGTTGCGCACGCGGTCAACGCGTGACCCGCCGGCGAATCAATCAGGAAGGACGCAGACATCATGGAACGCAAAGCGATTGACTACGCGCACGTCGTGCCCGAAGCACTCGGCGCGATGCTTGGCCTCGAACGCGTCGTGCGCGCGAGCGCGCTGGAGCCGCTGCTCCTCGAGCTCGTCCGGCTGCGTGCTTCGCAGATCAACGGGTGTGCGCGGTGCGTCGAGATGCATACCAAGGACGCCCGCGCCCTCGGCGAGGACCAAGTGCGACTCGACCTCGTTCCGGTCTGGGAGGAGGCGCCGATCTTCACCGGCCGCGAACGCGCCGCGCTGCGCTGGTGTGAAGCGATGACGCAGATGACAGACGCGCGCGCCCTCGATGTTGCATATCGCGAAGTCGAACAGCAGTTCGGCGAACGCGAGATTGTCGAGCTGGCGTTGGCAATCGCGACCATCAATGCGTGGAATCGCCTCAATGTTGGGCTGCACGCGCCCGTCGGGGACTACATCTCCCGGCACGAGCCGCAAGCCGGATCGCCATCCCACGTCGTTTCTCTAGGTTAGAGTAGAAATAGTGATTCGAAGCCGGCCAAGGATGGAACGATGAAGGCGCAGCAGCCAGTGGCTCCGACCCTTCAGGAACAGGCGCGCGCGCTCGGCGATCCGACCCGTCACGCCATCTTCCGCTACCTGGTCGACGCGGGTACGCCGGTCGACGTCGCTGAGCTCACCGGGCACTTCTGCCTCAATCACAACGCGATCCGACAGCACCTGGCGAAGTTGGTGGGCGCTCGTCTTGTGAGCGAGGATCAGGCACCGAGCGTCGGCCGGGGGCGGCCAAGGCTCAACTACCGCGTCAATCCCGCTGCCGACAGCCGCTGGGGCGCGACCGGGCCGTACGAACGCCTCAGTCTCCTTCTCGCCGAGATGCTCCGCACCGGCGACTCCGCGGTCGAGGTCGGCCGTCGAGCCGGTCGTCGAGCCGGTCGCCGGAAACGACTCGGGCCCGTGGGCGACGAGGATCCTGTGGCACTCGTCGTCGACGTGATGGAGCGCGAGGGATTCGAGCCGAGCGTCCGCACTCGGGGCGGCCACGTCGACGTCGTGCTCGGTACATGCCCGTTCGCGACGACCGCCCTCGTCGATCCGGACACGGTCTGTTCGATCCATCTCGGCCTCGCGGAAGGTATCGCCGAGATGACCGATGGTCGCGTGACTGTCGACGGACTCGTCCCGCACGACCCGCGCAAGGCGAACTGTCGGCTCCGACTCCATGTCGAGCCCGACCCCGACGCCTGAGGGTCGCAACTCGAGTTCCGCGTCTCACCCCGCGCGAGGAACGGTCGCCCGCCGTGTCATGACCGCGCGGACGTGGGTTGCGAGCACCGCGGCCTCGGAGTGTTCGAGGTCGCGCGAAGCAGTCAACAACGTGACAGGCCGACGGTCGGCGAGATCGATGATCTCCAGGACGGCCGCGCGTGCTTCCTTACGACGCAGTTCCGTTCGGTATCGCTTGGCGAATTCGACAAACCGCTCAGGTTGATGGCCGTAGAACTGACGCAACCCAGTACTCGGGGAGAGGTCCTTGCGCCATTGGTCGAATCGCGCATCGGCTTTGCGGACGCCTCGAGGCCAGAGTCGATCGACAAGTATACGTGCTCCGTCGCCTCTCGCCGCAGGTTCGTACACACGTTTCGTCTGGATCCGGGATTGCACGTCGATCATGTCGACCTCCTTTGTCGCCACCTGTCGGGGGGGGGTCGTTCGTCACCAATCGCGAGGACGCGCGGCCCGACTCGCGGCGACCAACGGCCCTTCCCAAAAACGTATTGTCTAGCATATGCTAGATGTATGATCCGACTGGCGAGGCCTCGGAAGTGCGTGTGGTGATGAACGGCGAATCGAAACCTGCGAGTGTCTGGCCCACGGTTCTGGGCTCGTTTGTGATCATTTCGTTGATTGTCAGCATGATCAGTCTGGGCTTTCTCGTGGATAAGAGCGACCGGACGAACGTGGCGACGGCGGCGTCGGGAGCCGCCGCAGCACCGAGTCCGGGCTTCGACTTCGGGGCAAGCGCACCTGACGGTTTCAAGGCCCGCGACCCGAATGCGCCGAAGCCGAGTGCACAGCCCGCCGGAACGGTGCACAAGGTGACTTTCGACATGGTCGAGAAGCAGATCGAGATCGCGCCGGGCGTATCGCAGCTCATGTGGTCGTACAACGGTCAGGTACCCGGCCCGATCTTGCGCGGGAACATCGGCGACACGTTCGAGATCACGCTCGTGAACAAAGGCACGATTGGGCACTCGATCGACTTCCATGCGAGCAAGGTCGCTCCGAACGCCACGATGCGGACGATCGAGCCCGGCCGATCGTGGGTCTACAAGTTTACGGCCACCCACTCCGGCATCTTCATGTACCACTGCGGGACCGCGCCCGTGCTGGAACACATCGCGATGGGCATGTACGGAGCGGTCATCATCGACCCGCCGAACCTTCCTCCCGTCGCCCACGAATACGTCTTCGTCCAGTCGGAGCTCTACCGGGAGAGCGACCCTACGCAGCCGGTCGACTACAACAAGCTCCTCGGCGAGCAGTGGGACGGTGTCGTCTTCAACGGCTACGTCGCCCAGTACACCGACCGACCGATTCGCGTACAGCCGAACGAGAAGATCCGCGCCTGGGTGATGAACGAAGGCCCGGCTGACATCTCGTCGTTCCACGTGATCGGCACGATCTTCGACTCCGTCTACAAAGAGGGCGCCTACCTCTTGCAGCCGGGCGCAGACCAGGGCGGCGGACAGGCGCTCGACCTCGCGCCGGCGCAGGGCGGGTTCGTCGAGTTCTCGCTCCCGGTTCCCGGGAAATACCCGTTCATCACGCACAAGTTCGCCGATGCAACGAAGGGCGCCGCGGGTCTTTTTGTCGCCGGCACCGCTCAGACCAATGCCACGGGCTAGGCCCCGTACAACGACAGGACAATGACCATGACTCTCCCCGCTTCCGTTGCTCGTCATCACACCGCGTGGATCCACTGTTCGGACTGCCGGCCCCATCCCGTGCGCTACTCGGTCGACGGCGAACAGATGGTGTGCTTCGGCGACGAGTTGCCGGCGGGCGCAACCAACGGGAAGCGTGTGTTCGTTTCCGTCCACGAGATCGCGGGCGGTCCCGCACTGGCCGACATGACCATGACGTTGCGCGACGTCGCGGCCGACGAACTCGACCCCAACGCAGTCATCGACCTTCTGGAACATGTCTCGCTCGGACGCACGGCCGAGGAAGTCGACCTTGCGATCGTGCGACACCGCCAGCGTCGGCTCGTGACGTTCAGCTAACCGGAATGGGCCGTGCGCTGTCGCGCCCGCGAAAGCCTGAGCTCGACGTGTCGGCATGAGGCTCGAGAGAGGGGCCGGAATGAGGATGGGTGAGATCGCCACCGAAGATCGTCCGCCGCCGACGAGCCTGTTCGATGCGGCGGTGTTGGCGCACCTGACCGAGCACCTTGCGGGTGAAGCCGAGATCCTTCAGGAGTACCGCGAGCTCACGATGTCACCGGACCCGCCGGTGCGGTATATCGCGCAACTCATTCTCGAAGATGAGGAGCGGCACCATCGGGTGTTGACGGAACTGGCAAATCAGTTCCGATCGGCCGGGACGTTTGCGGAACAGGCCCCGCAGGTTCCATGGCGCACCAAGAGCACGGATCGTCATGGCCTTGCTCGCATCGTGCGCCGGCTCCGGGGGTTCGAACGGCGCGACCTACGTCACCTCAGGAAATTGGCTCGTCAACTTCGCCCGATCCGAAACACTTCACTCGACCCCGTCATCGTTGCGACACTGGCGATGGATACACGTAAACATCTCCGCTACCTACGTGAACTCCGACGCATAGCGCGCAACCGATAACCCCGGCTCGACAGTCGCGGGCAAGCAGGCGAAAGTTCCGAGGAGCAAACATGACAGCGCTCGACGTAAGCAACACGCTCGGCGAACTCGTGACCGATAACCCGGCTCGCGCTCGAGTGTTGGAACGCCTCCACCTCGACTATTGCTGCAAGGGCGGGCGCAGCCTCGTCGACGCGTGCACGCCGCTCGCCCTCGACCCGCAGCGTGTTCTCGCAGACCTTCTCGATGTCGAGCGCGCGGTCGAGGTGAATTGGTCATTGCTGCCGCCTGCCCAGCTCGCCGACCATATCGAGCAGACGCACCACGCCTACCTGCACGCCGAGTTTCCTCGTCTGTCGACGCTTGTAGCGAAGGTGACCGACGTCCACCGCGCCCGCCATCCGGAGCTCGCCGACATCGGTGCGACGTACGAGGACCTGCGTGCCGATCTTGAACCACACCTGCTCAAAGAAGAGCGCATGTTGTTCCCCATGATCCGTGAACTCGCGACGTCAACCGAGCGACCGCAGTTCCACTGCGGCACCTTGCAGAACCCGATTGCAGTGATGCTGGCGGAGCACGACCGTGCGGGTGAGCTGTTCACGCGACTGCGGTCACAGACCGACGGATACCGTGTACCGGACGACGGCTGCGCGAGCTATCGCATGTTGTTCGCGGGGCTGACCGAGCTCGAAGCCGACACGCACCTGCATATACACAAAGAGAACAACGTGTTGTTTCCGGCCGTACTAAGACTCGAGAGCGACCGCTCCGGCGAGGTCGCCGCGTCGGTCGCCCGAGACGCCGTCTAAAGAGGGTTCTCGTATGCGTCGTCGGCAGTTGGGTGAGAGCCGTGACGGGACCGACCGTGACGCGAAATAGTTTCGGGACGCGCGCACGGATCGATGTCGATGGGTCGGCGTACGAGGTCTACCGGCTTGATCGGATCGACGGCTCGGCGCAGCTGCCATACAGCCTGAAGGTGCTGCTCGAGAACCTGCTGCGGCGTGAAGACGGCGTCACGGTGACGTCGGACCAGGTCGACGCGCTCGCGTCGTGGGTTCCAACAGCCGAGCACGGCAGCGAGATTCAGTTCGCTCCGGCCCGGGTGTTGCTGCAGGACTTTACGGGCGTGCCGTGCGTCGTCGACCTCGTCGCGATGCGCGACGCGATGGTCGCGTTGGGGGGCGATCCGCAGAGAATCAATCCGTTGATCCCGTCCGAGCTGGTGATTGACCATTCGGTCATTGCCGACGTATTCGCTCGCCCTGACGCGTTCCGAGTCAATGCCGAGTTGGAGTTCGCTCGCAACCACGAACGGTACCAACTGCTGCGTTGGGCGCAGCACGCATTCGACAACTTCCTGGTCGTCCCGCCCGACACCGGCATCTGTCACCAGGTCAATCTTGAGTACCTCGCGCGGGTCGTGTTCGTTCATGACGGGCCGAACGGCGCGGTGGCGTATCCGGACACGCTCGTCGGGACCGACTCGCACACCACGATGATCAACGGCCTCGGCGTGCTCGGCTGGGGAGTCGGCGGCATCGAGGCCGAGGCGGCGATGCTCGGGCAGCCGCTGAGCATGCTCGTCCCGCAGGTGGTCGGCTTCAAACTGACCGGGGTGCTGCCGGAAGGTACGACCGCGACCGACCTGGTGCTGACGGTTGCGGAGATTTTGCGTCGCGCCGGGGTGGTCGGGAAGTTCGTTGAGTTCTACGGTCCGGGCGTTGCCAACGTTCCGTTGGCAAACCGGGCGACGATCGGCAACATGAGCCCGGAGTACGGTTCGACGTGCGCGATCTTTCCGATCGACGCAGAGACCCTCGCGTACTTGCGGCTCACCGGACGGTCCGAGCATCAGATCGCACTCGTGGAGGCCTACGCCAAAGAACAGGGTCTTTGGCATGATCCCTACCACGAGCCCGTCTACTCGCAATCGATCGAGCTCGACCTGACAAGCATCGTGCCGTCGATTTCCGGACCGAAGCGTCCGCAGGACCGCATACCGTTGGCGAGCGCGCGGCGTGCAGTTGGTGCGCTCCTGGCTGATCAGAAAACGATCCCGACCCTGCCCGTCGGGCTCGACCAGGCATCGCGCATGTCCTTTCCGGCGAGTGACCCGATCGCGGTGAGCCGCGATCATCCCGCCGACAAGCCTTCCACTCCTCGTGTCGACGGAGTCGCACCGGAGCTCTTGCCGACTCCTGTGACGGTGACCTTCGCCGATGGATCGGCGGCAACCATCGATCATGGCTACGTCGTGATCGCTGCGATCACTTCGTGCACGAACACGTCCAACCCATCGGTGATGGTCGCAGCAGGACTGCTGGCAAAGAAGGCCGTAGAGCGCGGCCTGACCTGCAAGCCTTGGGTGAAGACCACCCTCGCGCCCGGTTCCCGGGTGGTGACCGACTACTACGACCGGGCCGGGCTCACTCCGTATCTGGAACGCCTCGGATTCGGTCTGGTCGGCTACGGATGCACGACCTGCATCGGAAACTCCGGCCCGCTCATCGCGGAAGTCGGCGATGCGGTGAGCGCTCATGACCTGACGGTCTGCTCGGTCCTGTCCGGCAACCGGAACTTCGAGGGGCGAATCCACGCCGAATGCAAGATGAACTTCCTCGCGTCCCCGCCACTTGTCATCGCGTACGCCCTCGTCGGCACGATGCATGCCGACTTGCTCGGCGAGCCGCTCGGCCGCGACGGCGATAACCAGCCGGTGTTCCTACGGGACATCTGGCCAACGACCCAGGAGATCAGGGCCGTCATCGACGAGTCCCTCCGAGCCGACATGTTCACTGCGGGCTACGCCGACGTATTCACCGGCGACGACAGCTGGCAGAGCCTCGCGGTGCCGACGGGCGACATGTTCGTGTGGGACGAGACATCGACATACGTGCGCCAACCGCCCTACTTCGACGCGATGACCCGCGAACCTGCGCCACTCGAAGACGTCACCGATGCGCGCGTACTTGCGCTCTTGGGAGACTCGGTGACCACTGACCACATCTCGCCGGCCGGCGCGATCAGCGAGGCATCCCCAGCCGGACGCTATTTGCTCGAGCATGGCGTGGGTGCGGGTGACTTCAATTCCTACGGTTCGCGCCGCGGCAACCACGAGGTAATGATTCGCGGCACGTTCGCGAACATCCGGCTGCGCAACCAGCTCGTGCCCGAGGTGGAGGGTGGGTTCACTCGCCACCTGCCGACCGGTCGGACGTTGAGCATCTACGACGCCGCGACCGCCTATGCCGCCGACGGCGTGCCCTTGGTGATCATCGCCGGCGCCGAGTACGGCTCCGGGTCGTCGCGCGACTGGGCGGCCAAAGGCACGATGCTGCTCGGCGTCAAGGCCGTACTGGCGACCTCGTTCGAGCGGATCCACCGGAGCAACCTCATCGATATGGCCGTGCTCCCATTGCAGTTCAAGCCCGGCGAATCCGCGCAGAGCCTCGGGCTTACCGGTGAGGAGCTCTACTCGATCGATGGGCTCCGTGACGCCGACAGGATTCCAGCCGAGGTCACGGTTCGCGTCGCGCATGATGGACGGACCCGAGAGTTCGCAATGACGGTCAGGATCGACACGCCGGCCGAGGCCGAGTACTTCGCGCACGGCGGCATCTTGCGGTATGTCCTGCGACAACTCGTCAAGACCGACGCCGACGCGGTTTGACGCTAACCGCGATCACTCTCGCAGCGCGACTCCTTCGGTACATCGTCTACACTTTCTTCTAGAGTAAGCTAGAAGAAGCGTAGACGGGGAGCGATTGGCTCTGGAGGAGCGATGACTCGACGCATCGAGCGGGTGACCTTCGAAGGCTCAGCCGGAGACGACCTGGACGCTCGGCTCGATCTTCCGGCTGGTGATCCAATTGCCTTCGCACTGTTCGCCCACTGCTTCACATGTTCGAAGGAAATTCCTGCCGCCACGCACATCACCCGCGGCCTCGTAGATCAGGGTATTGCCGTCCTCCGCTTCGACTTCACCGGCCTCGGTGCCAGTGAGGGAGACTTCGCCGACACGAATTTCTCGTCGACTGTCGAAGACGTCGTTCGAGCCGCCGCCATGTTGCGCAATAGCTACGCAGCTCCCAAGGTCCTGGTCGGTCACAGTCTGGGCGGCGCCGCGGTTCTCGCCGCCGCAGCCCAGATCCCTGAGGCTGTCGCGGTGGCCACCATCGGTGCGCCGTTCGACGCGGCGCACGTCACCAGCCTCCTTCCCGGCGACGTCGTCGCTGCGCTCGCCCGATCCGGTGAGGTGCTGGCCGAGATCGGCGGACGCTCGTTCCCGATCCGGCGTCAGCTCCTCGAGGACGTGAATGCCCAGAACCTCACCGAGGCCATCCGGGGGCTGCGCCGTGCGCTGCTCGTGTTCCATGCGCCGCACGACGAGTTGGTCGACATCGACAACGCGCGTCGCATCTTCGCCGTTGCGAAGCATCCGAAGAGTTTCGTTTCCCTCGATGGCGCTGACCACCTTCTCTCCCGACGGACCGACGCGATCTACGTCGCTCAGGTGCTCGGCGCCTGGGTCAGTCGGTACATCGGAAGCCAAGCCCCGCCCGAGAACCCGTGTGTGACCGAGGGAACCGTCATTGTGACCGGCGCCTTGGACGGGAAGATCGCCCAGAGGATTTGCGCCGGACGTCACGCCCTCATCGCCGATGAACCCGTCGAGATCGGGGACGACATCGGACCGACACCCTATGACCTGTTGCTCGCGTCGTTAGGGGCGTGTACGGCAATGACCCTTCGGATGTATGCAGCCCGAAAAGGATGGCCGCTGGAGGGAGTGTCGGTGCATCTGACCCACGACCGGGTCCACGCTTTCGACGCCGAGACCTCCGAGACGCGTCGCTCCATGATCGACCGCATCGACGTAGCTCTCGATCTGGACGGTCCGCTCACTGGTGAACAGCGAGACCGTCTCGTCGAGATCGCCGAGCGCTGCCCGGTGCATCGCACGCTCGTTGGAGAGAAACAGATCGTCACGCGACTCGGGGTAGGTGCACCGAACGGCGAGCGTGTCTCGTGAAACGGAACCGACGCGTCCCGACAGTCGGCGGCACTCTCGTGTACGTCTACGGCTTCAACGTCGAGACGGCGTTCGACGTCGGTGTGGCACGCGTCGAAATCCGATGTCCTGCCCGGCGCTCATGACGCGTAGCGCGCGATGCGCATCGCCCGTAGTGCAACCCGCGATCGCGAATCGAGAATGACCGATGCAATGCGCCGCAGCACCTTCGAGATCCGGCCGCGCGCGCCGTTCCGTCTGGACCTGACGGTCTGGGCGCTCCGGCGAAGACCACAGAACGCCATCGACCGTTGGGATGGTCACACATACCGACGCGCGCTCGTCGTCGCCAACATGGCCGTCGACGTGGCCGTCAGCCAGACAACGAAGCCGTCAGCGCCGAGGTTGCAGGTCGTCGTGACCGCAAACGCGTCCGGGTCGCAAGTTGAGACGACCCGCGCGCTCGAGCGGCTCCTCGGACTGCGTATCGACATGCGAGACTTTTCCGAGTTCGCAGGGCGAGAACCGAAGCTCGCGGTGCTCGAGGATCGATTCCGGGGCGTCAAGCCCCCGAGGTTCTCAACCTTCTTCGAGGGATTGGCGAACGCCGTCGCGTGCCAACAGCTCAGCCTCGAGGTCGGGATTCAGCTGCTCAATCGACTCGCGCAAGGCTATGGCTTGCGGGCGCCGACGGACGAGGTGCGCGCGGCGTACGCGTTCCCCCGGGCCGAAGAGATGCAGCACGCGAAACCCGACGAATTGCGAGACCTCGGCTTCAGCCGCGCGAAGGCCCTCGTGCTGATCGGCCTGGCGGAGCGCGTCGCGAGCGGAGAGCTCGATCTGGAGACGCTCGCGAGTGCCGATAACCGGCGTGCCGCCGCGGCCCTTCAGCGCGAGCGCGGCTTGGGCCGCTGGTCTGCTGAGTACGTGCTGCTGCGGACGTTGGGGCGTCTGGATGTCTTCCCCGGCGACGACGTGGGAGCCCGCAACAAGCTGCAGCGTTGGCTCGACCTGGACACGCCACCCAGCTACGACGCGATCCGCCGAGCGCTCGCGCGCTGGGATCCGTTTGCCGGCCTCGTGTACTTCCACCTGCTCCTCGACGGTCTCGCCGAGTCGGGACGACTATGACGTCCGGTGTGAACATCGTCGATGCGTCGGTTGGGCCACACAACCGACGCGGCAGGCGAGGGTGTTTGAGAAGGAGTTCGGGCGGTACAGCACGAGTGGCAACCGAGCATCGACGGAAGCAGTATCCCTCGAGCCGAGGAGAGAGGTGGTGTCGCTGTGCAGTACTCGCGCGTGACCACGTATGAGGTTCTCGAACGCCCGACTGCTTTCGATGAGCTCGTCGAGCGGGTCCGTGCCGGCTTGGCCCCCGTTTTCCAGACGCTGCCGGGATTCGTCTCGTACGTGTTGGTGCACGCCCATGATCGACACGCAGTCGTCTCGATCACGGTTTGGGAGTCTCGGGCGTCTGCCGACGCCGCAACTGCGGCTGCTTCGGAATGGGCGAGGGACAACCTCACCGATCTTGCGACCATTCGAGACGAGTTCGTCGGCGACATCATCATGTTGCCGTAGTACCGGCTCGTCAGCGACCGGCTTCGGCTCTTCGGGTCGTGATCGGAAGCAGGGGACGACAGTGCGGCAGTGCCGGAACGGAGAGGGATGATGCGATGCGAGCGATCACGGTGGTGCCCGGTCAGGCCGACTCGGTCCGGCTCGACGACGTACCGGAACCACCGCTCGCCGATGGACCGGTGCTCGTCGAGACACTGGCGATCGGCGTGTGTGGCACCGACGTCGAAATTGTCCACGGTGACTACGGCACGCCGCCGCCGGGCGAGGCTCGTCTGATTCTCGGGCACGAGTCGCTCGGGCGTGTTCTCGAAGCGCCAACCGATTGCGATCTTGCACCCGGCGACCTGGTCGTCGGCATCGTGCGCCGACCCGACCCGGTGCCGTGTCCGAACTGCGCAGTCGGCGAGTGGGACATGTGTCGAAACGGCCGTTACACCGAGCGCGGCATCAACGGGCGGAACGGCTACGCGTCCGACCGCTATCGAATCCGTCCCGAATACGCGGTCAAGGTCGATCCCGCACTTGATCGCGTTGGTGTTTTGCTCGAGCCCGCGAGCGTCGTCGCCAAGGCCTGGGAGCACATCGTTCGCATCGGGACCCGCGCGCGCTGGCAGCCGGCCCAGGTCGTGATCGCCGGCGCGGGCCCAATCGGGTTGCTCGCCGCGTTGCTCGGACGTCAGCGCGGCCTCGACGTTGTGGTGTTCGATCAGGTCACGGAGGGTCCGAAACCAAAGCTGGTCGCGGATCTCGGCGCGGCCTATCGCACCGGCTCGATCAGTGACGTGTGCGCTTCGGCCGACGTCGTCATCGAGTGCACCGGAGTGTCGTCGCTCGTGCTCGAGGTGCTCGGCCGTACCGCTCCGGACGGGATCGTGTGCCTGACCGGTGTTTCATCGGGTGGTCGGCAGCTGACGATCGACGCGGCGCAGGTGAACCGCGCGATGGTGCTGGCCAACGACGTCGTCTTCGGCTCTGTCAACGCCAACCGCCGCCACTACGAGACGGCGGCGAAAGCGCTCGCGCACGCGGACCCTAAATGGCTGGAGCGCTTGATTACCCGACGCGTCCCTGCCGAGCGTTGGTCGGACGCGCTCGAGCGTCGACCTGATGACGTGAAACCGGTCATCGAGTTCGCCGCAGGGAGATGACGATGCGCACCGACGAGCGGCAGATGCGCCTCTACTTCGATGACCAGATCGTCGTGTGTGCTGCCGACCTCCAGATGTCCCGTCAGATGGGGGAGGGCTACATCGTGGCCGACACCCGGCTGGCCTCGGGCTACCGCATCCGCGTCGGCGGTGTGTCGCCGGTGTTGCTCGGTGCCGAGCGGACGGCGCCGCACGCGGCCCGGTTCGAGTTCACGAATCCCCTGATCGATGCCGCAGGCGGGATGGTGGCAGCCAACACATTGCATTTGCGTGTCGATCGATCGCTCGGCCACGGCATGCACGACGACTACGACGTCACGAACTTTGGTCACGAGGCCGTCGAGCTCGTGCTCGAGATCAGCGTGGAAAGCGACTTCGCCGACCTGTTCGACATGAAGGACCATCGGCTCGTGCGGCGTGGTTCGCTGCAGACGACGTGGACCGAGGCGACCTCGACGCTGATTTCCCGTTACCGCAACGAGGCTTTCACGCGTGCCCTCGAGCTTGTGGTTGATCGCAACGATTCGGCGCCGGAATACGCCAACGGCGGCGTGTCATTCCGCATCCGGCTCGCCCCGCTCGAGTCGTGGCACACATGCTTGCTCTGGATCCCCGAGATCGACGGTGAGGCCCCGCAACACCCGGCGAGACTGTGCCACGACCTGCTCGGTACCGACACGATCGCCGATCAGGCGCGCCGAGAGTGGGTAGACGGAGCCGCTTCGTTCTCGACCTCTGATGCAAGGGTCGACGACACGATCGCCCGGTCGGTCCATGACCTCGCGAGCCTGCGCCTGCACATCTTCGACGATCTTGCCCGAGGTCACGAGGCCGACCCACACGACGACGCATCGCGCGGCGAAATGGACGTGAACATCTGGGTGCCCGCGGCCGGCGTGCCATGGTTCGTGACGCTGTTCGGCCGTGACTCGCTCGTGGTTTCTCTCCAAACGTTGGCGCTCTCGACCCGCTTCGCCGAAGGCACGCTGCGTGCGCTGGCGTCGCAACAGGCCACCGGCTACGACCCTCAACGCGACATGGAACCGGGCAAGATCATTCACGAGATCCGCCGCGGAGAGCTCGCGCAGCTACACCTCATCCCGCACACTCCGTACTACGGCACCCACGACGCGACGACGTTGTACGTGTTGGCAGCGGCGAACGCGTGGCGCTGGCACGGGCGCCGGGATCAGCTCGACGCGATACGCCCTGCGGTCGAGGCGGCGCTCGGGTGGATCGACCGTGACGGAGACCGCGACGACGATGGCTTGCAGGAGTACGGCACGCGCGCAGCACACGGTGGCTACTTCAACCAGGGGTGGAAGGACGCCGGCGACGCGATCGTTCACGCCGACGGCGGCCTGCCGGTGTTGCCGATCGCGTTGTGCGAGCTACAGGGTTACGTGGTGGCGGCCAAACGTGCCTGGGCCGGTGTCGTCGAAGACGCTTATCGCGATGCGAATTCGGCGCAGCGGTTGCGCGATCAAGCCGACCGCCTGGCTGAGCAGATCGAGACGAGATTCTGGTGGGAGGACGAAGGCACCTACTACCTCGGTCTCGACGGCGACAAGCAACCGATCCGGTCGGTCGCGTCGAACCCCGGACATCTCCTCTGGTCGCAGGCGATCGTTCCGGAGCGCGCCGCGCGTGTCGCCCAGCGCCTCTTCGCGAGCGACATGTGGAGCGGCTGGGGCATCCGGACGCTGTCGAGTGCTCACGTTTCGTACAACCCATTGTCGTACCAGCTCGGGTCGGTCTGGCCACACGACAACGCCTGCATCATGAACGGGCTTCGCGCTTACGACCTCGACGCCGAAGCCGCGCAGATCGCACGAGCGATGTTCGACGCCGCCCGGCACTTCGACGACCGCCGACTTCCCGAGCTGTTCGGAGGCTTCGCCCGCGACGACGGCGGGATGCCGGTCCCTTACCTGGACGCCAACGCTCCGCAGGCCTGGGCTGCCGGTGCAGTCGTGCAACTCATCTGCTCGCTAGTCGGATTCGAAGCGGACGCGTCGTCGAGCACGCTGACGCTGCGTCCTTGCCTCCCGGACTGGCTCGACGTCGTGCGCGTGCGCAACCTGCACGTCGGAACCGCAACCGTCGACCTCTCCGTACGGCGGACGCCTACCGGTCATGAGATCGACATCGACCAGCTCCACGGCACACTCGACTGCTCATTGCGGTGACGAGCCGGTCGGGTTCAGCAGAGCCTTGTCAGGCCGGGGGTACCGGCTGTTGCTTGTTCCATGTAGCTGGTACCGCAACGACCGGCCGCACGGCGTGGTGGAGAAGTTCGTGTTGCGTACTTCCCGCGACGAGCGCACTGAGTGTGCCCCGAAGCGTCATGCCGATGACGATGAGCGACGCTTGCTCCTCGCGTGCGGAGCTCATGAGCTCCTCGGCGACGCGCCCGGAGACGAACTTCGTCCGGTACGTGACTTCAGCCTTTCGAAGCGGCGCCGTCCATTCTTCACGCAAGCGCCGCTGGAACTCGTGCCGTATCGGGTCGGGATCGATCTGCACCGCCGCGAGCTCCCACTCGGCTGCCGACGAAGCAACGTAGACCACGAGGATCTCGCTATTCGTGCGTGT
>JBEPUZ010000003.1:0-72874 GCA_041691275.1 Actinomycetota bacterium | reverse complement strand
GTGCGGCTGCGTTCACCGTGACGCCGCCCATCTGATCGGCGCGCACGGTGCAGGTGCCCGCGGCCACGATCGTGATCGTCGCGCCGTTCGTGCCGCTCGCGGTGCAGACCGCCGGGGTCGTCGTGGTGAACGACACCGGGAGGAGCGAGGTGGAACTGGCGACTACCGTTACAGGTGCGTGGTTGATCGTGAGATTCGGCAACGGCGCGAACGTGATGGTCTGATTCGTCTTGGCGACGCCGAGGGTCTGCAGCACCGGCGGCGCCGGGTTGCGCGTCGCGTCCCCGGCCTGGTCGGCCTGGATCGTGCACGCGCCTGCTGTCAGGCGTGTGATCGTCGAACCGTTCGCGCCGGTCGCGGTACACGCTGTCGGCGTCGTGCTGCTGAACGTCACGGTGAGGCCGGACGACGCGGTCGCCACCGCGGTCAATGTTCCGTTGACCGCCACGTCGGCCAGCGCCGCGAACGTGATCGTCTGATCGGTCTTCGGGGCCGCCGTCACGGTGAACGGCTGCTGGAGAGGGGGCGAGGCGTTGTAGCGGTCGTTACCGGCCTGGTCGGCCTGGATCGTGCATGTCCCGACCGCGACGAGCGTCACGGTCGCGCCGGAGACTGTGCACACCGCGGGAAGCTGCGACGTGAACGTGACCGGAAGCGCCGACGACGCGGTGGCGGTCAGCGTGACCGGCGACTGCGCGAGCGAGCGACCCGCCAACGCCGCGAACGTGATCGTCTGGTCGATCTTGGAAACGACGAAGCTCTGGAACGCGGCGTCGGCCGGGCCGAACGTGGCGTTGCCGGGTTGATCCGCTTCCACGGTGCAGGTACCCGCGACGAGGATCGTGATCGTGGTGCCGCTCGCGGTGCACACCGTCCTCGTCGTCGTGGTGAAGACGACGAGGAGGAGCGACGACGCGGCCGCGGAAACCGAGAACGGCGGGTCGGTCACGTTCTTGCCCGGCAGCACCGCGAACGTGATCGTCTGCGATTCCTGAGTGACGGTGAACGTGCGCGTGATCGAAGGTGCCGCGCTGTAGCTGTCGTTGCCGATCTGATCGGCCTGCACCGAACAACTGCCGGCCGTCGTCAGCGTGACGGTCGCGCCGGTCACCGAGCAGACGGTTGTCGTGTTCGGCACCGAGAACGTGACCGGGAGAAGCGAGGTGGCCGACGCGGTGAGCATCACCGGTGAATCGCTGACTGGGTGATCCGTGATCGAGTTGAACGTGATCGCCTGCTCCGACCGGCCGACGCCGAAGCTGCGCGACACCGTCGGGGCCGGCCCGACGAGGTCGGTTCCGGCCTGATCGGCATGCACGGTGCAGGTTCCCGCCGAATGCAGATCGATCTCGCCGTCGTTGCCCGCGGTGCAGACGGTCGCAGTGGTCGTCGTGAAGGTCACGGCGCGAAAGCTCGACGCCGATGCGGTGACGAAAACGAATCCGATGCTCAACGCGACGTCGGGCAGCGGCGCGAACGTGATCGTCTGCGGCGCCTTGACGACGTTGAAGCTGATCTGCTGCGTGGCCGCCGCGTAGGTGTCGTTTCCGGCCTGGTCGGCCTCGATGGTGCACACGCCGGGAGCTTCCGGCGCCACGATCTGGTGATTGATGCCGGACGTCGAGCAGACCGCGGCCGTGATCGACTTGAAGGTCACGCCGAGACCCGATGACGACGTTGCCATCACTGTGAAGGCCGAGTCGAGCATCGTCTTGTCGGGAATGGGCGCGAAGGTGATCGTCTGCGCGGTGATGCCGGTCGCCGATGCGGACGACCAACTCGCGAGTGGGGTGGAGACGCCACTCACCGTGAGCGCGATGGCGCAGAACACCGTGCGCCGGCTACGTAGTTTTCCGGTCAGCACCTGCCCGAAGGTACTCGCGCCCGTGCGCGCGAACGCGGCATCTCGCCGACACCGCGCGCGGCGTCGGGCCCAGGAGATCAGATCACAACGCCGAGCTCAGTTCCCGAGACCCCGGGGCTTGTCGTCGCGCTTGGACTGCTTGTCGGCGCGCTTCTCCTTCAGGGTCTTTCCGGCTTTTTTGCTGTTCGACTTCTTGGGTGACTTGTCGGCCATGCGGTCGAGGGTAATCCGCCGTGGCAAGGTGTGCCGCCCGGTTCTCGGCCGGAGCTTCGAGGCAGCACGCAACATGGAGGCGAAATGAACGGGCGGATTGCGCGCGACGAAGAGGTCGCGGCATGGAAGGAAGACGGATGGATCCTGCTCGAAGGACTCGTCGCGACCGACGACATCGACGCGGCGACGGCCGACCTCCGGTATTGCTTCCCCGATCCCGAGAAGTTCCACGCCGATCCGGAAGGCAACTGGCCGCCCGGCCGCAGCAACGCGGTGCTCAACCGCGGCTATCCGGAGATGCCGAAGACCGGTCCGGCGTTCCGTCCGGAACAGCACCGGTTCGCCAAGGAGTTCCCGTACTACGGCAGCGGTGCGTTGAGTCGCCTGTGTGTGCACCCTTCGATCATCGACTTCATGGAACGTGCACTCGAGAACACCGATCTACGGATGTACCAGAACCAGGTGAGTGCGAAGTACGCAGGCGATGCAAACTTTGAGCAGCCGATGCACACCGACCGCAACCACTCGTTCCTTCCGCCGCGCATGGAGCCGCCGTGGTGGCACGTCGAGTCGTTCTTGTACCTGAGTGACGTCGACGAAGGCGCTGCGCCGACGAGTCTCGTCCGGCGCCGGGATTCCGTCGGTCGCTCGACGAACAACATGTATATGCCCGACGGCGATCCGAAGCTGTACGCGAGTGAGCGTTCGGCGAAGGGAGTGCGGGGCTCGCTGCTTGTGTACCGGCCCGATGTTTTTCATCGCGGCACGGATCTGAAGCGACCCGGGAGCCATCGCTACCTGTTGAACGTGAGCTACAAAGTCGCGGGTACCGACTGGATCGGATACCACACCGCACAGTCGAACGCGACCCATCCGTCGTGGGTGCAGTTCGTCGAGATGTCGACGCCGCGTGATCTCGAGCTACTCGGTTTCCCGCCGCCGGGGCACCCGGTGTGGACCGCGGAGCTCGTCGAGCAGACTAAAGAGAAGTACCCGAAGCTCGACGTCGAGCCTTGGCGACGCGCGCTTCCTCGATGATCGCAGGCGGTACGGGCTTCAGGTCGTGCACGATCCCGACCCAGCTCAGTATCCGCAGCACGTAGTACGTCACGTCGATCTGCCACCAGCGGAATCCCTGGCGCGCGGCCCACGGGTAGCGGTGATGGTTGTTGTGCCAACCCTCGCCTCCGGTCGCGAGCGCGACGAGCAACGTGTTGCGACTCGTGTCGGTCGTCTCGTAGGCGCGCCGGCCCATCACGTGGGCGACGGAGTTCACGGTGAACGTGACGTGCCACAGCAACACGGTTGAGAGGAAGAACCCGATCAGCAGGCCACTCCAGCCTCCGATGGCCGTGCACGCGAGCGCCAGCGCCCAGGGCCCGATCCAGTCGTGCTTGTTGATGAACCGGATCTCGGGATACTTGGAGAAGTCGCGGATCTGGGTCAGGTCGGCCTGGTTGTACTTGTCGCAGAGGATCCAACCGACGTGACTCCACCAAAATCCGCGCTTGGGTGAGTGCACGTCGCGCTCGGAGTCGGAGAACCGATGGTGGTTGCGATGGTGCGCGGCCCACCAGAGCGGACCCTTCTGCGACGCCATCGTCCCACCGAACGCGAACACGAACTGCCAGAACCGGTTCAGCCGGTACGACTTGTGCGAGAAGTAGCGGTGGTAGCCCGCGGTGATGAAGAACATCCGGGTCGTGAACGTGACGACCAGGAGGATCAACGCGGTGCGCGTGACCCCGGTGAAGATCGCGAGGAACGGCAGCAGGTGCAGAAGGAAGAACGTCAACGACGAGACGACGTTCAACGTGTCGTCGGGACCACGCAGCATGCTTGCGGTCTCGGGAACGACGAGGTCGGGCCCGACCAGCTCCGGTGCGGTGGCCGTCACCTCGGTATCGCCAAGCGATGGGTTCACGCCGCTCCTTGACGCGAGGTGCTTCAGACGAAATCAGATTTCGAGGAAGCTTATTCGGACAGGCGCGCCGTGAGAAGGGTCATGAGCTCGGCCTTCTGCTCGTCGAAGGCCTCGAACGAGAGCTGGCCGTCGTCGTACTGCTCGTGCATCGCTGCGATGCGCTCGATCAGCTCTTCGGTCGTGGCCGAGTTCTCGTCGAACTCGATGATCTCCGCGTCCTCGTCGGGCGACTTGTCGAGCCGGCGTTCCCGCTTGGCGGTGGCCTTGGCCTGCTTCGAGCGTTCGCGCTCTCGCTTGTTCGAAGTCGTACGTCGTGTTGCCATATGCGTCTCCTCATCCGGCGGCGAGAGCGCTGGGCCCGCCGGCGCGCGCTCGCAAGATGATCGAAAGGGTTGTCAGCCGATGGTGGAAGAATGGCGGTGCGAGGCCGAGATCAACCACACAGCTGCCTTCACAGCCTAGGCGCTCGGCGCGCGTTTTCCCGGACAGGGCGGTCCGGCCCACCCCGGTCGGCGGTCGCGGTCGGTCTCCTTCGAACCCGAGAAAGGCCAGGTCAGGGTAGTGACGCTCGCGGCTTTGCTGACCGATCATCCCTTCGCGGACGACGAGCCGCTTCTGCACTCGGGCGCGACCTCGTTGACGGCCGGTGCCGCCCGCGCCGCCGCACGTGTGGTCGCCGGGATGCTGACGGCCGCGGGCGTCGACCCGGGTCGGGCCGTTGCGGTGCAGCTCCCGAACGGCCCCGACGCAATCGTGGCGATGTTCGGGGTGTGGTTGGCGGGAGCCGTGTTCGTCCCGGTGAACGCGCGTTCCCCCGAACGGGAACGCCGGAGCGCGCTCGAGGCCACCGGCCCTGTCGCGCTGTTGACCGCCGCAGGCATCGAGCGTCTTTCGGAGGGCACCGGCGGCGGCACGGGTTGGAAGACGCGTTCGTACCCGGAGGATGTCGCCTTCGTCACGTGGACGTCGGGTACCACCGGAACGCCGAAACCGATCTTGCACACGCACACCAACTATCTCGAGCTGCTCGACCGCGTGCTCGGCCCTCTCCGCGGCACCCAGGGCAACACCGCAGGTGCCCGCGAGACCCGCCGGCCGAGCCCGAACCTGGTCCCGGTCTCGCTCGCGTTGAACGCGGGCATCTACAACGTGCTGTTCGGTCTGCGGGCGGGCGCCGAGGTCGTCGTCATGGACCGGTTCGAACCGACCGAGTTCGCGGCACTCGTCGCCCGGTTCGCGATCCGGTCGACCGTGCTTCCGCCCGCGGCGATGGCGATGCTCTCCGACGCGTCTGCGGTGACCGATCTCGCGCCGCTGCGCTACGTGCGCAGCATCACCGCGCCGCTGTCGCCGTTGCAGGCTCGCCGCTTCAACGAGAAGTTCGGTGTCGTCGTGCTGAACGGCTACGGGCAAGCCGAGCTCGGTGAGGTCATCGGCTGGACGGCTGCCGACGCCCGTGAGCACCCCGAGAAGCTCGGCGCGATTGGGCGTCCGCACCCGGGTGTCTCCATCAAGATCGTTCCCGCCGACGGTGACACGATCGGCGCGCTGTTGGTTCGACCTCCGTCGACGGCGGTCGGCATCGCGTCGGCACGCCTCGACGCCGACGGCTTCATCGACACCGGCGACCTCGCGCGGGTCGATGGGGACGGCTTCGTCTGGATCGAAGGCCGTGCGGGCGACGTGATCAATCGGGGCGGCAACAAGGTCTTTCCGGAGCACGTCGAAGAGGTGTTGTGCCTCGTGCCCGGCGTTGTCGAGGCGGCCGTGGTCGGTAAGGCCGACGACCGGCTCGGGGAGGTCCCGGTGGCATACGTGGTGACGTCGAGACCGGTCTCCGACGAGGAGCTCGTCGTGATGTGTCGCGAGCATCTCGCGCCGTACAAGGTGCCGGTCGCGTTCCACCGCCTCGACGCGCTCCCGCGCAGCGAGGTCGGCAAAGTGCTCCGACGCGAACTGGCCTGAGCTGGCGCCGGGAACGCTGATCAGTCGGCGGGAAGGTCCCGTGAGGGTTGCGCGGGCGCGTCGTGCAATTCGGTCGCCGCGTGGGCGACGCGGTCGCGTACCCAGGCGAGGCTCTCGGTCGGCGGCATCGCCGCTTCCCAGCCGCTCATGACCGCGCGGATCGCTTCGCGGCCTGCCACCGTGCCGAGCACTTCGACGGTCAGTTGCTGGTCGGCGACCGGCGTCACACTCTGGTCGCCGATGAAGTCGCTCACGAGGCGACCGAGCGGGTCGCGCATCGCGTAGAGCTCGCCGGTCGCCTCGATCCACGACACCTGGGTGCGCGCGCCGCCCTCGTCCCAGTCGGAGCCGAACTCCAGCTCTTCGGACGAGCGGCGGCGCGGGTCGGCGTCATAGAAGTCGTTGAGATCCACGGTGCCATTGTGGCGCGTCGAGAGTACGGTCCGGGCATGGTCGAGTCAGATCCCTTCGCTCCAGTCCGCCTCGGTCCGATCACACTGCGCAATCGCATCGTGAAAGCGGCGACCTTCGAGGGGCGCACACCCAAGCGGGTGGTCACGCCGGAGTTGATCGAGTTCCATCGGAGGTTCGCGGCCGGTGGTGTCGGCATGACCACCGTGGCGTACTGCGCGGTGACACGTGCGGGCTCGACCGACGGTCATCAGATCGTGCTCGACAACCCCGACGTCGGAGCCGGTCTGCGTGCGCTCACCGACGCGGTGCACGCCGAAGGCGCCGCCATCGCCGCGCAGATCGGTCACGCGGGACCGGTCTCGAACCCGATGGGGACGAAGTCGCCCGCAGTTTCGCCGTCGCGCGTCTTCAGTCCGCTCGGGATGCGCCGCACGCGCGCGGTGAGCACGAGCGACATCGCGACGATCGTCGACCAGTACGCGCACGGCGCGCGGGTTCTGCGCGACGCGGGATTCGACGCGATCGAGGTGCACATCGGTCACGGCTACCTGCTGAGCGCGTTTCTCTCACCCCGTCTGAACAAGCGTTCCGACGAGTTCGGCGGGAGCCTCGAGAACCGGGCCCGCTTCGCCCGCGAGGTCGTGCGCGCGGTTCGCGCCGCGGCCGGACGCGACATCGCGGTCACCGCCAAGATCAATATGACCGACGGTGTGCGGGGCGGATTCTGGATCGAGGAGAGCATCGGTTTCGCGCGGATGCTGGAGGCCGACGGCGAGCTCGACGCGCTCTCGCTCACCGGGGGCAGTTCGTTCGAGAACCCGATGTACCTCTTCCGCGGCGAGGCACCGGTCGCGGAGATGGCCGAGATGTTCCCCGGGGTTCTGAAGGCCGGGATCAAGTTGGTAGGAGGCTATTTCTTCAAGGAGTACCCGTTCGAGGAGGCGTACTTCCTGCCCTACGCGCGCCAGTTCCGTGCCGCGCTTTCCATGCCGCTGGTGTTGCTCGGGGGCATCAACCGCCTCGACACGGTGACCGACGCGCTCGCGGAAGGGTTCGCGTTGGTGCAGATGGGCCGGGCCCTGTTGCGGGAGCCCGAGCTGCTCCTCGAGATGCAGAAGGACCCCAAGCGCGAGTCGCTGTGCATCCACTGCAACAAGTGCATGCCGACGATCTACACCGGGACCCGGTGTGTGCTCGTCAGTCCAGAGTCGTGAGCTCGCTCGGGGCGATGCCGAGGTAGCGCTCGAGGTTCTGGTGCATGTTGATGATCCGGCACTCTTCGGTGGGCGACACCAGGAGGTCGGTCAGACCGGGTTGATGCACGCCCCGCTGGCTCCGGGCGAAGTTCGCGAAGTCCTGATTGAGGACGAGGCCGATCGGGAGCTCGTCGTCAGGAGACAGATCGATGTCGAACGGCTTCGTGCGCGGGCGCGGATCGTCGGGCGCGACGCGCTCGAACGAAAACGCGTCCATGTACGCGTCGTCGGGAGTGGCGCCGGGACGGGCCCGAACCAGCTGCAGCATGTCGGCGAACACCAGGATCGTGACGTTCGGGAACAGGTTGTACTGCGACATGTCGAGGAGCCGGCCGTCGTCGAGATCTCGGAACCAGTCATGGCCCGCGTCGATGCCGCGTTCGCGCACCACTTCGGCGATCGCACCCCGCATCGTCCCGCCGGTGGGCACCACGGGCGCGGGGCCGGCATCGGTCTGGGCCGGGTTACCGACGCGTACGCCCATGACCTCGACGAACGCCTCCCAGATGCCCTGATCGTCGGGCCGGTCGCGCAGACGAGGCGACGAGAGGCCGTACGACTGCACCAGCTTTCCGTGCCGGTCCCAGACCTGCTGTGGGCCGTTGACGTCGTCGCACATCGCCAGCATCTCGCGGTGGATTCCCTGGACGTGGTACGTCTCACTGAACCCGTCGATGAGGGTCTTCCAGTTGCAGGGCGCCGGGATCGAGACCGAGGCGGTGCAGCGGAACTCGTCCACCCTGGCCCATGCGCAGTCGTCGGGGACCGCGCCCAGGAACTCGAGCAGGGGTTCCGCGTCCGGCGTCACGTTCACGAACACGAGCGGGCCCCACGTGTCGACCCGGACGGGCAGGAGTGCCGTGTCGCCGAGCTGCCCGAACTCGCGGCGCGATGGCACCTCGCGCAGCCGGCCGGTCAGGTCGTACGCCCAACGGTGAAACGGGCACCGGATCTCGTCGAGCCCCGCGCCCGAACCCTCGCACAGCGCGCTCCCACGATGGCGGCACGCATTCTGGAAGGCGCGGAGCTCCATGTCGTGGCCGCGTACCAGGAGTATCGACAGAGGTCCGATCCGCACCTCGTGGAAGTCGCCCGGGTTTGCGACGTGGTCGACCGAGCACGCGAGCTGCCAGACCCTCGGCCACAGCTGCTCGTTCTCCCGGGCGGCAAAGGCGCTCGACGTGTAACGGTACGCGGTGATCGTGACGGCCACTCGTCCGAATAGTCGCGTCTCCGCGGACATTCGGCAACCTCTCGACGAACGTCCCGCTCGACCTCCGGGAGGCGTCTTGCTGAACGTTCGCGAACGGGTGCCCCAATTCCAGATCGACAGACGTGCACAATGTCCGTACGCTTCGGCCCGTCAAGCGACCCGGGGGAGAAAATATGCGGCTGCGTTGGTGCGTCCTCGCGACGGCTTTGGTTCTGGTTGTCACCGCCTGCGGTGGTGGCAGCAGCAGCAAGAGCGGCGGCACGAGCGGCGGCGGCGGTGGCCTCGGAGGCACGACGACGACGGCTGTGGCGCCCGACGCCTGCAAGACGACGACGCTCACCGCGCCCGAGATCGGGGTGACCGCCAAGACGATCACCGTCACGGTCGTGGCCGACGTCGACAACGGCTTCCGTCCGGGCCTGTTCAAGGGCTCTTGGCTCGGGGTCAAGGCCTGGGCCGACTACATCAACTCCAAGGGTGGCCTCGCCTGCCGCCAGGTCGTCGTCAAGGAGGCCGACTCCAAGTTGAGCCCGACCGACGCCGACAACGCCGTCGCAGCTGCTTGCGGCAACTCCGTCGCCATGGTCGGCACCACGGCGCTGTTCTTCCAGAACGTCAGCGCCATGAACAACTGCAAGGACAAGGCCGGCGTCGTTACCGGTCTGCCGGACCTGGCCGACCTGCAGACCGACGTGACCCAGCAGTGTTCGCTCGTCTCGTTCGCGACGCTCCCGACCGGATCGTCGTGCCCGTACAGCGGCACGGGCGTGCGCACGTTCCACGTCGGTCGAACGCAGTACGACTACTACTTCAACAAGTACGGAGCGACGGCGCTGCACGGTGTGTTCGTGGTCCCGAAGGACACCGCTTCGACGATCGCGTCGTCGATGCCGATCTTCCGGGCCGAGAACCAGATGGGTATCAAGAGCGACGCCGAGTTCGGCAAGAGCGGCACCGACATCCAGACCGCTTACACCGAGGTCGCGCAGGCGATCAAGAACGACAAGTCGACCTACGCCCGTAACGGCCTCGACTACCTGGGCATGGTGCTGATGCGCAAGGAGGCGCAGGTCCAGGGTGTCAATACCGTGAAGGTCTGGGACTGCTCGGTGCAGTGCTACGACAAGCGGCTGATCCAGTCGGGTGGGAGCGCGGTCGAGGGGCAGTACGTGTGGCTCAACTTCCTGCCCTTCGAGGACAAGGGTGCGAACGCCGACCTCGACGCCTTCTTGAAGTACGACAAGACTCCCGACGGCTTCGGCGCCCAGGCATTCGTTGCCGGAGAGGTCTTCGCCCGGGCCGTGTCCGACACGATGAAGGCGAACAACGGGAACCCGAACTCGATCACCCGAGCCAACCTGCTTACCGCCATTCGCAAGATTCACGACTTCGACTCCAACGGCATGGTGCCGAAGATCGACATCGGTAACAAGGTCGGCAGCACCTGCCTCGTCGGAATGCAGGTCCAGAACGGGAATTTCGTGCGCGTCGACCCGGTGAAGCCGGGCACGTTCGACTGCGACGACAACAAGCCGGCCCTGACCCTCAGCATCGACGCGGCGAAGGCGTATCACGGTTAGCACGCGCCCGACCTAAGACCCGCGAAGGAGAGCTGGCTTTGTCGCAACGGTGGTCGAACCTGCTGGTCTGGGTGGGAACGGTCGCGTTCATCGTCTTGGTCAGCAAGGCCGCGTGGGCCGGGAACGCGGTCAACGGAACGAGCCTGCTCAACCTGGTCGTGTTGGCGCTCCCGGTCGCCGGCATCATTGCGATGACGGCGAGCGGGCTCGTCGTCGTGTACACGACGACCGGGGTGTTCAACTTCGCCCAGGGCGCGATCGGCATGTTCTTCGCGTACGTCGACTGGGAGCTCACCGTCGACCGCGGCTGGCCCCAGTTGATCGTGCTCCCGTTGGTCGTGCTCGTGCTCGCGCCGCTGTTCGGGATTCTGCTGGACCGCGCCGTCATGCGGCGCTTACAGGGCAAACCGCTCGTCGTACAGCTGATGGTGACGGTCGGGCTGATGTTCGCTCTGATCGGTCTGGCGAACATGATCTGGAATCAGCAGAACTCGCACACGATGCCGTTCCTCTTTGCCGGGCGCGGGATTCACATCGGTCAGGTGCTGCTCACGTGGCACCGGTTCATCGTCATCGTCATCGCCGTCGCGCTCGCGATCGCGCTACGGATCCTGCTGTTCCGGACGCGCGTCGGCGTCGCTATGCGCGCGGTCGTCGACAATCGCGAGTTGGCGGCACTCGGCGGTGCCCGTTCGACGGCGCTTTCGAGCGTGGCCTGGGCCCTGGGCTGCTCGCTCGCGGCGCTGGCGGGCATCCTGCTCGCGCCGGAGACCGCCGACATGTCGCCGACCGTGCTGACGCTCCTCGTCATCACTGCGTTTGCGGCCGCCGTGGTCGGGCGTTTGCGGAGCCTCCCGCTGACCTACCTCGGTGCGCTGATACTGGCGTTGTCGACGCAATGGATGGGTTCGTTCCTGAAGTTCTCCGATCGCTGGACGAACGTGCCCGATGCGCTCCCGACCATCATGTTGTTCATCGTCTTGTTGGTGCTGCCGCGTGCGGAGATCCAGTTCGCCCGCATCAACGCGGTGCGGAGGGTCGAGCGTGTGTCGTCGGTGCGCGACACGACGATCGGCATGGTCGCGCTCGTCGCGTTCATGGTCCTGTTGACCACGTTCCTCTCGAATACCGACCCCACGAACGTCAACCGGATCACGCTCGGGATGTGCACGGCTCTCGTCGCGCTCTCGCTGGTGCCACTCACCGGTTGGGCGGGCCAGGTCTCGTTGGCCCCGCTCGCGTTCGCGGGAATCGGCGCGGTCGCCTACGCCCGGCTGGGCGGCGCCCACGGCAGCATCTGGGCGGTGTTCCTCGCAGCTCTGGTCACCATCCCGGTGGGTGCCCTCCTCGCCTTCCCGGCCATGCGGCTGCAGGGTCTCTATCTCGCGTTGGCGACGCTCGCGTTCGCGGCGATGGTCGAGGAGGTCTTCTTCTCGCAGCCGTTCGCGGTGGGTCCCGGCGAGCGCGATGTCGCGCGGGTGCACCTGCTCGGCATCGACTTCTCCTCGCCCAAGTCGTTCCTGATCCTGGTGACCGTGGTATTCGGGTTGTGCGGGATCGGCATCGTCGCGCTGCGGCGCAGCGCGTTCGGACGACGGCTCGTGGCGCTGCGCGACAGCGAAGCCGCGTCGGTCACCGTGGGCGTGAACGTGCTGGAGACCAAGCTCGCGGTGTTCGCGCTCTCGGCCGGGATCGCCGGGTTTGCGGGCGCGTTCCTAGCGATGTCGTCGGGAAAGCTGAGCGGCTCGACCGGCTTCGAGGCGCTGAGTGGTCTGCCCATTGTACTCGCGCTCGTGATCGGCGGGGTCGGCTTCGTCGCGGGTGCGCTGTTCGCCGGGATCTTCGGGTTGAGCCTCGTGATCGTCCAGAGCGACTGGCACATCTCGCTCTGGGTCGGCATCACATACCTCGCGCCCGGGCTCGCGGTGCTCGGCATCATCCAGAACCCGTCGGGGGCGGTGGTTCCCATGGGCGAGGGCTTCGCCCGGCTCCTTCCGTGGCGACACGACGCCCGCAAGGAGTACGAGGAGATGACGGCCGCGGCCGCGGAGCCAGAGGTTGGCGAACTCGGCCTGCAACGACCGTTCGACGAAGCCGATGTGCTGCTCATCGACCGCGGTCTCGGTATCAGCGCCGACGTTCCCCGCGGCGCGGCAACGGCGACCGCGCCGGCAAGGAGCGGATGACGTGGGATTGCTCGATGTCGAGGGAGTCGCGGTCCAGTTCGGCGGACTGTTGGCCGTCGACGACGCCTCGTTCTCCGTCCCCGCCGGCTACGTGACCGGTCTCATCGGACCCAACGGCGCGGGCAAGACCACGCTGTTCAACGTGATCACCGGATTGCAGTCGCCGAGCCGGGGCAAGATCTTGCTCGACGGCGCCGATGTGACGCGCAAGCGGCCGTACCGTCGGGCTCGGCTCGGTATCGCGCGCACGTTCCAACGGTTGGAGGCGTTCGGCAGTCTCAGTGCTCGCGAGAACGTGCTCGTCGCGCTCGAGATGCGGCGCCGGTGGGCGAGCTCGCGCTACGACTGCGCGGTCGTGGCCGACGAGCTGCTCGAACGGGTCGGGATCATGTCGGTGGCCGACACACGCGTCGAAGCGTTGCCGACAGGGAGCGCGCGCCTGGTGGAGCTCGCCCGCGCGCTGGCCACCGAGCCCAAGGTGTTGCTCCTCGACGAACCGTCGTCGGGTCTGGACGAGCAGGAGACCGACGCGCTCGGAGTCCTGCTCCACGATCTCACCCGCGACGGCCTCGGTGTCCTCCTGGTGGAGCACGACATGCCGCTCGTCATGGAGGCGTGCACGCATATCAGCGTGCTCGACTTCGGTCGCATCATCGCCCAGGGCACACCGTCGGAGATCCAGGCAGACCCCTCGGTGCAACGCGCGTACCTCGGCACCGCGAAGTCGGCGCCGTGACCGCGCTCGCGAGTGTGCCCGCAGACGGTACGCGGGCGACGGTCCCGGTAATGCAGCTCGCGGCGGTGCGCGCGGGCTACGGCCGGATCGACGTGTTGCACGGGATCGATCTCGAGCTCATGCCGGGCGAGGTGTTCGCGCTGCTCGGACCGAACGGCGCCGGCAAGTCGACCACCCTAGCGGTCGCGTCGGGCCAGATCACTCCGAGCTCGGGGGGCGTGCTGCTCTGCGGACGCGACGTCACCGGCGTGTCGTCCGACGCCCTGGCCCGCGCCGGCGTGTGCTTGATCCCGGAGGGCCGGGGCATCTTCCCCAACCTCACGGTCGCCGAGAACCTGCGGATGGCCACCTATACCGGCCACTCGTACCACGACGTTCTCGAGCTCGCGTTCGCGCAGTTCCCGCGCTTGAGTGAGCGGCGGAAGCAAACCGCGGGCACGATGTCGGGCGGCGAGCAGCAGATGCTGTCGATGGCTCGCGCCCTTGCCACCGAGCCCGCGGTGCTCCTCATCGACGAGCTCTCGATGGGGCTCGCGCCGATCATCGTCGATGAGCTGTACGACCACGTACGCCGGATCGCGGCGTCGGGTCTGTCGATCCTGATCGTCGAGCAGTTCGCGCACGAGATCCTCGGGCTCGCCGATCGGGCCGGGATCATGCTGCACGGCCGCTTGTTGCACACCGGTCCACCGGCAAGCATCGCGGGCGAGCTCTCCGACGCGTATCTTGGCGCCGAACACACCGCTCCGGCGGCTGATTCACCCCGATGAGGAGTTCCGAGTCATGAACGACGAGAACACCGATACGAGCGGCACGATGTCGTCGTCGCGCTTGTCTCAGTTCGAGAGCGAAGTGGCCAAGCTGAAGGTGACGGGCGGCGGCGCGAACCCCGAGCGTCTCGGCTCGCAGTGGGGCATCGGCCTCACAATCCTCGGCTTCGTCGTAGCCGGCATCTCGTGGTGGAACGCGCTCGACGCGCCGGGCGACGGCAGCGGCACGGCCACGATGCTGCGCTCGGAGATCTTTGCGCTGATCGGTATCGGTATCAGCGTCATCGGCATCGTGATCTGGCTGCGCAACTCGATCACCCGTTACCTGCGCTATTGGATCATCCGCCTCGTGTACGAGCAGCGCGAACAGACCGAGCAGCTGATCCAAGCTCTCCGCGACGACAAGTAACGCGCCGACGATGGGGTATTAGTCAGCCGCCGATCGGGACGACGAGCACACCGACGGTGTCGATGAGCCGGCCGTCGATCACCTGCAGGACGTGGATCTCCATCTGATACTTGCCCGAGGTGGGGATCGCGGCATTCGTCGTCAGGAAGTGATTCGCGCCCGCACGGATGAGCCCGGCCGGCACCGATGTCGTGCCGTCGACGAGCTTGGCCGAGATGTCACGCACGGTCAGGTCGGCGCCCTTGGGCGTGAGCGTGTATATGTGGATTTGATTGAGCCCGACGCGCGCGGGGTCGATCGTCGCCTGGATGGTCATCGCGCTCGGACCGGTGCCGGCCACCACCGTCGCCGAGAAGAGCTTCGGCGTGAGCGCGCTGCGCGCCGGTTGCGCGTTGACGAGGATCGCAGTGACCGCGAGCACCGCCAACCCCAATGCCACCTCTCCCGCGACCGACCGGCGCAACCCGGTGATGGTGCGCTCGTCGACGGCGGCGACCACGCTCTCGGGTGCGTCGAGCGGGGCGGATCGGCGTTTGCGCACGATCGATCGGCTGACCGCGGCGAGTGCGAGTAGTCCGACGAAGATCGCGAGCTTGACCAACAGGATGTTGCCGTAGCTCGTGTGCGTGTAGCCGCGAATCGTGAAACCGACCTGGCGCCACGACGCGAACAGGCCGCTCGAGATCAGGATGACGACGCACCAAAAGGCGATGCGCGAGAACGTGCCGAGTGCATGTCGAAGGCTGCCGCTGAACCCGCCGCCCATCGCCGCGACGAGCAGCACGACCAGGCCGCCGAGCCACACGCTCATGGCCAGGACGTGGATCGTGTCGAGCGGCACCGCGAAGATCGTGAAGTCGCCGGTCGCGGCGTGGCCCGCATACCCGGGTGTGCCCGCGAGCCCGATCGCCACGAGCACCGCGGGAATCGTCCACCCGATCGGGGCCCGACGGTTGCGGACGACGCCGGCCACGAACGCCAGCAACGCCAGCGCGACGGCGAGGAGCGCGAGTCGGACTTCGGTCACGTGCCCGAATCGGGTGTGCAGCACGTCGTGCACGACCGACCACTTGACCGCGTCGCCGATCCCGGCGCCGGCCGCGTACGGGCCCTGCAGCATGACCGCCGCCACCGTCGAGACGGTGAGCACGATCCACCCGATCCACATCGTGCGCCGGGTCGACTTCGCCGCGCTCGTCCCGGCCGCGATGAGGAAGAGGAAGACTCCGCCGCCGATCAACAGGGCCAAACCCGCGAACACCCCGGCGCGCGCGATGCCGAACAACACACCGACGGTCCGACTGCTCTTCGCGGTCGTCTCGGTCGCGCACCCGGTGACGCTCGGGGCCGCGCCGACGCCGATGCGGAAGGAGTACGTGCCGTTCACGGGATGGGAGTCGGCGGAGATGACGCGCCACGACACGAGGTAGACGCCGCCGGAGAGCTTCGGGATCGTCAGGGCGACGGTGTGGTCGTTCCCGGGGGTGTGGTGCGGCGATCCGGTCGTGATGCGTTTGCCCGCGCATGTATAGACCCGGATCGCGCCGAACGACACTTCGACGTTCTCGTTGTACGTCAGCGACAGTTGGGCGTTTGACACCGCGACGACGCCGTCCTTGGGGGGATCGGTGGTCATCAAGATCGCGTGGGCCCACGCCGGGGCAGCTGTCGCGATCAGGATGATTCCCGCGAGAGCCGGTACGACGCAGAGCCGAGCCAGTCGCCCTACTCTCATGTGCGCGTCACAATACGACCCGCCGGGGCCTTCGGGCGGAGCGGCCGGTCCCGGCGCCGCCGGGCGCGCGTCATAGCGTGGCCACGTGCGCCGATGGCTCGTGCTCCGGATCGCCACGATCGCGGCAACCTCGATCGTGGGCGCGATCATCGTTCTCGGACTGCTCGGGTTGAGTGCGACGCCCGCTTCCGCGCACACGATCAGCGGGCCCAAGCCGACCAACTTCCGGACCCGTATCGTCGGCTTCTCGCAGGCGATTCCGGGCATAACCGCGCAGGTCGTCGACCTCGGCAATCAGTTCGAGATCACGAACCGCACGTCGACCGAGATCACCGTCCTCGGCTACGAGTCGGAGCCGTACCTCCGCATCGGGCCTGAAGGTGTGTTCGAGAACCTGCACTCGCAGGCGACGTACATCAACAAGACCCGGACCCTCGGAACGGTTCCCCCCGGGATCGACACGAGGCCGACGGCGACACCGGAATGGAAGAAGATCTCCTCCGGCCGTTCTGCACGTTGGCACGACCATCGCATTCACTGGATGAGCACGCAACCGCCACCCCCCGTCGTCGCCGCGCCCGGAAGCTTCTACCACCTCTCGCAGGAGAATGTGGTGTTCGTGCGGGACGGCCAGCGCGTCGCGATCGCGGTCGCGCTCGACTGGGTCCCGGGTCCGAGTGGTTGGCCGTGGCTACCCGCGGTCGGCGTGCTGTTCGCGCTCGGTCTCGTCGCCGCGCTGCGGTCGAGGTGGTGGCGCGTCCTCGCAGTGCTCGTGGGGGTGATCGTGGTGTCGGACATCGCGCACGCGATCGGGTTCGAGATTCCGAGGCCCGGCGCCAACCCCACCAAGTTCGTGCAGTTCCTCGGCGGCAGCTTCGTGTCGATCGCGGTGTGGATCGCGGCGGCACCGACGATCATCACGCTGCTGCGCCGCCGGGTCGAAGCGTTGTACGGCGTCGTGTTCGTCGGGCTGTTGATCGCGTTGATCGGTGGCGCGACCGACCTGTCGGCGTTGTGGAAGTCGCAGATACCCGACTTCGGCCCCGCGTGGTTGACGCGCGTCGAGGTCGTGATCGCGCTCGGCATCGGCAGCGGGCTCGTCATCGGTGCGCTGATCCGGATGCTGCGGAGCCGCAATACCGATGACGAAAACCGGTCCCGCGGGAAATGGCTGTCGGTCCTGGTGACCGGGCTCTCGGACGCGGAGCTGGCGCGGATCGTGCCCGAGCTCGACGCGGACGAGGTCCTCGACGTCGCCCTGCGGGAGCTGGCGACGCGGGCCGAGACCATGGCCGGCGCGTTCGCCGCCGGTTCGGTGGCGTTCGTGCTGTCCGACCAACCCGGCCCGTCGACCTGGTCGATCACCCGCGCCGACGGTTCTACCGACGGTCCCGCCGACGGGTCGGATCGCCGCAACGAAGCGACGAGGCTCGCGGCACGGAGGGGAACGGCCGCGCCCGAGGCCGCAGGCCTGAGCGCACCGTTCGTCGTGATGTTGCAGCTGCTCGCGGGCACGTTGGCGGTCGGCGATGCGATCGCCCGCGGTCTGGTCGAGGTCACCGGCGACTCCGAGTTCGTCGCGCAGCTTGCGCCGTACATTCCCGAGTCGTCTACCTCGGGGACGGAGGATCCGGCGTCCGCTTCCTGAAGCGCTCCAACCGCGCCTGCAGTTCCGCATCCCGCGCCCCGTCGTCGGATCCCGCGTCGCGGTCGTGATCAACCGCGTCGTCGTAGTAGTCGTCGTCGCGGGCGGCGCGCCACGCGCGGATGCGCAACACCGCGAACATCGCGACGCCGACACCGATGATCGCGATGCCGGCGAGGATCGCAGCCGAGGGTCCGCTCGAACCCGCAGGCGACGGGGGCTTCACGCCCGCGTACACGAACTGGTCGAGCACCCGGTCGGCAGAGCTGGCGGGATCCGGTGCGGAGCGGGCGACGACGACGCCGGCGGCGGTCCGCTGCACCACGGCGATGCCCCACGAACCGCGGGTCGACGCGGTCACACCGAGGGAGAAGAACTGGCACTGGTACGCGCGGATCGGGCCGCCGTGGTACCGGACGGTCGACGCGTTGCGGGTGAACGTCCACCCGTCCTTGGCGTCGACCCGGTCGAGACGAAGGCCGACCGGAATGTCGATCTCGACATCGGGCACGGTCGCGTTCTCCACGGTCACGCCGACGTCGATCGTCGCCGTTTGCCCGATGACGATCTGGGCGGGGACCGGGCAGATGTGCGCCGAGGCCGTCACCGTGCCCGCCGCGAGCATCGTGCCGGTGGCGAATGCCGTGGCGAGCGCAAACACCCCGAACCGCCGCACCCGCGCACGCTACCGCCCGTGCCCTGTCGGGCCGGCGCCGCATCCGTGGCGACTGCAGTAGCCCGGCGAGACTCGATACGCTCGACGAGGTGCGTACACGTCTGCTCGTTCTGATCCCCGCCGCCATCGCGCTCGTTCTCACCGCGTGCGGTGGGTCGTCGAAGGCGAGCTCCCCGACCACGGCTACGACTGCGGGCGGCGGCACGGTGACGACCACACACGTCGCCAAGCAGGCGTCGAACGAGCCGTCGGAGTCGGCGAAGATGATCTGTGAGGACGGAGCCGCCAGAGACATCTACGACCAGGCGACAGGTGTGAAGACCATTGCGCCGTTGAAGGCGACGTGGGTCGATCACGTGTACTCGTGCGACTACGTGTATCCCAAGGGCGCGGTCATCAAACTCTCCGTCAAAGAGGTTTCCAACTCGGCGGAGACGAAGGCCTACTTCGATTCGCTCGCAACCAAGCTGCACAAGACGCGGACCCTGACGATCGGGCAGGGCGCATTCCAGGTGCAGGACGGTTCGGTGGTCGTGCGCAAGGACTTCAAGGTCCTGCTGGTCGACATCACGAAGCTCCCGGCCAACTTCGGATTGCCGTCGGCGGCGCGCGGCGACGTTGCCATCAACGTGGCCGAGACGATCATGTCGTGCTGGACGGGCGCCTGAGCATCGACGATCCCGAGGCGATCCTCGAGCTCGCGGCCGACCTCGTCGACCGCGCTTTTGCCGATCGTCTCGTCGCGACGTTCGTCATCGGCAGCCTGGCCCACGGCGGTTTCAGTCGGGTGGTGAGCGACGTCGATCTGGCCGTCGTGGTCGCCGACCCTCTGACTGCCGACGATCGGACGACGATCGCGGAGATCACGCGAGGTGTCCGCACCCTCGGCGGCCTTGCCGAACGGCTCTCGGTGTTCTGGTCGAGTCCGTCCGCTTTGACGGGGGAGATCGATCCCGCCGCGGGACGACTCCCGGCGCTCGACCGGCTCGATCTCGCCGCACACGGACAGCTCCGGCGGGGCGGTTTCGACCTCACGACGATCGTGCGCCCGACGCAGCGCGACCTCGTGGCCGAGGCGACGCAGTTCGCCATCGACAAGCTCTCGACCACCGCCGTCGTCGAGGAGCTGAGTCGCCCGCGCGCGCTCGTGGCCGGCGGCGCCCGTCACCTCACCAAGCGGATCCTCTTCCCGGTCCGGTTCACGTTCACCGCGCGCACCGGCGAGATGGGCACGAACGAGTCGGCGGCGGCGTGGTGGGTCGACGGCGGGTATCCCGAAGGCGATCTCGTTCGCCGCGCCGCCGCCTGGCGCACCGAGCCGGTCGACCCGGTCGAGGCCGAGCACCTCGTCGGCGCCGGTATCGGAGCCGTCTACGACTTCTTTCTCGCCGTCCACATAGAGCTGATGGACCAATACGGCGATACAGGCCGGGCCGCGGCGCTCCGGGCGTGGCGTACGCGTCTTGGCGGAGGCATCTGAGCGACCGGTAGGTCGTGACGCGCGTCCATAATGACGGCGGCCCATTTGGCCGTACACCTACTCACAGACGGCCGACCGGCCGACGTGATCGTGGGTGGTCACAGGAGGCAGTCACAATGTCGGTCGCAATACTCGTCCTGGTCGTCCTCATCGTGGTCGTCCTCGTGCTGATCGCGCTGCAGTCGTTCCACACGATCGGCCCCACCGAGGTCGGCCTCGTCCAGAAGCGCTTCTCGTTCAAGAAGCTGCCCTCGGACAACCCCATCGCGCTGCACGGCGAAGCCGGTTTTCAAGCCGAACTCCTCACCCCCGGGCTTCGCTTCAAGCTGTGGCCGGTATTCGGCGTGAAGAAGTTCCCGTGGGTGCAGGTTCCCGCCGGCGAGATCGGCGTGGTGATCGCCCAGGTCGGCACGCCGCTGCCGATCGGCGCCAAGAGCGCCGTCTACAAGCCTGAGTTCGAGAACTTCTCGTCGCTTCAGAACTTCATCGCGGGCGGCGGGCAAAAAGGTGTGCAGCGACCCGTGTTGACGCCGGGCACGTTGGTCCCGATCCATCCGGTCGCGTTCCTCGTGGTCACGACGCGCCGGGTTTACGGCCTCCCGGTCTCGCCCGACGTCTCCGAGCGGGCCAAGGCGACCGGCGGGCAGCTCCGCCCCGAGTCGTTCGGGCTCACGCCGGAGCAGTTGCAGGTCGTCGTGATCGCGCCCCGCGGACCGCAGGACATGATCGGCATCGTCACGACGCTCGAAGGGCCGCCGTTGCCGTCGGGCGACATCGCGAGCCGCCTCGGTGGTTACGACGACATCGCCCGTATGGAACAGGGCTCGCAAGCGCTGCAGGACTCCGAGGTCATCGAAGTGTTGATGGGCTCGAAGAACGACCTCCACAACAACTATCAGGACTTCCAGCGGTTCTTGGAGGCCGGCGGGCACATTGGTCTGCAACACGACCCGCTGCTCTACGGCGCGTACTTGTTGAACCCGTTCCTGACCCGCGTCGAGATGGTCCCGATGCTCATCGTCAACCAGGGTGAGGTCGCGGTCATCAAGGCGTACGTCGGCCTCCCCACGCTCGACACGTCGGGCGAGGAGTTCAAGTTCGGATCGATCGTGCACCCCGGTCACCGCGGCATCTGGAGCGAGCCGTTGCGGACGGGCAAGTACCCGATCAACCCGCGTGTGTACGCGGCTGAGATCGTCCCCACCTCGATCCTTACCTTGAACTGGGCCGACGCGGTGTCGACCGCGCACAACCTCGACGCGCACCTCTCGCCCATCGAAGCGAAGAGCCGCGAGGGCTTCGTGTTCAAGATCGACCTCCAGGTCCAGATTCACGTGCCCGACACGCGCGCGCCGAAGGTCATCTCGATGGTCGGCACGATGCAGAACCTCGTCAACGAGGTGCTGCAGGCCGCGGTGGGCAACCACTTCCGCAACACGATCCAGAACCTGGAGGCCGTGCGTTTCATCGAAACCCGGCCCCAGGTGCAGGCGAGCGCCCTCGACGCGATCCGCACCTACCTGGCCGCGTACGACGTCGAGACGCGCGGCGTGTACATCCAAGATGTCGACTTCCCGGACGAGCTCGTCGAGGTGCTGACCAAACGCGAGATCGCGAACCAGGAGAAGACGACGTACGCGGAAGAGGAGCGCGCCGAGGTCGCGCGCGTCGAGCGGGAGAAGGCGAAGGGCACCGCCGACATGCAGGCGCAGCTCGCGCAGTCGGCGGTCGGTATCGAGATCAAGAACAACGAAGCCCAGGCGCGCGAGGCGCAGGCCCGAGGCGAAGCCGCGTTCGTTCGGCTCACCGGTGAGGCCGAGGCGTCGAAGACCCAGGCCATCGGGCTCGCGGAGGCGAAGGCGACCGAAGCGCTCGGACTCGCGCGGGCCGCCGGTTTCCAGGCCCAGACCGAAGCACTCGGCCAGAGCGCCACGGCACTCGTCGCGGTCGCGAACGCGGTCGCCGACGGTCACATCACGATCGTGCCCGAGGTGCTGGTCGCGGGGGGTGGCGGTGCGATCGAAGGCTTGGCGGCGACGCTCATGCGGACGCTCGGGACCGGCGGCAACGGCAAGGGGATGAACGGTCTGCGGAACGGCGACAAGCCCGCTGAGGAACCCGGCGAACGCGCGGTCGACGGGTCCGTCGTCGATGTTCCGGAATCCGAGGTTCGCGCGCCGACCGGCAATATGGCCGATGAATCTTGAGCGATTGATCGGTCTTACCGTCGTGCCGGAGCGTCAATCGCACACGGAGGCGTCGTGAAGTTCCGGGCCAAAGTCGAGATCGGCGGGACGACGGCGACGGGTATCGAGGTGCCCGAGACCCGCGGCCGACGCATCGACAAAGCGATGCAGAACCGTCGAGCCGGAAAGGCCTGATCCGAGCGTCCGCCGGCAACAGGTCATCGGGGCACCTCGCGCCAGGCGACGCCTTTGTCGGGGCGGGGTTCGCCGGGCAGGCCGAGCACGCGCTCGCCGATGATGTTCTTCATCACCTCGTCGGAGCCGCCCGCGATGTGCGCGGCGGGCGCGCCGAGCACGCCGCTCGCGAAGCGGAGGTCGCCCGCCACGCCGGCCGGTCCCGCGATCGCAAGGGTGAGCTCACCCATCTCGCTCATCATGCGGCCGCCGAGCAGCTTTCCGATCGAACCTTCCGGCCCCGGTATTTTGCCTTTGGTCGCGGCGGTGAGCGTTCGCATCGACAAGAACTTCTGGATGCGGCTCTTCGTGTAGAGGTCGGCGAGCTGTTGGCGCACGCGCGGATCGGAGTTGACCCCGCGTTCCTGGGCCAGTGCGATCACACTGTGGATCCCGCCGCCGCCACCGCCGCCACCACCGGATCCGATCGCGACGCGCTCGTTCATCAGCGTCGTGATCGCGACTGTCCAGCCTTCGTTGACGTCGCCGAGCACGTTCTCGTGCGGCACGCGTACTTCGTCGAAGAACACCTCGTTGAAGCCGGAGCCGCCGTTCATCTGCTTCAGGGGCTTGATGGTCACGCCGGGCGCGTGCATGTCGACGATGAACGCGGTGATGCCCTTGTGCTTCTCTGCATCGGGATTCGTGCGGCAGACGATCTCGCCATAGTCGGAGTAGTGCGCGCCCGAGGTCCACACCTTCTGCCCGTTGATGACCCACTCGTCGCCGTCGCGCGTCGCGGTCGTCGAGAGCGATGCCACGTCGGAACCCGCCCCCGGCTCGCTGAACAGCTGTGACCAGATCTCGTCGCCCCGGAGCAGCTTGGTGAGGTAGCGCTCCTTCTGGGCGTCGGTCCCGACCGCCCGCAGGGTGGGGGCGATCATGCCGAGACCGATGACGAACGGCACGTTGGGGAGCGGGAACTTGCCCTCCTCTTGACCGAAGACGATCTGCTCGACCGTCGTTCCGTTGCGGCCGCCGAACTCCGGCTCCCAGGTGATCCGCGCGAAACCGGCGTCGTACTTGAGGGCCTGCCAGCGCTTCGCCCGTTCGAGGTAGTCGCCGCCCCCGAGCTCGAGCTCCTCTTCGTGCTCCGACATCTCACCGGCGACCTTGGGCGCGTTCTCCTCCAGCCAGGTCCGGAATTCCCGGCGCCAGGCGGCCTCTTCGGGGGTGTCGTTGAAGTCCATACCGGTCAGTCTCCGCCGCTGTCCGTCTCACCGCAAACCTCGTACTATCGCCCGCGATGCCGAGCCTGCCCTACGACCGCAGCCCCGTTGCCGATCCCGGATCGCTGGGCATCGATCCCACTGCCCTCGCCGCTCTGGTCGAACGCGTGCAACGCGATGTCGACGAAGGCATCCTGCCGTCGTGCCAGCTCGCGCTGGCCCGCGACGGGCAGGTCGCGGTGCTCCGCGCGTTCGGTGCGCCGCTGGATTCGCGCTATGTCATGTTCTCGGCGACGAAAGCCGTCGTCGCGGGCGCGGTCTGGATACTGATGGGCGAGGGCCTGCTCGACGTCACGCTCCCGGTCGCGGCGCTGATCCCCGAGTTCGGTACGAACGGCAAGGATGTGATCACCGTTTCGCAGGTGATGCTCCACACGTCGGGGTTCCCGCGTGCGCCGTTCAGCGCGTTCGACTGGGACGACCGCGACAAGCGCCTGGCGCGGTTCGGTAGCTGGCGCTGCAACTGGGAGCCGGGAACGCGCTACGAGTACCACCCGACGACCGCGCACTGGGTGCTCGCGGAGATCATCGAACGCTGCACCGGTACCGACTTTCGGGTGTTCATCCGCGAACAGATCCTCGACCCGCTCGGTCTCGAGGCGCTCCAGATCGGCGTGCCCGTTGCGCAACAGGGCAACGTCAACGATCTCGTCCTCACGGGCGAAGCGCCGTCGGGCGACGAGCTCGAAGCCGCGATCGGCGTGCGTTCCCTTCCGTTGACGGAGGTGACCGCCGACGCGTTGATGACGTTCAACCAGCCCGAAGTGCGCGCGATCGGAGTGCCGGGCGGAGGTGGCATCACCAATGCGGCCGACCTCGCGCTCTACTACCAGGCCCTGCTCCACGATCCGGCCGAGATCTGGAAACCCGAGGTGTTGGCCGACGTCACCACGAACGTGCGCAACCATCTGCCCGACTACATGGGCACCCCGGCCAACCGTTCGCTCGGCCTCGTGCTCGCGGGCGACGACGGGCGCGCCTCGGCGCGGGGAATGGGCCACACCGTGTCGGCGGGGGCGTTCGGCCACAACGGCGCCGGCGGCCAGATCGCGTGGGCCGATCCCGCGACCGGACTGTCGTTCTCGTACCTCACCAACGGGCTCGACCAGAACGTCATCCGGGAATGGCGGCGCACGACGGGAATCGCGAGTCGCGCAGCCAATTGCGTCACCGGCTAGCACTGCTCCGGCTCATCCGGGTCCGCTTTCGTCCGATGTGAACCCATGAGGACGCGCTCGCTGTCGACGAAGCTGCTCGTTTCGCTCTTGTGGGCGTCGTTCGCCGCCGGTGCGATGCAGCTGATCGACCGGCGTCCTGTGCACGCCGGATTGGCGGCCGCGGTCGCGGTGGGGACGCTGTTGTCGGTACGAACCGCCCTGGTCCTTCGCCGGCGTTGGCGCCGGCTGCGGTCGTGGCGGCGCCCGGGCGAGCCCGAGGTGTTCGCCCCCGGCCCCCGACGGGTGCTCCTGGCCGACACGGGCCTGGTGGTCAGACGGCCGCCCTGGGCGCCTTGACCCGACCTCGGTGCCCCGCACGCCGTCCAGGTCATACGATGATCAGACACGCGTCTCGGGGGAGTTCCATGACATCACGATCCGGCATCTCGAAGATGGCCGTCGGCGGCGCCGGGCTCGTCGCCCTCGCGTTGACCCTCGCCGGCTGCGGAGGGTCGAGCTCGAAGGGCTCCGCTCCTCCTGTTCCCAGCACGTCGAAGACCACGGTGACGACCGCCGCCAAAGCGCAGACCGCCGCGGTCAAGACGCCGTGCGAAGAGGCGGCACCGATTGCCGGGTCGCCGGGTGAGGTCGGTGCCGGTGCCGGTGGCAGCGCGGCGGTGAACAGCGCGGCCGCGGTCGAGTCCGAAGAGCATGGTGGTCGGGGTCCGGTCCCGCAGCTGCCGTTGACCAAGGCGGAACAGGCCGAGCTCGCGACCCAGCTCGCGGCGGCGAAGACCGTCATCACGAAGTATCCGACCGTCAAAGACGCGATCGCGGCCGGCTACATGATGTCGACGGTGTACGTACCGTGCATCGGCGCGCACTACACGAACGTCGGCTACGCGTCGCATTTCGATCCCGCGCACCCGTCGGAGCTGCTCTACGCGGGGACGAGTCTCGACGCCAAGATCGTCGGCCTCAGCTACCTCGTGTGGCACAGCAACGGGCCGCCGCCCGGCTTCGCGGGCCCGAACGACCGCTGGCACCAGCACAACGCCAACGGCGGTCTCTGCCTGAAGGGCGGGGTCGTGATCGCAGGCGAGGAGTCGACCCGCGCGGAGTGCGCGGCCAAGGGCGGGTCCAAGACCCTCCTCACCGACGTGTGGATGGTGCACGCGTGGCTCTCGCCGACCATCACCTGCAGCTGGGGTGTGTTCAGCGGCGAGTGCCCGAACCTGGGCGGCAAGCTGGACGGGACCGCATCCGACGGGCCGTACCCCAGCAAGTTTTCATAAGCATGGCTCCCTCGGCGTCGCCGGGGCGGCTCCTCCTCGTCCGCACTTGAACATGGCTCCCTCGGCGTCGCCGAGGGGCTCCTCTCGTCCGCACACGACTACGGCTCCCTCGGCGTCGCCGGGGCGGCTCCTCCTCGTCCGCACTTGCACGGCTCCCTCGGCGTCGGCCGGGGTGGGCGCAACGCCTGCGTTAGCCGAGGGGTGACCAGGAGGCGCTGCGCAGCAGGCGGCTCTCCCAGTCGTCGCGTACTTCGAGCGCGTCGTGCATCCACGATCCCGGGCCCTTCACGTGGCCGGGCAGCTCACGCGTGAACAAGCCGGGCAGCCGCTCGGGAAAGTCGACACGCTGCCAGAGGATGACCTCGCGCCGACGCGGTGCGCCGAGCGCGGCCTGGAACACGCCAAGCAACGAGAGCAACGAACGCTCGGAACGCTGTTCGAGGCTCGGCGCGTAGTGCGTGCGCGCCTTTTCGAGGTACGTGTCGAGCTTGGCTTCGTACGGCCACGCGCTGTCTTCCATGTACAGCGCGGGATCGTGCTCGCTCCCGTCGGTCGGCACGGTCGCGAGATCGAGCTTGGCCATCGGTGACCAGTCGACCGGCAGCAGCAACTTGCCCTTGACCTCGTGGCGCATGCCGTCGATGTCGGCGGCCCAGCTGCGGAGGTCGCCCGACTGCACGCGCCGCGCGATCCGCTCGTACGCGTCGCCACCGCCGAACGCGGTGATCGACGTGTGGTGGTACGCGCGGCCGGTGCCGTGCGCGAGCTTCAGGTAGTAGAGAAGGCGGGCGTCGTCGTCGTCGGCGAGGCCGTTCATCCAGCCGGTCCGGAACGCGTCCTCGAATTCGTCTTCGTGGCGCCCGGCGACCGTGTGCACCTCGTGGAGTACCAGCATCGGGTCAGACTGCCACGCGCTCCGCCAGGAAGTCGATCGCGCGCGTCAGGACGGCTACGTCGTCGGGCTCGATCGCGGGGAAGAGCGCGATGCGCAGCTGGTTGCGGCCGAGCTTGCGATACGGCTCCACGTCGACGATCCCGTTCGCTCGCAGCGCGGCACTGATCTTGGTGGCGTCGACGTGATCGTCGAAGTCGATCGTCGCGGTGACCGAACTGCGGTGCGCGGGGTCTTGTACGAACGGCGTGGCGTGCAGGTGCGCGTCGGCCCACTGGTACACGATCGCCGCGGAGCGGTCGCAGCGACCGGCCGCGAACTCGTAGCCGCCGTTGTCGAGCATCCAGCGCACCTGCCTCTCCAGCAGGTAGATCGTCGCGAGCGCCGGCGTGTTGTATGTCTGTTCCAGGCGCGAGTTGTCGACCGCGATCGGTAGGTCGAGGGTGGCTGGGGTCCAGCGGGTGCCTTCCAGCTTCTCGATCCGCTCGAGCGCGGCGGGGGAGCACAACGCGAGCCAGATGCCGGCGTCGCTCGCGAAACACTTCTGCGGCGCGAAGTAGTAAGCGTCGAACGCGTTCGGATCGACGCGCAGGCCGCCGGCCGCCGAGGTGCCATCGACGACGACGAGCGCGTCGGTGTCGGGTCGGTGGACCTCGAGCGCCACCCCTGTCGACGTCTCGTTGTGCGGGTACGCGTACACGTCGCCTTCGATGGAGTCCGGTAGCACCGGAGTCTCGCCGGGCGCGGTCTTGCACACCTGCGGGTCTTCGAGATGCGGCGCAGCTTTCGTGACTGCGGCGAACTTGGACGAGAACTCGCCGATCACCACGTGGGTGCTGCGTCGCTCGACGAGGCCGAACGAGGCCGCGTCCCAGAAGAGCGTGGAGCCACCGATGCCGAGCAGCACCTCGTAGCCGTCGGGCAGGGCGAAGAGCTCGGCGAGGCCGCGGCGGACGTCACCGACCACCGACCGGACAGTGTTCTGCCGGTGGCTGGTGCCGAGGTATCCGTGCGCGATTCCCGCGAGCGCGGTTACGGCTTCGTCGCGGACCTTCGACGGGCCCGATCCGAAACGGCCGTCGCTCGGCACCAGTTCGGGAGGCAGTTTCAGGTCGTCGACGGTCATGTCCCGATGCTAGGGGCCGGGGCGGAACCGATCGTCCCTTACACGCCGAGGGCCAACACTTCGTCGAATCCGTCGTGCAGGCAGGCCAGCAACACGTAGGGGTCGGGGACGGCTTCAGTGTCGATGACCACGCCGATGCAGCACGTGTCGCAGTGGGAGATCAGGGCGACGTTGAAGGCCGCACCCGCAGGCGGGGCGAACGCGTACAACCGCTCGACCTTGGCCCCTCCGACGTACACCGGCACCGGCGCGCCCGGGATGTTCGACGTCACGAAGTCGCAGCACTTGAGCATCCCGCCGAAGAGCGCAGTTGTCGTCGACGTGGGAAGCCGGTTGAGGATACCGGCGAGTGTGCTGGTCATCTGCAGCGCGGGTTCGGCCCGCCACTCCTTCACCAATGCGCCGAGCGCCGCGATGCGCGCGCGGGGGTCGTCGATCGCGGTGGGCACGGGAAAGCGGGCGGGCGCGAAGCGGTTGCCACCCGCGTCGTCGTCGCCCTGGCGGAGGTTGATGGGCAGCGTCATCCGGAGCTCGACCGGCGCGGAGCCGTGCCGTTCGTGATAGCGGCGCGCGCCGCCGACGACCGCGGCGACGAACACGTCGTTGAGGCTCGCTTCGGTCGCTTTGGCGACTCGCTTAAGGTCGTCGAGCGGCACGTCGAACACCTCGAGCCGCCGACCCAGACCGCGGCCGAGCATCACGTGCGACATCGGGCTCGTCGCCGGCGCGAGCGTGCGCGCGATCGAGCGGCCCGTGCGCACGACCTGCGCCGCCGTCCCGATCGGATCGGTCACGCTGTGGCCCGCGGCGCGCGCGACCGTCATCGGGAGGCGCTGCGCGATCCCCTGGACCCGGCGCCGGGTGTGGTCGACCGAGTAGCGGAGCACGTCGAGCATCCGGGCGTTGCTGGGGGCGAGCACCGCCGGCAGCTCGTGATCGGGCCGCTCGGACGCGTCGGCGGTGAAGTCGACGAAGTGCGCGAGCAGCTCCATGCCGCCTACGCCGTCGGTGACGGAGTGGTGCACCTTCATCGCGAAGGCGGCCTGTTCTCCGTCGGGGCCGGCGAGTCCCTCGAAGAGCGTGAATTCCCACAGCGGACGGGCACGGTCGAAGCCGGCCGTCGCGATCGGCTGCAGCGCGTCGAGCAGGGTGCGCATGGTCGCGGGTCCGGCGAGACGGGTCCGGCGGAGGTGGAAGTCGAGATCGAACGCGGGCTCAGCCATCCAACGGGGCGGCGCAACGCGGAACGGTGGCGAGACGACGCGCTGGCGCAACCGGGGGATGAAGTGCGTCGTGCGTTCGATGCGCCGGCGCAGCCGCTCCCAGTCGGGGACCGAGTCGAAGAGCGCGACCGCGACGATCGTCGAACGCAGGACGGGATCCTTCTCGATGTTCCACATGAGCGCGTCCTCGTCGCTCATGTGCTGCGCAAAGCGCTCCGCTTCGGCCATTGGCTCTCCCCCCGAGACCGCGCCGGACCTCCGCGACGGTACTCCCGGATCGCGGCGTTGTCCCGAGGGGGCTTGGTCGTCGGGTGGATCGCGATCAGGACGAGATGTCGAACACGACCACGACGTCGACGCTCAACTGCTGCGAGCCTGCCTCGATCGGGACACTCGCCGACGCCTGCTTCAGGGAGTCGGCGCCGTAGAACTGCTGACTCGGCACTTGGGTGCCGGTGTCGTCGATGGTGCGGATCGATCCGAGCTTCACCCCGGCCGCGCCCGCGAGCTGTTTGCCCTGGGCGAGCGCGTCCTTGATCGCGTCGGCGCGCGCCTGGGCCACGAGTGCACTCGTGTTGTCGATCGAGAACGACACGCCTTGCAGCCGCACGTCCTGGCCCGCGGTGAGTGCGGCGGTGTCGATCACCTGACCTGCTTTCGCAAGGTTGCGCAACTTCGCGGAAACCGTGTTCGACGCCGAGTATCCGGTGACGTGGAAGTTCTTGTCGGTGTTCGGAGAGACGTTGAGATCGATCGTCTGGATGTCCTTGGCCGCGACCCCTTGACCCTTCAACGCGGTGATGAGCGCGTTGGCACGCTCGTTGTTGCGTTGCAGCGCCGCCTGCGCCGACGGATCACTGGTCTGCACGCCCATCGTCACCGTCATGACGTCGGGAGTGCCTTCGACCTCGCCGTGCCCGGCCACGTTGATCGCGGGGCCGGGCGTCGTCGCGGGTGCTATCGGCGTCGCCGCGGTCAGCGCCACCGCGGCCGGTTTGGAGCTGCCGTTGCTACACCCGGCGACACCGATCGCGGCGATGCCGAATACGACGGCGCCGGCCGGTCCGATCATGAGCTTGGTGAACGATCGCATTCGCATCTCCTTCGTCGGTTGACCCAGGGTTCCGACGACGGGAGCGACCTCTCCGGTTCCCCGTTAGGGTCCGATCGTGCGCAGCCGCTACGTGATCACCAACGGGATTCGCCTGTTCTGCCTGGAAGCGGGCCCCGACGACGGGCCCGTCGTGCTCCTGCTGCACGGCTTCCCGGAGCTGGCGTATTCGTGGCGTCACCAGGTTGCGGGGTTGGGGGAAGCGGGCTTTCACGTGATCGCGCCCGATCTGCCCGGCTACGGGCGGAGCGACAAGCCCGATGTCACCTACGACTGCGACTGGATCAACGCGTGTCTCGTCGGCGTGCTCGACGAGATCGGGTGCGAGCGCGCGGTGATCGCGGGTCACGACTGGGGCGGGCTCCTCGTGTGGATCATGGCCCGGCAGTACCCCGAGCGGATCGCGGGCGTCATCGGCGTGAACACGCCTGATCTCCCGCGTTCGTACATCCCGCCCGTGCAACTTCTGCGCCAGATCTTCGTCGACACGCCGATCTACATCATCCAGTTCCAAGAGCCCGGAGTCGCGGAGTGGATGCTCGGCTCGTGGGGCCGGGGCGCCGACGACTTCGTCGAGATGATCTTCGGGGCTACCACGCAGAATTCCGACGCCTTCCCGCCCGACGTTCTCGATGTCTACAAGGAAGCGTTCCGTCCCGCGGGCGCGCTGACGCCGCCGATCGAGTACTACCGGAACATGGACCGCAACTGGGAGCTCACCGCGGGCATCGCCGATCGAACGATCGACGTGCCGTGCCTCATGATCTCGGCCGAGAACGATCCCGTCCTCACGCCCGCGATGACCGCGGGCATGGAGGAACGCGTACCCGACCTCGAGCGCGTGATCATCGAGGACTGCGGGCACTGGACCCAGCAGGAACGGCCCCGGGAGACGACGCACGCGATGCTCGGCTACCTCCGCCGCCTCCCTCCCTGGCACTGAGGCTGGCATCATTCCGAGATGGCGATGCGCGAGGACTGCCGTCACTTCGAGAGCCGGGTCTATCCGGGCGGCGAGGTCGCGCGGTTCTGCGTGCTCGACCTCGCTCCCGAGGCACCGTGGCGGTGTCCCGAGAACTGCGCGTCGTACGAGCAGACGTTGATCGACGGGAGCTTCGTTGTCGGGTCGCTCGTGCGGCCCGAGGTCGAGCCCGAGCCCGACGAGGACCCGGAAGCGATCCAGGACCTGCTCGACGACGCGGAGATGATCGTGGAGGCGGCCGAGCCCGACGCATTGCGCGAGCTCGGGCGCGCCGGTCGGGGCGCAAAGCGTTGGCAGTTCTGGAAGCGGGGCGACGACGACGGCGAGACCGGTCCGCTGAGCAATCGCTAGCTTGCTCCGGTGCCCGACGAGCCCCGCGCGGATCCGAGCGCGGATCCGAGCGCGGATCCGATCGCGAAGTACGGCGCGATGTTCGAGCGCGACGGCTCGCGCGTCGTCCCGACGCCGTTGGCCCGCGGACCGTGGAGCCCGAAGGCATTGCACGGGGGCGCGCCGAGTGCATTGTTCGCGACGGTGTGCGAAGCGCACGACCCGGGCCCGGCCGGCTTTCTCGCCCGTCTGACCGTGGAGCTCTTGCGCCCGGTGCCACTCGCACCGCTCGAGCTACGGGTGCGCACCATCCGGCCCGGGCGCAAGGTGCAGTGGATCGAAGCGATGCTGCTCGACGAGCGCGAGCAAGAGGTCGCGCGCGCGATCGCGCTGCGGATCCGCGCCGAATCGGTCGACGTCACCGGCTCGGTGCATCCGCCGGTCGACGCGCCGCCGCGATACGACGCGGCTGACAGTCAGAGGTTCCCGTTTGGCGAAGGTGCGATCGGCTTCTGGAACGTGCACGACGTCCGTCTCGTGGTGGGCACCTGGTTCGAGCCCGGGCCGGGCATCGCGTGGTTCCGCCTGCGCTGCCCGGTGTTCGCGGGCGAACCCGTATCGCCGATCGCGCGCGTCGCCGCCGCCGCCGACTTCGGCAGCGGCGTGTCGAGCCCGGTGCGGTTGACGAACGCGAACGCGATCAACCCCGAGCTCACGGTGCACGTGCACCGCCATCCCGCGGGCGAGTGGGTGTGCCTCGAGTCGGGCGCGTGGGCGCAGCCGAACGGAATCGGCATGGCCGAGACGCGGCTGCATGACGAAGCCGGCGTCATCGGCCGGGGTGTGCAGTCGCTGCTGGTCGAACCGGCGGGCAACTTGCCTATGCACGTGCGCGGCCCGGCCGACCTCCGGACCTGACGCCGCCTGAAACCGCTCGGGCGACTAGTCGTCTTCCGACTTGCGTTCCACGTCGGTGGCCCAGAGCTCGAACTCGCCGTTGCGGAACACGAGCGCGGCGGGCCGGCCCGCGAGCGGCGGACGCAGATCGCCCCGACTGCGGTCGACGCGCACCGAGATCGTGCGTCGCCCCGAAGCCGTGAGCATCGTCACTCGGTTGGACCCGCCCCACTTGAACGCGGAGGCGGGCATCGCCAGGCCCTGATACTGCGAGAACTTCTGCTGCTTGCCCGCGCGCCGGCGCAGCGACTCCTCGACCCGGTCGGCGACGGGTCGTACGAGCAACTCGGGCAGCTTGGCCTTTTCGACCTCGGCCTTCACGATGTCGCGCAGCGCCGGTCCGTCGAAGGCGTTGCTCTGGAGCGCCGCGGCCCGGGCTGCGTTGCTCGTGCGATTGACGCGCTCCAACGTGGCGACCAGCAACTTGTGCTGGTCGGCGTCGGGGAGGAGCTCGGCTTCGTCGATGGTGGCCATGACGTCGGGCATGGTACTGACGAGCGCGCACCCACCGTCCGGGATATGCTCCAAGTTCTCGGATAGATAGTATCCGGGTTATGCGATTGTCGGACGGCGTGGAGTGGGGCGTGCACGTGTGTGTGGTGCTCGCGTCGCTGCCGAGCGACGCCGCGCTGCCCGCGGCGAAGCTTGCCGAGTACCACGGTGTTCCCGCCGCGTACCTGGCCAAGCATCTCCAGGCCCTCGCCGCCGCGGGTGTGCTCGCCACCGTGAAGGGTGCGCGCGGCGGCTACCGCCTGGCTCGTCCTGCCGCGGAGATCAGCGTGCTCGAGGTGGTCGAGGCGATCGACGGCGCCGAGCCTGCGTTTCGCTGCAGCGAGATCCGCCGCCGCGGCCCGATCGCGATGCCGGCGCGCGATTACACGCCTGTCTGCGGGATCCACCGGGTCTTCATCGATGCCGATGCCGCCTGGCGAGCCGAGCTCGCGGGCACGACGGTCGCCGAGCTCTTCGTGGGAGTCCTCGGAGACGTCCCCGCGCCGGCCCTCGAAAAGGGTGCCCGCTGGATCAGCGAGAGCGCCCGCTAGAGCTGTTGTCCATCCACGTTGGTAGCGCCGCGCGCGGGCGGGCCGGGCGTGCGGGTCCTAACGACCGGCGCGCGGCCGCTTGCCGTGATTTGCCTTGTTACGACGGGCTTTGAGCTTGCGCTTCTTCGTCTTCTTGCTCATAGGGGGACGGAGGCTACTTGATCGGTAGCCTGCGCCCCGATGGAGAACCTCGGGCTCATGGGATTCACGGGTGCAGGCGCGAACCGCCTGTTCAGCGCGCTGACCAGCCTGCCTGTGCCCAGCGAGTACGAAGCCGCGGTCGGCGTCGCGAGCCTCCCGGACGAGCGGCTTTTGGCCCTGACCGAGGCCGCGAATTCGAAGAAGACGGTCGCGGCCGGGTTCGAGCTCGTGCACCTCGCGTTGCCGCCCGGGTCGAAGCCCGGCGAGGGTCTCGGCGCCAAGTTCCTCGGCAGCCTGCGCAACTGCGACGCGGTCCTGATCGTGCTGCGCGCCTTTGCCGACGGCGGGGTCGAGCCCGATCCAGAGGGTGATCTCGCCGCGCTCGAGCTCGAGCTGGTGCTCGCCGATCTCGCGAGCGTCGAGCAGCGCATCACGCGTCAGCGCCGGGCCGCCAAGAGCGGCGACAAGGAAATCCTGGCCGAGGTCGAGGCGCTGGAGCGGGCGAACGCGCTCTTGTCCGACGGCACGCCGATCCGGCGGGGCGGGTTCTCGCCCGAGGATCTTGCCCGGCTCGCGCCCGTCTTCCTCATCACCACCAAGCCGGTGCTGATCGTCGCCAATACCGGCGAGGAGAGCGCGAGCGAAGCGCCGCTCCCCGCCGAAGACGACGTGCTCCCGGTGCCGATCGACATCGAAGCCGAGATCGCAGCGTGCGCCCCCGAAGACCGGGCCGAGATGCGCGACTCCTACGGGCTGGGTCCCTCCGCGCTCGACTCGGTCGCGCAGGCGGCGTACCGAATGCTCGGGCGGCGAACGTTCTTCACGACGGGCGAGGACGAGTCCCGGGCGTGGACGTTCCGGGCCGGGGCCAAGGCGCCCGAGTGCGCGGGCGTGATCCACAGCGATCTGCAGCGGGGCTTCATCCGGGCCGAGGTCATCGACTGGCGCGAGCTGCTCGAGGTCGGCACCTGGGCCAAGGCGCGAGAGCTGAAGAAACTCCGGGTCGAGGGCAAGGATTACGAGGTCCGAGACGGTGACGTCATGGAGATCCGGTTCAACGTGTAGGAATCGTTCATGACCTGGCTCGTTCGCGACGACGACGTGCTGGCCGCCGCCGAGGTGGCAGGTTCCCGCCGGCAGCGCACGCGCGGTCTCGTCGGCCGCGACGACATCGAGGGCGCGTTCGTGATCCGGCCCTGCCGGCAGGTCCACACGTTTCGCATGCGTTTCCCGATCGACGTCGCGTTCTGCGACGGCGCCGGCACTGTCTTGCACCTCGCGTGCATGGCGCCGGGGCGCGTGTCGCGCGTCGTCTGGCGTTCCGCGTTCGTGATCGAGGCCCGATCCGGCAGCTTCGAGCGCTGGAAGTTGCAACCCGGCGACGTGGTCGAGCTGAAGGGCTGACCCGACGCCGACCGGGAACGCCGACCGGGAAAGCCGACTGGGAAACCCGACCGGCTCCCGGACAGGGTCGGGCACAATGAGAGTCTCCATGACCCGCTTCTACGTGACGACCCCGATCTATTACGTCAACGACGTGCCGCACATCGGGCACGCGTACACGACCGTCGCGGGCGACGTCCTGACCCGCTGGCGCCGCCTCTTCGGCGACGAGGTCTTCTACCTGACCGGCACCGACGAGCACGGCCTCAAGATCCAACGGGCGGCCGAAGCGAAGGGCGTGACGCCGAAGGAGCTCGTCGACGAGGTCGCCGGTCACTTCCGCGACGCGTGGGACGCCCTCGACATCGCCTACGACGACTTCGTCCGCACGACCGAGCCGCGCCACTACACGGCGGTGCAGGACTTCCTGCAGAAGATCTACGACGCAGGCGACATCGAGCTGTCAACGTACGAGGGGCTCTATTGCGTCTCGTGCGAGGCGTACTACTCCGAGGACGAGCTCGTTGACGGGAAGTGCCCGATTCACGGCACCGTGATCGAGCACGTCGTGGAGCAGAACTACTTCTTCAAGCTCTCGCGCTACACCGACCGCCTCCTTGCGTACTACGCCGAGCATCCGGAAGCGGTGCAACCCGAGTCACGTCTGAACGAGGTGCTCGGGTTCATTCGCGGCGGCCTCAACGACTTCTCGATGAGCCGCACGTCGATCGACTGGGGCGTCCCGCTCCCGTGGGACCCCGCGCACGTCGCGTACGTGTGGGTCGACGCGCTGTTCAACTACTGCACCGCGGTCGGCTACGCGAGTGACGACGAACGCTTCGCGAAGTGGTGGCCCGCCGACTACCACCTCGTCGGCAAGGACATCCTCCGGTTCCACGCGGTGTATTGGCCCGCGATGCTCATGGCGGCCGGCCTCGAGCTGCCGCGGTGCGTGTTCGCCCACGGCTGGTTGCTCGTCGGTGGCGAGAAGATGAGCAAGACCGGCCTGAACCAGATCGCACCGGCCGATCTCGTCGCCGACTTCGGTGTCGACGGGTTCCGTTACCACTTCATGGCCGACCAGCGCTTCGGGCCCGACGGCGATTTCTCCTACGAGCAGATGGTCCAGCGTTACAACTCCGACCTGGCCAACAACTTCGGCAACCTCGCGAACCGCGTGTTGAACATGGCGATGAACTATTGCGACGGTGTGGTCCCCGACGCGCGCGCCGACGGTCCGCTGCGCGACGCTGCCGCGACGACGTTCGCGGCGATGGCGGAAGCGCTCACCCGTCTCGATTTCGCGAGCGGCCTGGGCGCGGTGTGGGACCTCATCCGGGCGACCAACGGGTACATCGAGGACTCCGCGCCCTGGGCGCTCAACAAACAGGGCGACACGGAGGCGGTCGCCAAGGTCCTGGGCGACTGTCTCGAGTCGCTGCGGATCATCGCGCTGCTCGCCTCGCCCGTGATCCCGAACGCGGCCGCGGAGCTCTGGCGCCGGCTCGGCCTGAGCGGCCGGCCCGAGGACCAACGGCTGCCCGACGCCGCCGCGTGGGGACTGCTCCCCACGGGCGCAACCCTCGAAAAGGGCGAGCCCCTGTTCCCCCGAAAAGACGCGTGAGCGCGCGCTGGGTCGACTCCCACTGCCATCTCCAACTCGAGGGTGGCGAAGCGTCGGCGGCGCGGGCGCGCGCCGCGGGCGTCGAGTGGATGGTCTGCGTCGGCACCGATCTGGAGACGTCGCAAGCCGCGATGACGCTCGCCGCCGGCGATCCCGACGTATACGCCGCGGTCGGACTGCATCCGCACGACGCGTCGAAGCTCGGCATCGAGTGGAATCTCCTCGAACCGCTCGCGGTCTCGGACGGGTGCATCGCGATCGGGGAGTGCGGCTTCGACCTCTTCTACGAGCACTCGCCGCGCGACGAGCAGGAGACCGCCTTCCGGTTCCAGGTGCGGCTGGCGAACCGCATCGGCAAGCCGCTCGTCATCCACTCCCGCGACGCCTGGGACGACACGTTCCGCGTGCTCGACGACGAAGGTGTGCCCGACCGTACGATCTTCCACTGCTTCACCGGCGGCCCCGACGAGGCCCGCCGCGCGTTGGAACGCGGGTGCTACCTGTCGTTCAGCGGCATTGTCTCGTTCAAGAATGCGGAAGACCTCCGCGACGCGGCGCGCGTCGCTCCTTCCGATCGCATCCTCGTCGAGACCGACGCGCCGTTCCTCACGCCCGAACCGTTCCGGGGCAGGCCCAACGAACCCGCGCTCGTCCTAGCGGTCGGCGCAGCGCTAGCGCGGGCCCGAGGTGTGGAACCCGACGAGATCGCCGCGCTCACGCGCGCGAACGCGATGCGAGTCTTCGGCGTCGAGCGGTGACGCCGAGCGCGATCAACGATCTCCTCACGCGTCACGGTGTGCGGCCGTCGAAGGCGCTCGGACAGAACTTCCTCGCCGATCCCAACACCGCGCGCCGGATCGTTCGGCTCGCGGAGCTGCAACCCGACGACCGCGTGGTCGAGGTCGGTCCCGGTATCGGTTCGCTCACGACGGTGCTCGCCGACGCGGGTGTGCACGTGTGCGCCATCGAGCTCGACCGCCATCTCGTCCCTCCGCTCGAGGAGGTCGTGGCCGGGCTCGACGTCGAGGTGGTCAACGACGACGCGTTGCGCGTCGACTGGAACACGAGACTCGGCGACGGGGCGCCCTGGGTGATGGTCGCCAACCTGCCGTACAACGTGGCCACACCGGTGGTGATGCGCGCCCTCGACTCGGCCCCGATGATCACGCGCATGCTCGTGATGGTGCAGCGCGAGGTGGGCGAACGGCTCGCGGCCGGCGTCGGTGACGACGCGTACGGTGCGGTGTCGGTCAAGGTCGCCTACTACGCGACCGCCAAGGTGGTGGGCACGGTGTCGCCGAACGTCTTCATCCCCAAGCCGAAGGTCGAGAGCGCCCTGGTGCGTCTCGTGCGGCACGACGCGCCGCCGGTCGAGGTGCGCGATCTCGGTCGCATGTTCGAGCTCGTGCGCGCGGGCTTCGCAACGCGGCGCAAGACGCTGCGCAACACCCTCGAGGGCCGGATCGACGCCGCCCAGTTCGCGAGTACGCACGTCGATCCGCAGGCGCGGGCGGAGACCCTCTCGCTCGCCGAATGGGCGCGGCTCGCCGATGCATGAGGTGCGCGTCCGCGCGTTCGCCAAGCTCACGTTGTCGTTGCACATCACCGCGACGCGTCCCGACGGCTACCACGAGCTCGACGCGACGATGGTCTCGATCGACGAGCCCTACGACTCGCTGGTGATCACGCCCGCGGCGCGCACGTCGATGACGATCGACGGTCCGTTCGCGGCCGGCGTCCCGGCCGACGCCACGAATCTGGCCTGGCGCGCCGCCGACGCGTGCGCCGCGACGGTGCACATCGCGCTGCACAAGGGCATTCCGAACGGCGCCGGGCTCGGGGGCGGATCCGCCGACGCCGCTGCGGTGCTGAGCGCGCTCGAAGGCGACCCCACCCTCGCGGCGACGCTCGGCGCCGACGTGCCCTTCTGTCTGCAGGGAGGGTTCGCGCACGTGGGGGGTATCGGCGACGAGCTGCGCGCCGGCGCGGTGCCGTCGCTCTCGGTTGTGGTCGCGACGCCGGAGTTCGGATGCTCGACCGCGGCCGTGTACCGGGCGTGGGACGCGCTCGGCGGACCGCACGCCGAGGTCAACGACCTCGAAGCCGCGGCCGAGGACGTGGAGCCGCGTCTGGCCCGGTTCCGGGGCGCGGTCGAGTCCGCGGCCGGCGCACCCGCGGTGCTGGCCGGGAGCGGATCGTCGTACGCGGTGGTGTTCGAAGACCGGGCCGAGGCCGACGCCGCGCGTGCCCGGGTGCAGGCAGCCGTCGCCGGTTCGGTCTGGCTCGCGTCGACCGTGGCTGTGGGCGTGCAAACCCGGTCGTGACGCGAAACGGCCGCCCCACAGGGCGGCCGCTGCTTACTTACCCTGCTGACGACGCTGCCAGCGGGTCTTCTTCAGCAGCTTCTTGTGCTTCTTCTTGCGCATGCGCTTGCGGCGCTTTTTGATCAGTGAGCCCATGACGAGGGGTGAAGGTATCAGAAGCCGTCTCCGGACCTTCCCCCGAGGCTCCCGTCGGTAGATTGATATCGCCTTTCGGGGGTGGTGTAACGGCAGCACAGGGGCCTTTGAAGCCCTTAGCGAAGGTTCGAAACCTTCCCCCCGAGCTCGAGGAGACGAGGAGCCACATGAGGCAGTACCGACCCCTGAGCGCGGTTGTCCTGGCGGCGGGTGAAGGCACGCGGATGCGTTCCACGACCCCGAAGGTGCTGCACCCGCTCTGCGGTCGACCGATGGTCTTGCACGTCATCGACGCGCTCGCGGAGTTGCCGCTCGAACGGATCGTGGTCGTGGTCGGCCACGCGGCCGAAAGGGTGACGAAGACACTCCAGGACCAACTCGTCACCGAGGTGCCGGTCGAGTTCGTCGAGCAACGCGTGCAGCGCGGCACCGGCGATGCGGTCAGCGTCGCGCTGACCGTCTTCGACGATCTCGACGCAGAGGACGACATCCTCGTCCTGCCGAGCGACGCGCCGTTGGTTCGGGCGGAGACGATCGCGCGGCTCGCGACCGAGCATCGCGTGCAAGACGCCGCGGCCGCGATCCTCACGGCGACGGTCGCCGATCCGAACGGCCTGGGTCGGGTCGTGCGGGGCAAAGACGGGCGCGTGGCGAGCGTGGTCGAGCACGCCGACGCCACTCCGGAAGAGCGCGAGATCAACGAGATCAACACGTCGATCTACTGCTTCCGGCGGGGACTGCTCGCCCCCGCGCTACGGCGACTGAGTCCCGAGAACGCGCAGAGCGAGTACTACCTGACCGATGCGATCGCGGTATTGCGTCAGGCAGGTCACAACGTCGTCGCGATCGAGGCCGACGACGCGGGCGAGGCGATCATGGTCAACGACCGGGCCGAGCTCGCCCAGGCCGAGGCCGAGCTGCGGCGCCGGATCAACCGCGGGTGGATGCGCGCGGGCGTCACGATGGTCGACCCCTTGTGCACCTACGTCGACGCGGGGGTCGAGCTGGAGGCCGACGTCCGCCTCCTTCCGGGCACGATCCTCGAAGGCCGCACCGCAGTCGGGGCGGGTTCGGTGGTCGGGCCTGACTGCCGTCTGACCGACGTCGTGGTCGGCGAGGGCACGCGCATCTCGAACACCGTGGCGCGCGAGTGCGAGATCGGCGACGACTGTGAAGTGGGACCGTTCGCGTACGTACGACCGGGAACGCGCCTGGCCAACGGGGTGAAGGTCGGTACGTATGTCGAGGTGAAGAACTCCGAGATCGGCGAGGGGACGAAGGTCCCGCACCTGTCGTACATCGGCGACGCCGACATCGGAACGGGTGTGAACCTCGGCGCCAGCACGATCACGGCGAACTACGACGGCACGAATAAACACCGCACCCGGATCGGTGACGGGACCCACACGGGTGTGCACACGTCCCTCGTCGCGCCGATCGATCTCGGTGACGACGCCGACACGGGCGCGGGTTCCGTCGTCACCCACGACGTGCCTCCCGGACGACATGTGCGCGGCAATCCTGCGCGCGACACACGTCCGACGCGCGAGGATGGCGCCTGATGGAGGTGCTCACCAAGAAACGCCTGATTCTCGTGGCAGGTCGCGGACACCCGCAGCTCTCGAACGAGGTCGCCGAACACCTCAAGCTCCCGCTCGGCGAATGCGTGCTCTCGACCTTCGCCAACGGAGAGATCTACTGCCGTTACGGCGAGAACATCCGCAGCGCCGACGTGTTCGTCTTTCAGACCCACGGCGGTTCGATCAACGACCTGTTGATGGAGCAGTTGATCATGATCGACGCGGCCAAGCGCGCGTCGGCGAAACGGATCACCGCGGTGTGCCCGTTCTACGGATACGCGCGCCAGGACCGCAAGGCCGAGGGTCGCGAACCGATCACCGCGCGTCTCGTCGCCGACATGTTGACCGCGGCCGGAGCCGACCGTGTGGTTACCGTCGACCTGCACACCGGTCAGATCCAGGGATTCTTCGACTTCCCCGTCGACCACCTCACCGCGGTACCGGTGATCGCGGAGTACCTCAAGCAGAACGTGGTCGGCGACGCGGTGATCGTCGCCCCCGACGCGGGTGGCGGCAAGCTCGCCCGCCGGTTCGCCGACCGGCTGAGCTCCGACATCGCCTTCATCGACAAGCGCCGGCCTAAGGGCACGCACAACGTCGCGGTCGCGACCGAGGTCGTCGGTGACATCGAGGGCCGCACGTGCATCATCGTCGACGACATGATCGACACCGCGGGCACGGTCGTCAGCGCCGCGAACCTGTTGATCGACCGGGGCGCGACCGAGGTGTACATCGCGGCGACGCACGGCCTGCTGTCGGGCCCGGCCGTCGACCGGTTGAAGAACGGGCCGATCCAAGAGGTCGTCGTCACCAACACGGTTCCGATCCCCGACGACAAGCGCTTCGACACGCTCCGGGTGCTCTCGATCGCACCGCTGCTGGCCGAGGCGATCGACGCCGTATTCGAAGATGGCTCGGTGAGCGAGCTCTTCGGCGGCGACAACATGTGATGAAGTCGAAGCGCGGCGCGCGTCGGCGCGCGCACATCTCGATCGTCGTCGCCATCGGTCTTGCGGTCGCGCTCGCCGCGTGCGGTGGTTCCTCGAAACCGCGCTCCGGCGGATCGGCGGGGTCGGTGACGATCACGGCGACCGCGCCCTCGGCGAGCGATCCGACGCCGTACCCGGCGCCGAGCGATCCCATGGTGCTCGCCGCGAAGGCGGGGCTCGTTCCCGAGGATGCCGAGCAGCTGCAGTACCACGTGCACTCGCACCTCGACGTCTTCGTCGACGGCAAGCCCATCATCGTGCCCGCCGCGCTCGGGATCGACATAACGAACCCGGCGGTGCACACGTTCACCTCCGACGGCGTGAAGTCGTACGGAGGCATCGCGGTTCCGTGTGACAAGGCGTGCATCTCGCCGTTGCACACCCACGACATCAGCGGCGTGTTGCACACCGAATCCGCGACCCACAAGGACAACACCCTCGGGCAGCTGTTCATCGAATGGAACGTGCGACTGACGTCGACGTGCTTTGCGAACGACTGCGCGCCGGCCAAGTCGGTGGCGATCTACGTCGGCGGGACGAAGTTCGTCGGCGACCCGACGACCATTCCGCTGAAGAATCTCGAGGAGATCGCGATCGTCGTGGGCACGCCGCCCGCCCAGATCCCGAATTCCTTCGATCCGGCGCTGATCTGAGGGGGATTCCCTCTCGGGGGTGCACTTGCGCGAGAATCCCCTGTTCACCTTTTCGTCTCACGAGGATTGACGCGCCATGGCTGACGCCACGCTCATCGCACAACGCCGTACCGAAGCCGGGAAGGGCCCTGCGGGTCGCGTCCGGGTCGAGGGTCTTGTTCCCGCCATCGTGTACGGCCTCGGCGTCGACAACGTGTCCGTCGCAGTGTCCCAGCGAGAGCTCGTGAAGATCCTTTCCGGCGGCAGCGGTATGAACACGCTGATCACTTTGAACATCGACGGCACCGAGGAGCTCGCGATCGCCCGTGAGCTCCAGCGCCACCCGGTGCAGGGGAATGTGATCCACGTCGATTTCGTGCGGGTCCGCGCCGACCAGACGATCCAGGCCGAGATCCCCGTGCACCTCGTCGGCGAGGCCGAGGGCGCGGTGCGCGGCGGTGTGCTCGAGCAGCTCGTGCACACGTTGACGGTCGAGGCCAAGCCCGCCGACTTCCCGCCGTCGATCGAGCACGACGTGAGTGCCCTCGAGATCGGTGGTCAGATCTACGTACGTGACCTCACCGTGCCAAACGGCGTCACCGTGCTGCAGAACCCCGACGAGCTCGTCGCCCAGATCTCGGCACCCCGTGTCGCCGAGGTGGCCGAGGGCGCCGAAGGCGAAGCGGTCGAAGGTGCGGCTCCGGAAGCCGGCGCCGCGTCGGCCGAGACGCCCGCCGCGGAGTAGCGCGCACCGGTGCCCGTCGACCTCTTGGTGGTCGGGCTCGGCAATCCGGGCGCCGAGTACGCGCGTACTCGGCACAACGTGGGTGCCGAGGTCGTCGAGCTCTTGGCGCGTCGCCACGGCGGCAAGTTGCACGGTTGGAAGGGCCGCGCCCGGAGCGACGAGGTGCGGATCGGCTCGCGGCGCGTCGCGCTCGCGATCCCGCTGACGTACATGAATGACTCCGGCGAGGCGGTGGCGGGACTCGTGCGCCGGCTCGGGATCGAGCCCGACCAGATCGTGATCGTGCACGACGAGCTCGATCTCCCGCCCGCGGTGTTGCGGGTGAAGGTCGGCGGCGGGCTGGCCGGGCACAACGGCTTGCGGTCGATCAAGCAACACCTGCACACCGAGGAGTTCTTGCGGGTGCGGATCGGCGTGGGCAAGCCGCCGTCGAAGGAGAAGGGCGCCGACCACGTGCTCTCCCGGGTCTCCAAGCGCGACCGCGAGTCGATGGACGTCACCATCGAGGAGGCCGCCGACGCGGTCGAGCTCATCGTGAGCGACGGTGTCCAGACCGCGATGAACCGCTACAACGCGCGCACCCCCGACCCCGAGTAAGTCCGGATCACCCCACCAACAGTTGTCGGACTTTTCCGCACATGGTGCGGATATCTCCGACAACTGTTGGTGGAGTTTTCGGGTCTACGCTGGTGCCACCCGGGGCGCGGATGCGTTCCCGGGTAGAACGCGCGCTCATGCCTCCCACACTCGCCGGGCTCACCACCCTCTTCGCTGACGATCCGGCGATCGCCGCCGCGACCGGCGGGACCGCGCGCGCCGTGGCCGTCCCCGAACCGGCGCGCGCCCTGTTCGCGGCCACGCTGGCGCGCTCGACCGCCCGTCGCCCCATCGTCGTGGCCGTCCCCACCGGCGTCGAGGCCGAGCGCATCGCGGCCGACCTGCGCGAATTCCTCGGCGACGACGCGGTCGAGCTGTTCCCCGCCTGGGAGACGTTGCCGTTCGAGCGGGTCTCGCCCGCCACCGAGACCATGGGCCGCCGCCTGCGAGTCATCTGGCGGCTGCGCGTCGGCGGCGATCAGCTCCCGCGCGCGATCGTCGCCCCCGTCCGGGCGCTGGTGCAGCGCCTCGGGCCGCACGTCGAGGACGTCGAACCCGTCGTCATCCGCAAGGGCTCCCAGGTCGACCGGGACGAGCTCGTCGCGCAGCTGGTCAACATCGGCTACCGCCGCGAGTACCAGGTCGAGGCGCGCGGCGAGGTCGCGGTGCGGGGATCGATCGTCGACGTCTATCCCGCGACCGCCGATCACCCGGTCCGCATCGACCTGTGGGGCGACGAGGTCGATCGCCTCTCGCACTTCTCGGTGGCCGACCAACGCTCGACCGGCGAGATCACCCACGCCTGGATCTTCCCGGTGCGCGAGCTGCTGCCGACCGACGAGGTCCGGGCCCGGGCCCGGGAGCTGCTGCAGACCCAACCGTGGGGCCGCGAGCAATGGGAGCGCCTCGCCGAGGGCAACACGTTCGACGGCATGGAGTCGTGGCTGCCGTGGCTGACATCCGACGAGCGGCTCCTGCCCGACCTGTTGCCGCCGTCGGCGCTCGTCGCGCTCATCGAGCCCCGCCGCCTGCGCGACCGCGCCCAGGAGCTCCTCGACGAGGAGGCCGCGCTCGCGCAGACCCTCGCCATCACGTGGGGGAAGCCGGTCGACGAGGACGACACCCCGCGTCTCTCCCTCCCCTTCGAACGTCTGCTTGCGCACACCAAGGCGCAACCGGTGCCCGTACTCGCAGTCCCGGACTCGCCCGACACGCCGATCCTCGCCGCGAGCGCGTTCGATCCCGTCGTCGGCGACACCGACGCGCTCGCGCAGCGCCTCAACTCGCTGAAACGCGACGGCTTCAAGGTCTTCATCGCCGCCGAAGGCAGCGGCAGCGCCGACCGCATCCAGCAGATCCTCTCCGACGAGGGTGTCCTCGTCGACCGCATCACCGACGTGCCCGACTCGGGCCCGGTCCTGAAGACGCCCGGCATCCATATCGTCGTCGCGCCCCTCGACCGGGGTGCGGTGCTGCCGACCCAACAGGTCGCGTTCGTCGCCGAAGCCGACCTCACCGGTCGCCGGCGCGTCCACCGTCGCGCGCGCGGTGCGCGCAAGGGGATCGACCACTACGAGGGTCTCACCGTGGGCGACTTCGTCGTCCACCGCGTGCATGGCGTTGGCCGCTATCACGGCATGGAGACCAAGGAGATGTTCGGGGTCACGCGCGATCGCCTCGTCGTCGAGTTCAAGGGCGGCGATCGCGTCTACGTCGACTCCGAGGACATCGGCCTCCTCCGCAAGTACACCGGTGGCGAGGAGCCGAAGCTCTCGAAGATGGGCGGCGCCGACTGGGACAAGGCCCGGGCCAAGGTACGCAAGGCCGTGCGCGACATCGCGGGCGAGCTCGTCGTGCTGTATCGCCGCCGGCTCGCGACCGTCGGTCACGTGTTCGGGCCCGACACGCCGTTCCAGAACCAGATCGAAGAGGCGTTCCCGTACGAGGAGACGCCCGACCAGGCCAAGGCAATCGTCGAGACCAAGGCCGACATGGAGCGCCCGGTCCCGATGGACCGGCTCATCTGCGGCGACGTCGGCTACGGCAAGACCGAGGTCGCGCTGCGCGCCGCGGCCAAGGCGGTGTTCGACGGCAAGCAGGTCGCGATCCTCGTGCCGACCACGTTGCTCGCGAGTCAGCACGGGCAGACGTTCCGGGAACGGTTCGCGAACTACCCGGTGCGCGTCGAGGTGCTTTCGCGTTTCCTCACGGCCAAGGAGCAGAACGACGTCATCAAGGGCCTGAACGACGGCAGCGTCGACATCGTGATCGGCACGCACCGTCTGCTCGGCGCCGACATCGCGTTCAAGGACGTGGGTCTGCTCGTCGTCGACGAGGAACAGCGCTTCGGCGTGCAGCACAAGGAGCGCATCAAGGAGTTCCGGGCGAACGTCGACGTGCTGACCCTCACCGCTACGCCGATCCCGCGCACACTCGAGATGTCGCTCACCGGGATCCGCGATCTGTCGCTCGTCAACACGCCTCCCGAAGACCGCCAACCGATCCTGACGTACGTGGGCGAGTTCGACGAACGTGCGGTGTCCGAGGCGATCCGGCGCGAGATGCTGCGCGAAGGCCAGGTGCTGTTCGTGCACAACCGCGTGCACGATATTGCGCACGTCGCCAACGACATCAAGCGACTCGTCCCCGAAGCACGCGTCGCGATCGCGCACGGTCAGCTCGATGAGAACCGACTCGAACGGGTCGTGCAGCAGTTCTGGGACCACGAGCACGACGTGCTCGTGTGCACCACGATCGTCGAGAGCGGCCTCGACATGCCGACGGTCAACACGCTCGTGGTCGATCGGGCGGACATGCTCGGTCTGTCGCAGCTCTATCAATTGCGGGGACGGGTCGGGCGTCGCGGTCAGCGCGCGTACGCGTATCTGCTCTATCCGCCCGACCGGTCGTTGAGTGAACAGGCGTACGAGAGGTTGAAGACGATCGGTGAGTTCACCGATCTCGGTTCCGGCTTCAAGATCGCGATGCGCGACCTCGAGATCCGCGGCGCGGGCAACCTGCTCGGTGCCGAGCAGTCGGGCCACATCGCCGCGGTCGGGTTCGACCTCTACGTCGAGATGGTGACCGAAGCCGTGGGCGAGCTCACCGGCGAGGTTCGTGACGTTCCCTCCGAGGTGCAGATCGACCTCCCCGTCACCGCGCACCTGCCCGACAGCTACGTCGCACGCGACGATGTAAGGATGGAGGCGTACCGGCGGCTCGCGGCGGTGACCACGCCGGCCGACGTCGAGGACGTGAAGGCGGAGTGGGAGGACCGTTACGGACCGCTGCCTGCACCCGCACTCGCGTTGCTCGACGTCGCCCGCCTGCGCGCCGCGTGCCTCCGTCTCGGCATCCGTGCCGTGTCGGTGCAGAAGGGCAGGGCCCGCCTCGACGGGTGGCACCTGCTGAAGTCGCAGGAGGTCCGCTTGCAGCGCCTGATCGCGGGCGCGCAGATCCTTCCCGGCGCGGTCGTCGTGCCGGTCAAGGCGGCCGGCGACCTCTCGATCGCCCAGGCACTGCTCAGGTTGCTCGACGCGATCAGCCCAATTCAACATGGCTCCCTTGCTTCGCCCGGGGGGCTCGCTACGTCCGCACCGTGACCGGCCCAGGTACCATCCGGCCGATGATTTCCAGCCGGTTCCGCCGTCTCGCGGTTCCCCTTCTCGTCGGTGCAGTGGGCGTCGTCGGGCTCACGGGTTGCTCGAACAAGTCGACCGACGCGGCGTCGATGTCGTACACCGACTCCACCGGGAAGCACACGATCCGCATCTCGAGCGCCGAGTACCGCAAACAGCTTGGCGAGCTGGTGGGGAGCGCGCAGTTCCAGTCGCTCCTGAAGGGTCACGGCTTCAGCCTCGGTGGCGACCAGAAGAGCACGACGGCCCAAGACGTGTCGACGAGCTATCTGAGTCAGCTGGTGGAGCAGGCCGCGGTCGACGCGCAGTTCTCGACGCTCAAGCTCACCATCACGGACGCGGCCCGCACAGCCGCGACGCAGGATGCCAAACAGAGTTTCGCGCTCGACAGCGAGCTCCAGACCAACGCGTCGGGACAGCAGACCTTCGTGGGCAAGGGCGTGGTCTTCGCGTCGTTCCCGAAGTCGTTCCAAACGATCCTGGTCGATCGGCAGGCGCGCTCGGAAGCGGTCGGCGCGTATTACACGACGCTCACGCCGGCCAAGGAACAAGCGCTCTACGACGAGTTCGCCACCGATCTCTGCCCGTCCGGTCGGGTCGTGTCACAGATCCTCGTCAAGGACGAAGCGACCGCGCAGTCGATTCTGACCCAACTCAAAGGTGGCGCGTCGTTCGCCGGGCTCGCCAAGACCAAGTCGACGGATACCGCGTCGGCGAAGGTCGGTGGCGCGGTGGGGTGCCTGCGCAAGGGCACGTTCGTCGCGCCGTTCGAGGCCGCGGCGTACGCGGCTCCGTTCGGTATCCCGACCGGACCCGTGAAGTCGCAGTACGGCTACCACGTGATCGTCGTCAACCACGCGTCGTACGCCGACCTGCAGGCCGACCTGACCTCGGCGTTGTCGCGGAACCCGCTCGTCGCGCGTGACCTGCGGTTGCAGTCGATGAAGGTATGGATCAATCCGCAGTTCGGTACCGGCAGCCTCGCCGTCGACCAGCAGCAGGGTCAGCTGTTCTTCAACATCGCCGCGCCCGCCGTCCCCGCCGTACGTACGTGCCGGGAGAAGACCGCCGCGTGCGCACCGCCCACCACCACGACCACAACCGTTCCTGCCGCCGGGTGAGCCCGCCTCGCGTCGTCGTGGTCGGTCTGGGTCCGGCCGGGATCGATCTGTTGTTGCCCGCCGCCCGGGCGGCACTGCAGCGCATTCCGGTCCGGTTCGTCCGTACCGCCCGTCACCCCGCGGTCGACGATCTCGCCCGTGAGGGGCTCGAGCTCGAACCGCTCGACCTCCTGTACGACAGCGGCGACGACCTCGACACCGTGTACGCGGCGATCGCGGCCCGGGTGGTGGAGGCCGCGCACGAGCACGGTGAGGTCGCGTACGCGGTGCCGGGGAGCCCGTCGGTCGCGGAGCGCACAGTGCTGTTGCTCCGCGGGGTCGGTATCGACATCGAGATCGTGCCCGGGCTCTCGTTCGCCGACATCGCCTGGAACCGCCTCGGCATCGACCCCATGACGGGCGCCCGAGTCATCGACGCCCGCACGTTCACCGTGGACTCCGCCGGATTCTCGGGACCGATGCTGCTCGCGCAGTGCGACACGCGCTTCGTGTTGTCCGACGTGAAGCTCGCGTTGCTCGAGGTACTGCCCCCCGAGCACGAGGTCGTGGTGCTGCAAGGTCTTGGCCTGCCCGAGGAGAAGCTCGTGACGGTCGAGCTCGCGCAACTCGACCAGGCCGTCGAGCCCGACCACCTCACGTCGGTGTTCGTCGACACCGGCGACGTCTCGGTCGCAGGCGAGCTCGCGCGACTCTTCGCACTGACCGAGCGGCTGCGGGGTCCGGGCGGGTGCCCGTGGGACGCGGCCCAGACGCATCACTCGCTGCGCCGGCACGTGATCGAGGAGGCGTACGAGGTCACGGCTGCGATCGACGAGCTCCCCGCCGACGCGCCCGCCGGCGACATTCCCACCGGTGCGTACGACGGGCTCGAGGACGAGCTCGGCGACCTGCTCTTCCAGGTGATGATCCATTCGGTCCTGGCGTCGGAGGCGGGCGCGTTCACGATCGCCGACGTGGCCCGGGGCATCCACGCCAAGCTCGTGCGCCGTCATCCCCACGTGTTCGGGACGGTCGAGGCCGACACTGCCGACGAGGTGGTGACGAACTGGGAGCAGATCAAGACGGGCGAGAAGGGTCACACCTCGTTGGTCGAGGGGATCACGCCCGGTCTCCCGGCGCTCATCTACGTGCAGAAGCTGTTGCGGAAGGCGGCGTCGATCGGGTTGACCCCTGACCTCGGCGCGGCCCCGACCGCCGAACCCGCAGACGACGAAGCACTGGGGCAGGCGTTGGCCGTGCTTGCGGCTTCAGGCGCCGAGCGGGGACTCGACGGCGAGTCGGCGCTCGCCGCCTGGGCTCGCCGCTTCCAGGAGCGTTTCGTCCGCATGGAGGCGTTGGCCGCCGCCGACGGCGTCGATCTCGCGGCTGCGGAGCCGGCCGTCGTCCGCAGGCTCTGGGGCCGGGTCGCAGCCGCTCGGGTCTCCGACTAGCGACGCTCCCGGGTCGTCGTTCGGCCCAAGTCCGGCACCACGGGCTCAAGTGCGGGAGAATGCGCCGTGGCTGTCCTCATCGTCCTCATCGTCCTGGTCGTGTTGTTGCTGTGGCTGGTCGGCTCCGGCTTGCGGGTGGTGCAGGAGTACGAGCGCGGGGTCCTCTTCGTATTCGGCCGCTGCCGGGGCGCCCGCGGTCCGGGCATCTTCATCGTGCCCCCGTTCATCAGCCACATCGTCCGGGTCAACCTGCAGACGCAGGCGGTGCCGGTCGCGTCGCAGCAGGTGATCACCAAGGACAACGTGACCGTGGCCGTCGACGCCGTCGCGTACTTCCGGGTGAAGGACCCCGTCGCGTCGATCATCAAGATCCAGAACTGGTTCAACGCGGCCCAGCTCGTGGCCCAGACCTCGCTGCGGTCGATCATCGGCCGCCACGAGCTCGACCAGCTGCTCGGTGAACGCGACCGGATCAACCAGGAGCTGAAGGTCGCCCTCGACCAACAGACCGAAACGTGGGGCGTCGAGGTCGAGCTCGTCGAGATCCGCGACGTCGGGCTGCCCGAGCAGATGCAGCGGGCCATGGCCCGCCAGGCCGAAGCCGAGCGCGAGCGCCGGGCCAAGATCATCGCCGCCGAGGGCGAGATGCAGGCCTCGGAGAAGCTCGGGCAGGCCGCGGCGATGATGGCGGCGAGTCCCGGCGCCATGCAGCTGCGCACCCTGCAGACGATGGCCGAGATCGCGGTCGAGCGGAACTCGACGATCATCTTCCCGATCCCGGTCGAGCTGCTCGACGTCTTCCGGTCGATCTCGGCGGCGGTGCCGCTGCCGCCCACCGCCGCGCAGGTAGACCCGCCCGGGCCGGCTGTGAGCCCGGCGCCGGAGGGTTGACGCCGAGTCCGCCGGAACACACCGAACGTGCGTTCGCTGCCACTCGGAGTGCGCGAGCGTCTATCTTTTTCCCCCACAGGCCCCAGGAGTTCTCGTGAGCATCATTGACGACGTCGCCGGTCGGGAGATTCTCGACTCCCGCGGCAACCCGACCGTCGAGGTCGAGGTGGAGCTGGTCTCCGGCGCCCGGGGTCGCGCCGCGGTCCCGAGCGGCGCCAGCACCGGCGCCCATGAGGCGGTCGAGCTCCGAGACGGTGGCGATCGCTTCGGCGGCAAGGGCGTGCTCGACGCGGTCGGTCACGTAAACGGGGAGATCCGCGACGCGGTCGTCGGCCTGGATGCCGCCGACCAGCGCGGCCTCGACAGCTCACTGTTCGCGCTCGACGGCACCGACAACTCGGGCCGGCTCGGCGCCAACGCGATCCTTGGTGTGTCGCTCGCCGCGGCCAAGGCCGTCGCCGAGGAGTGCGGGCTGCCGCTGTACCGCTACGTGGGTGGCACGAACGCCCACGTGTTGCCGGTGCCGCAGATGAACGTATTGAATGGCGGAGCCCACGCCGACAGCAACGTCGACATCCAGGAGTTCATGCTCCTCCCCGTCGGCGCGGTGAGCTTCTCCGAAGGGCTCCGCTGGGGCGTCGAGACGTACCACGCGCTGCGGGAGCTCCTGCGCGACCGCGGTCTGTCGACCGGGCTCGGCGACGAGGGCGGATTCGCGCCCGACCTGCCGTCGAACGAAGAGGCGTTGAAGCTCCTGCTCGCAGCGATCGAGAAGGCGGGCTACGAGCCGGGCGCCGAGATCGCGCTCGGGCTCGACGTCGCGGCGTCGGAGATCTTCTCGGCCGGGAGCTATCACCTCGCCGGTGAGAAGCGCACCTTCACGAGCGTGGAGTTCGCCGACTACCTCGCCGATCTCTGTGCCCGCTATCCGATCGTCTCCGTCGAGGACGGCATGTCCGAGGACGACTGGGACGGATGGGCGACGTTGACTGCGCGTTTCGGCGGGTCGGTACAGCTCGTCGGCGACGACGTGTTCGTCACGAACTCGGAACGGCTCGGGCGCGGCATCGACGCAGGTGTCGCCAACTCGATCCTCATCAAGGTGAACCAGATCGGCTCGCTCACGGCGACGCTCGACACGATGGAGCTCGCAGGTCGGGCCGCCTACACGTGCGTGATGTCGCACCGCAGCGGCGAGACCGAGGACCCCACCATCGCCGACCTCGCGGTCGCCACGAACTGTGGGCAGATCAAGGCCGGCGCACCCGCCCGGAGTGATCGGGTGGCCAAGTACAACCAGCTGCTGCGCATCGAACAGGAGCTCGGCGATGCAGCCGAGTACCTGGGTCACCACGCGTTTCCCCGGAAGACGACCGCATGAGTCGCGGAGCTCGCGCCCGGCTCGCGCTCGCGGCCCTCGCGCTCGTCGCGATCCTCTTCGTGTTCGTGTTCCCCACCCGTTCGTACCTCGCGCAGCGGCGCCAGGTGTCGAGCGCGCAGCACGACGTCAATGTGCTGCGGGAGCAGAACGACAAGCTCGCGGCGCTGGCCGCCCGGCTGCAGACGCCGGCCGAGATCGAACGTATGGCGCGCGAGCAGTTCCACCTGGTGTTCCCGGGGGAGCAGGTCTACGACGTGGTGCCCGGTGCGCCGACCCCTTCGGGGACGAGCGTCACGACGGTTCCCTGACGCGGCTTTCGTAGACTCGGGCGGTGCCGACGACCGACTCGCCGCCCGCGAATCCGCGCGACCGCGACGTGGAGACACTCACGCGATTCCTGGGCCGGGCTCCGCGCGCCGATTTCGAGGTCGTCGTCCGGAGCGCGAACGGCGATCCGTCCGTGATCCGCAACGCGCCGCTGCTCGACGACGGGACCCCGATGCCGACCCGGTACTGGCTCGTCGATCCCGACCTCTCGTTGCGGGTCGCCCGGCTCGAGTCGGCGGGGGGAGTGCGCGCCGCGGAAGCCGCGGTCGAGTCCAGCGCGCTCGGCTCCGCCCACGCCCGCTACGCGCGCGAGCGCGATGCCGCGCTCGCGGTCGATCACGCGGGGCCGCGTCCGAGCGGAGGAGTCGGCGGAACCGCGCGCGGGGTGAAGTGCCTCCACGCCCATCTCGCGTATCACCTCGCGGGTGGCGACGATCCGGTCGGGCGCTGGGTGGAGGAGAACCTGCGATGACACGAGTCGCCGCGATCGACATGGGAACCAACTCGACCCGTCTGCTCGTTGCGGATGTCGACGGTCCGGGCCGCGACGCCAAACTCGTCACCGTCGAGCGGCGCACGCAGATCACCCGTCTGGGCCAGGGCGTCGACCGCGACCGGAGGCTGCATCCCGACGCAATCCAACGGGTGCTGACCGTGCTCCGGGAGTACGCGGGCGTGATCAAGGACCTCGGCGTCGAGCGCGTACGCGCAACGGCGACGAGTGCAGCGCGCGACGCGGGCAATCGCGACGAGCTGTTCGACCCGGCCGAGTCGTTGCTCGGTGCTCGCCCGGAATTGCTCGAAGGCGTTGCCGAAGCCCGGCTCGAGTTCATCGGGGCGACCGCGAATCTGAGCCAGCCCGCGCCGTATCTCGTCGTCGACGTCGGCGGTGGTTCGACCGAGCTCATCGTCGGTACCGACGAGCCCGACGGCCTGTGCTCGCTCGACATCGGTTGCGTGCGCCTCACCGAACAGTTCCTGCACTCCGATCCGCCGTCGCCGGAGGAACTGAGTCAGGCGGTGTCGGTGGTGCGCGACCAGTTGGCCGACGCGGCCCGCACGATGCCCAAGTCATGGGACGCGCCGACGCTGGTCGGTACCGCGGGCACCGTGTGGACACTGGCCGCGATCGAGCTCGGTGTCGACGCCGCGCGCAGCGACCTCATCGACCATTTCCGGCTGACGCGCGCCGCCGCGGAAGAGGTGTTCCGCACGCTCGCAACCGAGGCGATCGACCAGCGCCGTCACAATCCCGGGCTCGATCCGGGGCGCGTCGACGTCATCGTCGGCGGCGCGATTGTCGTGGTCAGCGTGATGCGGCACTGGGGCTTCGAGAGCCTGCTGGTGTCGGAGGCCGACATCCTCGACGGTCTCGCCCGCGACACGGCCTGAAGCCCCAGCTCCCGGGCCGATCGCAGCCCGCGCTTTACTTGTCGCCCGAATTGCCGACATAAACCCTGTGGACGTAGAGATCTTCGGGTTGGCGTTGACCGGGCTCACGGTCGATGACGTCCGTTCGATTGCGTCCGATCTGCATGAGGTGCGTTCTTCGACGGCGGACGAGATCGCGAGCACCCGAGCGGTCCTCATCATCGAGCAGACGCTCCGGCGCACGCATCGCATGCACGACGCCGCGCTGGCTGCGCTCGAGGCGGCGACGAAGGTGCAAGAGGTCGCGCAGCGTGAACAGATCGATCTTCCCGACACCGAGGTCACGTGCGTAGCGCGCGCCGCGGCCCAGCTCGCGCGGGGCCTGGTCGTTGGCGACCACCCCGGTGTCGACGACGCGTTGCATGTACTCGGCCGCGGTTGGTGTCGCCTTCCCTGCCTGGCCGAGTTCCAAGCCGCGTAGAGACATGCCTTACTAGTCTCGGATCGTGGTTCACTCCGATCAACTGCTGCTCGGGCCGGGTCCTTCGAACCCGTATCCCGAGGTGATGGAAGCGTTTCAACGCCCGGTGCTCGGGCATCTCGATCCCGAGTTCCTCGGTGTGCTCGACGAGATCGCCGATCGGTTGCGGGCGATCTTCCGCACCGAGAACGCGCTGACCCTGCCGATCAGCGGCACCGGCTCGGCGGGCATGGAAGCGTGTTTCGTCAACCTCCTCGAACCGGGTGACACCGCGATCATCGGCGTCAACGGTGTGTTCGGCGAGCGCATGTGCGAGGTCGCGCGCCGCTGCGGTGCCGAGATCGTGCGCGTCGACGCGCCGTGGGGACGGGCGATCGATCCCCAACAGCTGCTCGACGCGCAGCGTGCGCATCCGGGCGCCCGCCTCCTCGCGGTCGTGCATGCGGAGACCTCGACCGGGATCGAGAATGAGATCGCGCCGCTCGCCGCGCTCCAACAGACCGACACGCTTTTGCTCGTCGACACGGTGACCTCGCTGGGCGGCATCCCCGTCGACGTCGACGGGTGGGGCATCGACGCGGTGTACTCCGGGACGCAGAAGTGTCTCGGGGTTCCGCCCGGACTCTCGCCTCTCAGCTTCTCGGCCCGGGCCGTCGAGCGTGTGCGGGGCCGATCGCAACCGCCGCAGTCGTGGTACCTCGATCTCAGCCTCCTCGCCGACTACGTCGGGACCGCGCGCCGCTACCACCACACCGCCCCCATCTCGATGCTGTACGCGCTGCACGCGGGTCTGGGCGTCGTGCTCGACGAGGGCCTCGACGCCGCCCACGCCCGACACCGTCATGTCGGCGGCCTGTTGCAGGACGCGCTGCCCGAGCTCGGGTTCCGCCCCTTCGCGCTCGACCGGGTGCTCCCGCAGCTGACGTCGGTGTGGTTGCCGGACGGTGTCGACGACGCCAAGCTGCGCGGCGAGCTCCGGGTGCGGTTCGGGATCGAGGTCGGCGGCGGTCTCGGTGAGCTCGCGGGCAAGGGCTGGCGCATTGGGCTTATGGGGCATTCGGCGCGCGAGCGCTCGGTGATCACGCTGCTCGGGGCTTTGGGCACACTCCTGTAGGAGCCCCTTGGGTCACCCCGGCCGTGCGCCGACAATCTTGTCGGTGAGTCGCTACACACAAGAGCTGCTGGCGCTGTCGGCGCAACCTGCGGCTGCGGAGCAGGTGCTCCGCATTGTCTCGAACCCGAGGACGGGCGCGGCCGACGTCGCGCGCGTCGTCGAGACCGATCCCGCGCTCGCGGCCCGGGTGATGCGCCTCGCGAACAGCTCCTTTTACGGGTCGCCCCGCCGGGTCTCGAGCACCCGCCACGCGACGGTGATGCTGGGGTTCGACACGGTCCGGGCCCTCGCCGTGAGCGCTGCGTGCAGCCTGCTCGACGGCCGGGTCGAGCTCGGTCCCGACGGCTTTTGGCGCCACGCGATCACGACCGCCTCGGCCGCCTCGGTCATCGCCGGCAAGGTCGGGTTGTCGACCTCCGACGCCTTCTCCGCGGGCCTGCTCCACGACCTGGGCGCGGTGTTGCTGCACCGCAGAGACGCGGAGGCGTTCGCGGCCGCGACCGCGGCCCCGACCGTCTCCGACCAGGTCGCGGCCGAGCTCTGCGCGTTCGGTGTCACCCACGCCGACGAAGGCGCTGCCGCGCTCGACGCGTGGGGCTTCCCGGAGCCGTTCGTCGAGGCGATCGCGCTGCACCAGCACGGTGTCGAAGAGCCCAAGCACGCACTGGGTCGCGTGCTGCGGGTCGCGGAGGCGGTCGCGCTGGAGCACTCGCCGCTGCCGGGCTATCCGGCCACCCCTGAGATCGACCGGCTCCTGATCTCGATCCGATTGCGACCCGAGGACTTCGACGTCGTGACCCGTGAGGTCGACGCGCAGCTCGAGCGCATCGCCGACACGCTGGGCGTCGACGCGTGATGGACCGCGACGAGACACTCTCTCGACTCGATGCGATCCAGGTTCGCAGCCTCGCCCGGTTGCGCGAAGCGGGAACCGACCGCGGGCTCCTCGTCGAGCTCCTCGAGAGCGCGTGCCTGCTCGAGCTCGCGAAGATCGAGACGACGAGCATCGACCCGACGAGCTATCTGCAGCACGCGGTCGACGTGGTCGCCCAGATGTATCCCGTCGCCGGCGTCGCCGCCACCGTGACGATGCCGGGACGCGAATCGATTGTGGTGCACGCGGGCGAAGTGACGACCGACGACCAACTCTCGGCGCTGGGCGCCGGTGACGACGGCGCGGGCGCTGCGGGCCGTTATCCGCTCGTCGGCGGCGGCGTCACACTCGGCGTACTGACCGCCGGCGCGCCGAAAGCCGATCTCGGTTCGCCCACCCATTTCTTCGAGCAGGTCGCGCGCCAGGTCGCGCAAGGACTCGCCGGCGTCCTCCACTCCGACCAGTTGCGCCGGGAGGTGGCGACCGCGACTGCATCCCGGGTGGCGGCCCAGCTCGTCGACGAGCAGATCGCCGAGGGACTGGAGGAGCTCGGGCTCGCGCTGGCCTCGTTCCCGGGCGTGATCGCGGCCGAGCTCTCGATCGACCACGACGCAGTCGGTCCACCGCTCCGGCTGCGTTCCGGATACTGGGACTACGACGGCCACGCGCACTCGATCGACAGCGTGACCCTCGAGGAGGGCAAGAGCCGGCGGCTGACCGCGCGGATCCGCTCCGCCGACGAGTCGACACCGGACGAGTCCGCGATCCGCGCGGTCCTGGAACACCTCGTGCAGTCGCTCGATCGGATCGCGTCCACCCGGGCGCTCAGAGAAGAGGCCGAGACCGAACCGCTGACCGGCCTCGGCAACCGGCGTCGGCTGCAGCGCGCGCTCGACCAGCACCTGAGCCGGGCGCGACGGTACGACGAGCGAGTGGCGGTGTTCCTGCTCGACCTCGACCGGTTCAAGGCGGTCAACGACGAGCTCGGTCACGATGCCGGCGACGCAGTGATCATCGCGTGCGCCAACGCGCTCCGCGACCGCACGCGTGCCTACGACGAGCTGGTACGGCTCGGCGGCGACGAGTTCGTGGTGATCGCGCCCGTACCCGACGCGCTGCGGGCGGGCCAGCTCGCCGACGAGATGCGCGAGCACATAGCCTGGCGTTGCAACGCGCTGCTACCTGCGGACTGGGGTCTGAGCGCGGCCATCGGTGTGGCCGTGTTCCCCGACGCGGCGACCGATCCCGAATCGTTGCTGCGCGCGGCCGACATCGCGCTCTACCGGGCCAAGGACTCCGGGTCGGACGGCGTGATGTTCGCAGAACCGATGGTCACCGACATCACGGCGAAGGTACGGCCGCGTCCGCGACGGGGATGAAGAGCTTCTCCCGGTAGAACTTGAGCTCCTCGATCGACTCGCGGATGTCGTCGAGCGCACGATGCTGCTCCGACTTTCCCGGCCGCTTCGGATAGATCGCCGGATACCAGCGCCGGCACAGCTCCTTCAATGACGACACGTCGACACTGCGGTAGTGCAGGAACGTGTCGAGCTCGTGCATGTAGCGATCGAGGAACCTGCGATCGGTACCGATGCTGTTGCCGCAGAGAGGCGCAGTGCCCGCGGTCGCAACGTGTGACCGCACATACTCGAGCGTCCGGGCTTGGGCTTCGTCGACGCCCACCGTCGATGCACCGATCGCGGGGAGCAGTGCCGACTTCGTGTGCATCTTGCGGACGAAGTCGTCCATCTGCGCCATCGCGTCTTCGTCTTGGTGGATCACGATATCGATGCCGTCGTCCAGCAGCGTGAGCTCGGAGTCGGTGATGATGCACGCGATCTCGACGATCCGGTGCCGTTCGACGTCGAGCCCGGTCATCTCGAGATCGAGCCATACCAGCTGGTCGGCGTCAGCCCGAGGGGTCATGAACGGCACGCTATCCGGCCGTCGCCGGCCCTCGTGGCACGGGTTAGATTCGGCGACAATGGCCGCTTCCCCTGTCGTCTGGCGTCCCGACGACTCGCTGCTGCACGAGAGCAACGTGGCTCGGTTCATGACCGCCGAGCACATCGACGACTTCGCAACGCTGCTGCGACGCTCGATCGACGAACCCGAGTGGTTCTGGGACGCGGTCGTCCGCTTTCTCGGGTTGCCCTTCGCCACGCCGTACGCGCGCGTGCTCGACGCCTCGGCCGGTGTCGAGTGGGCGACGTGGTTCGTCGGCGGCCGGGGCAACGCGGCGTCGATGTGTCTCGACCGGCTCGATGCGGACCGCGCCGCGATCGTCTGGGAAGGCGAAGACGGTGAGACGCGCACGCTCGGCGGCGCGGCGCTGCGGGCGCTGACCGATCGCATCGCGGCGGGTCTCGCGGCGCGCGGTGTTGGGGAAGGCGACGCGATCGGGCTGTTCATGCCGATGGTGCCCGAGACCGTCGCCGCGCTGTTCGCGATCGCGAAGCTCGGTGCGTTCTTCCTGCCGATCTTCTCGGGTTACGGCGCCGACGCGGTTGCCATCCGGTTGCAGGACGCGGGCGCGGTCGCCTTGGTGACGGCGGAGGGTTTCTCGCGGCGAGGCAAGCTCGTCACGATGAAGGAGACCGCCGACGCCGCGGTCGCCCAGGTTGCCTCCGTGCACACGGTGCTCGTCGTGGGGCGCGGTCGGATCGACACGCCGATGCAGCCCGGACGCGACGTGCGTCTCGACGACCTTCCCGACGCGACGTTCGAAGCCCGGGTCGTCGACAGTGAGCATCCGTTGTTCGTCGCGTACACCAGCGGCACGACGGGAAGGCCCAAAGGCGCGGTGCACGTGCATGCCGGCTTCACCGTGAAGGTGGCCGAAGAGGTCGCGTTCCAGACCGACCTGCGCCCCGGTGAACGCCTCTTTTGGTTGACCGACATCGGCTGGATCATGGGGCCGTGGGAGATTCTCGGCACGCTCGCGGTTGGCGGCACCCTCGTGATGTACGACGGCGCGCCCGACTACCCGGGCCCCGATCGTCTGTGGGAGCTCGTCGAACGCCACCGGGTCAACGTGCTCGGGGTGTCGCCGACACTGATCCGCGCGCTGATGGCGCACGGCGACGAGCCCGTTCTGGCCCACGACGTCTCGTCGTTGCGCATCCTCGCCTCGACCGGCGAACCGTGGAACGACGGGCCGTGGCAGTGGTACTTCGACGTCGTCGGCGGCGGCCGCTGCCCGATCGTCAACATCTCGGGCGGGACCGAGGTCGGCGCGTGCTTCTTGTCGCCGCACGTCGTCGAGCCCTTGTCGTCGTGCTCGTTGGGCGGACCCGCGCTGGGTATGGCAGTCGACGTGTTCGACGAGGAAGGGCGGTCGGTTCGGGGCGAGGTCGGCGAGCTCGTCTGCACGAAACCGTGGCCGGGAATGACCCGCGGGCTCTACCGCGACCCGGAGCGGTACCTGGAGACATACTGGTCGCGGTACCCGGGGGTGTGGTGGCACGGCGACTTCGCCAGTGTGTCCGCTGACGGCCAGTGGTTCCTGCACGGACGGTCCGACGACACGCTCAAGGTCGCGGGCAAACGTCTCGGACCGGCCGAGGTGGAATCGGTGGTGGTCGCGCATCCTTCGGTGCTCGAAGCGGCGGCGGTGGGTGTGCCCGATGACCTGAAGGGCGAAGCGCTCTGGGTCTTCGTCGTCCCGGGACCGGGCGTTCACCCCGACGCGTCGCTGCGACGCGCACTGATCGCGCGCGTCGTGGACGCTCTGGGTCCGTCGTTCAAGCCTGCAGAAATTCGCTTCACTGCCGCTCTTCCGAAGACGCGTAGTGCAAAGATCCTGCGGCGCGCGATTCGTTCGGTTGTCACCGGCGCGGATCCAGGCGACATGTCGGGACTCGAGGATCCGGCCGCGCTGGATGCGATAAGAAACGCCTCGGCGGTAGAGGAGCGCACGTCGTGACGGAACTGATCGGGTCGCAGGTGATGCTGCGGCCGCTGCGCCAGGACGACTGGGACGCGTGGCGCGAGGTGCGCCTGCGCTGCCGGGTCTGGCTCGAACGCTGGGAGCCTCGTCCCGACGCGGGAAGCATCGATCCCGCCCTCGACCGCGAGGCGTTCCGGTCGCGGTGCGGGGCCTGGGATCGTCAACGCCATTTCGACGCCGCGTACGGGTTTGGTCTCTTCACGCTCGACGGGCGCTTCGCGGGAGAGGTCAGCCTCGGGAGCGTGCAGCGCGGCCCGTTCCAGATGGGCTACGTGGGGTACTGGGTCGACGAGGTGCTCGCGGGCAGCGGCTACGTGCCGGAAGGGGTCGTGCTGATCATGCAGTACGCGTTCGACGTGCTCCAGCTGCATCGCCTCGAGGCCGCGATCGTTCCCCGCAACTCGTCGAGCCGGCGGGTGGCCGACAAGCTCGGGCTGCGCGACGAGGGCACCGCGGTGCGCTTCCTCCAGATCCAAGGCGTGTACGAGGATCACATCCGGTACGCGATGACGGTCGAGGAATGGCGCGAACGCGGACACGAGCTCGTCGCCAAGTTCGTCAACCGCTGAGGACTACTTCTTCGGAGGTGGGAACCAACCCTGGCCGAGCGACCAAGCTTGGCGGGCCACCTCGGTCGAGACGGCCTCTTCGAAGTTCGGTTGCCACGGCGCCTGGTGGAGCGTGGCTTTGACCATGTCGAGGAGCCCGGTCGGCGCGCGGGCGGCGCGGGCGGCGAGTGTGCGCGCCGCGTCGAGGAGCTCGTCGTTGGGATGGCAGGACCACGCCAGGCCGATCTCCGCGGCGCGGGCGCCGTCGACCGCGACACCGAACAACACCATCGCCGCGGCCGCCTGCGGTCCGACCGCGCGCTCGAGCATCCAGACGTGGCCGCCTCCCGGATGCAGCCCGATCTTCACGAACCGGGTGTCGAAGCGCGCCGACTCCGACGCGAGGCGTACGTCACACGCGAGCGCGAGGTTCATTCCGGCGCCGACGGCCGCGCCGTTGACCGCCGCGATCGTGGGCAGCGGAGACCGGAGCACGCGCAGGAACCCCTCGTAGATCGAGGTGACCGAGCGCCGTTCCGCATCGGTCTCCGCGTTCGCGAGCGCGCCGAGGCTCGAGACGTCGGCGCCCGAACAGAACGCGGGCGGCTCGCCGGTGACGATCACGGCCGCAGTCGACCCGTCGGATTCGAGCGCGTCGAACGTCGCGACGATCTCGTCGACCATCAACGCGGTCATCGCGTTGCGGCGCTCGACGTCGACGAGCGTGACCACCGCGACGCCGTTCTCGGTCTCGACCCGCACGTGTTCCATGGCGGGCACGCTACGCGCTCGCAGGGGGTTTATTCGGTTCAGACGGTCGGTTGGCTCCGTAGGATCGTGTCTCTGTGGGCCTGCTGATCGACACGACGCCGCTGCGGGTTTCGCGCGACTTCCGCCGTCTGTGGATCGGGCAGGCGGTGTCGTTCCTCGGCAGCACGATGACCGCGGCCGCGCTGCCGTTCCAGGTGTACCACCAGACCAAATCGTCGCTCGCGGTGGGTCTGCTCGGGATGGCGCAGCTCGGTCCGTTGATCGTGTGCTCCATCGGCGGCGGTGCGTACGCCGACAGCATCGACAAGCGCCGCCTGCTCCTCGGCGTGACGGTCGCCGCGCTCGTGTGCTCCGGCCTGCTCTCGATCAACGCTTCGCTCGACCATCCGCAGCTCTGGGTCGTGTACGTCGTCGGCGCGGCGGCGAGCGGCGTCACCGCGGTCACATTCCCCGTGTTGCGCTCGTTGCTCCCTCTGCTGCTCGAGGAGGAGATACGCCCGGCCGCGTTCGCGTTGCAGTCGACGTACGGATCGTTCGGGATGATGGCGGGACCGGCGGTCGGCGGTGTCTTGATCGCCGTCGTGGGATTGGCGAGCACGTACACCGTCGATGTCGCGACCTATGTGCTGGCACTCGTCGCCTTTGCGAGGATCGCACCTTCGCCACCGGTGGGTGACGGCAAGCCCGCATCGCTGACGTCGGTGCTGCACGGACTCCGATTCCTGCGCGGCCACTCCGTGATCATGAGCGTGTTCGGCATCGACCTGCTCGCGATGATCTTCGGCATGCCGCGCGCCCTCTTCCCGGCGCTGACGGCGCGCCTGGGTGGTGGCCCCACGTTCTACGGGATCTTGTTGTCGTCGGTGGCGGCGGGAGCCTTCGTCGCGTCGATCACGAGCGGTTGGACCGGTCGGGTCCGGCGCCAGGGACGGGCTGTGTTGTGGGCGGTGGCGGTATGGGGCACGGCCATCGCCGTCGCGGGACTCACCCGGAACGCGGGCGTGGTGTTGGTGATGTTCGCGATCGCGGGCGGCGCCGACATGATCTCCGGTGTCTATCGATCGTCGATCGCGGCCGACGTCACTCCCGACGACCTGCGCGGCCGCATCAGTGGCGTCGAGATCGCGGTCTACGCCGGTGGGCCCGTGCTCGGCGACGTCGAAGCGGGAGTCGTCGGTGGGCTCTTCGGACTGCCCTTCGCCATCGTCTCCGGCGGACTCGCCTGCGTCGCCGCGGCCGGAGTCTTCGCCGTCCGCGTCAAGAGCTTCGCGCGGCACGTACGACCCACCGCGCCCAGCGCCGACTAGCGCGCCTATGCGTCGGTGGGGCGGACGACGGCGGGGGAGTGGCGGAAGAAGTCCTCGACCTCGCGCTCGTAGCGGTACGACGGCCTGCTCTCGCCCAACGTCCCCGCAAGGCGCAGTGCCTGAGCGAACGCTTCGACTGTGGACGCGGTGGTGTACCTGTACCGGAAGCCCGCGCGCTTGTAGCGCGTGTTGTCGATGCAACGTCCGTAGCGCAGGAGCTGCATCGCTTCGGGGGGAAGGTCCCAGAGTCGTAGTAGACGGGCCGGTTCCACGGCGAGGTTGGTGAACGCGAACGGGAGCGGGAGCCGACGTTTCCCGATGATCGCGCAGACTTCGCTCCACGGCAGTACACCGTCGGCGGCGACGTTGTACACGCCGGGGATGTCGTTGTTGATCGCGTACATCAACGCGTCGACGACGTCGTCCTCGTGGATGAACTGCACCCGCGGATCGAATCCGAAGATCTCGGGAACGACCGGGCGGCGGAGCGCGGCGCTGAACGGGGTGTCGATGTCGTCCCCGAGCACGTTCGCGAAGCGCAAGAGGCTCACGTCGACGTGCGGGTTGTCGTCGGCGAAGTCGCGCACGAACGCCTCGACCTCGAGGAGCGAACGTTCGACCGGCGTCTCCGCGGCGCCGGTGCGCGTCATGTCCTCCCGGAACGTGTACGGATCGGACTTGTTCGCGCCGTACACGAGTCCGGAGCTCTTGAGCACCACCTTGCGGACCGGGCTGCCGGGCGCTCCCGCGGCCGCGAGCAGGTTCATGGTGCCGATGACGTTGATCTCGTGCAGTGTGCGGGTTGTGACGCGCGTCGAGTCGACGACGAGATGCGTATGGACGATCGTGTCGATCTGGGCCGCCCGTACGATGCGCGACAGGATCGAGTGCGAAGAGTCGGTACGCACGAACTCGGTGCGTTCGAGCGGTGTGCGCGGGTCGCGCGTGTCGACCCCGACTACAACGTCGACGTCGGCGCGCTGTTCCAACGCTTGCGCGAGCCTTCCACCCCAATATGTGGACAGTCCGGTGACGAGTGCGCGCATGCCCATCCGTCGTCAGGTCCCGGTCATCCGAACCACACGCTGCGACGCTTACGCAAGAGGTCGTAGAGCGCGTCCTGCACCATGCGGCGGATGTGCTCCGACTCTTCCATCACCCGGCTGCGCGAGTACCGCTCCTGGTCCGGCGGCACGTCGAAGTACACGGGCGGCAGCACCCGTATGCGGAACTTCGCCGGGAGGTACGCGACGATGCCGATCGGACCCAATGCCAACATGTTGGCGGTGATCGGGAAGTACGGAATGTTCGCAAGCTTCGCCAGGCGCGCGCTCTTGAACAGGATCGGCATCGTCTCCTCCGCGCCCATTACCGCGATCGGGATGACGGGAACGCCGGCCCGCATTGCGATCTCGACGAAACCGCCCCGGCCGAACCGGCGCAGGCGGTATCGGTCGGCGTAGAGCTTGCCGGTGGCCTTCGTCCCCTCGGGGAACACCAGTACGAGCTGTTGTTCGTCGTGGAGCAGCCGGTACGCGTTATCGGGGTGCGCCGCGACGCCACCGCTACGGGACCACAGGGTCCCGACGACGGGCATGGTGCGGAAGAGGTTCTCGGCGAGTCCGTATACCGGCCGCTCGAGATCCTTCTCGATGCCGTGCATGATCGACGGCGCGTCGGGCGGGATCGCGCCGGCGTGATTTGCGACGAGCAGCGCGCCCCCGTGCTCGGGGAGGTTCTCGAAGCCTTCCCACTCGACGCGGAACCAGTGCTTGTAGATCGGGTCGAACATGCGGCGGGTCAGCGCCCGGAAGTGTTCGCTCCGGCCCCACTGGTCGACGTCGGACCGGCGCCCGCCCGCGCCCGAGTCGGGATTGTCGGGGGGGCGGGGAACGGGAACCAGTTCTCGCCCGCTGCCGGCCCGGATGACCGCATCGACGCCGGTCAGGTCGAGGTCGGGGCCGGGTTCTCGGAGATCGGCCGCGAGCTCCAGCGCTCGTTCGCCGGAGCTTTCTCCTGCGGGTTCGGGTCCGTCGGCCACCGCGGAAGCCTATGTACCGCGGAAGCGGGTCACCAGCACTCGTTGCTGTCTCACCCTGCGTATTCAATACGGCTGATGGACGTCGCCCCCCCGATCCGGTTCGCCGAGCTCGCCCGCCGTATCGGCGCGGCGGCGCGCGCGGCCGGATTGGTGGCACCGGCTTTCCGTACACCACCGCGCCGCTCCGGAGCTCGCCGGACCATCCGCCGGCTCCCCGGCGGCCCGGTCGTGGCGGTGCGGTTGCGGGCGCGTCCGACCATCGATGTCGTCGCCGACATGGTCGAGGGTGTGCTCGTCGCGAACGGCCTGAGCGGCGACACCGCGGGCCGGGTGCGCACATCGCTCCTCGAGTCGGTCGGCGATCTCGCGCTCGACTCCGTCGGTCCGGAGTCGGCCGCGGCCTGAGCTCCGGTCCCGCGGGGCCCGTGGGTTGGTTACCGTTGCGCACCCGCCCGGGTGGCGTAATCGGCAGACGTAGGCGGCTTAAACCCGCCGGCCCTTCGGGGCGTGAGGGTTCGAGTCCCTCCCCGGGCACCGGCTCTGAGCAGGTAATACGCCTTCTCGGCGGAATCGGTTGTCGGCTCCGATCGGGCAAATGCTAACGCCTTGCTAACGTCCGGTCCGTGAGAGGTCACGTTCTGCGCCGAGGTCCGACATGGGGTTACGTCGTCGATGTCGGACGTGATCCTGCGAGTGGCCGACGGCGCCAGCGGACCAAGAGCGGGTATCGCACCAAGCGCGAAGCCGAGCAGGCGCTCGCGGCAGTGATCCTGACGCTTGGCGACGGCTCGTATGTCGCGCGCGATCCGCAGACCGTGGAGGAGTGGATCAAGCGCTGGCTCGTGACGATGGAGCCCAAGGTCCGGTCGTCGACGCTGCGGGATTACGCGAACGGATTGGGTCGCGTGTCCGAGCGGCTTGGTCAGATGCCGTTGCAGGCGCTGCGACCGCTCGACATCGAAGAGATGTATGCCGCGCTGCTCAAGGAAGGTCATCGCTACGGCGGTGGCCTTGCTCCGAAGACGGTCCGCAACCTTCACATCGCGTTGCGCCGGTCGTTGGCCGACGCGCATCGGCTCGGTCTCGTGCCGCGCAACGTCGCCGCGCTGGTAAAGCCGCCCGCGCCGGTTCGCCACGAGATCACCACGTGGACCGCCGATGAGGTTCGTCGGTTTCTCCGCGCAGTTGAAGGGGATCGCCTCGCGCCGGCGTATCGACTTCTTGCCGCAACCGGAATGCGGCGGGGTGAGGCACTCGGACTGCGGTGGGCCAACGTCGATCTCGACGCGGCGCGGATCGTTGTCAACCGTTCGCTGACGATCGTGAACGACCAAATGGTGTGGGCGGCTCCGAAGACTGCGCGTTCGCGTCGGTCACTCTCCTTAGATGCCGAGACGGTGGCGGCGCTGCGTGCGCATCGGCGACGACAGCTCGAGGAGAGACTGACCGCAGGGGAGCTTTGGCGGGACGACGACCTGGTGTTCTGCAGCGAGATCGGCAAGGCGCTGCATCCGGACCGGTTCACCCGGGCGTTCACATCGGCTTCGCGTCGCGCCGGAGTCAAGCCCATACGGCTGCATGATCTCCGCCACACCTGGGCGACGCTGGCGCTGCAGGCCGGTATCCATCCGAAGGTCGTCAGCGAGCGCCTCGGACATGCGACGACCGGAATCACACTCGACATCTACAGTCACGTGCAGCCCGAGCTCGATGCGCACGCGGCGACCGCGGTCGCCGAACTCTTCGGCTAGACATCCCGAGCATCACCCAAGTGTCCGCGATGTCTGGTGATCCGCCCGAGCGGTCCGCCGGATCAACGAACGTCTGCACCAAGGTCTGCACGGTCTGCCTGTACCGACCCTCGGGAACACCCAGGTCTGGGTCGGCATGTGTGAATCTTGAGCTTTCTTGTCGCGAAGCCAGCGTACGGCGCGCCATTCCTTCCTGACGGAGAGGGTGCGTGCGGACGTACGGATTCGGTACGCAAGCCGACCGCTCCTCGCTTCCGAACGAGTGACCTTGAGGAGGACGCTTCATGCACGAACCTGGTGTCACGAATGCCGATCGCCCGCTGGTGTTGTCGGTTGGCGACGCGGCTCGCCTATTGGGGATCTCACGTGCGCACGCGTATGAGCTCGTTGCTCGGGGTGAGCTCGCTCACATCAGGCTCGGTCGGCGCGTCGTCGTGCCGCGGCGAGCGATTGATCAGCTCATCGATGACGTCTGCACCACCGATGCTCAGCGCGGATGCTCATGATCGAGGAGAACGTGCTCAGACCGCGCCGAGTCGGAGGACCAAGAGATGTGAGGAGCTTGGTCAAGCGCTATGTCCCGACGAGCACGTACAGCGGCGAATGAGTGTGCACGCGCGAACGCACCATGGACGCGCGATGAGGTCGCTACTTACTTCCGGTAGTGATCACGAGTTGTTCGGAACGGAGACTGGAAGTCGCGTTGCTCGCGCATGCGGGGACGCCGGTGAGATCCAGGGGGAACGGTGTCGACATGGCGCCTGCACCGGTCGCTTGGAGCACTGCGCGCACGGGCGTGGCGGCGCACGCGTTCACCCAGGAAAAGGCGCCGTCCAGGACGCTCGCGCCTGCGGGACCGGTGGTGTCGATCGCGACGATGCTCGGATTCCCGCCGATAGGCAACCGCATCCCATTGGTGCCTTGCAACGTCAGGCTGACGCTTGCTCGAATGCGGCACGGCGGCGTGACGAACAAACCCGAAACCGTGATCCGGATCACGCCACCGGCGGCCGATTGTTGCATCGGAATGAGCGACGGCCCGTTGAGGGTGCAGTCGCTCGCTGCCGGCGGTAACGGGAGCGACGTCGGTGTGATCGGCGCGGTCAGCTCCGACCAGGCCCGACCGTTCCACACCCATGTGTCGTTGTCGGCGCCGAACGCCGTGCCGTCATCAAGGCGTGCTCCGCCGAATCCGACGACCTGGTGCGTGGCGGGGTCGGCGACCAGGTTCATCCGATCCAGGGCGGGCGGCGACTCGGCGGCAGTCGCAACTTGCCGCCAATGCCCGTCGCCCGCGCGTTCCCACGTGCTGTGGTCCGCGGCCAACATTAACAATCCGCCGTCCGTCGGATCGGCGACCAATCCGGAGATGCGTCCTCCCGTGCCAGCTGGGTCCGGGATACCGACGTCGCGGACGTCCTTCCACGCGCGGCCCGTCCAAGTGAATGTGCGCATGTACGCCGGTTGCGCACAGCCGGAGTGCGGCATGCAGACGCCGGGCTGGTAGCGCTCGACCGCGATGAGCTGCAGCGTGGTGGGATCGATCGCGACTCCGACCGGCGATTGCAGCACGTCCGACCCGTGCGTGCGGTTCGTCCAACTCTGACCGTCGTAGGTCCAGGTGCTGGTGCCCGCATAAGCAAGCAGGGTGCCGTCGGGCCGACTCACCATGCCGCCCTGCGGATCGGGTGCGCCGACGTCGGCCGCGGCCCGTCGGTTCCAGTCGTGGCCGTCCCAGCTCCACAGATCCGTGCCCGGGCTCACGTCACGAAACATCGAAGGCGCGACGCACACCGGCGCGCGGCCGGCGGGTCGTTGGCATGGATCGGTCAGCGGCACCTCGGCCGCTCCGCTCAGCATCAAGACCTGACGCAATGCCGGGTCGTACGCCATCGCGGCCTCCGCGCGACTGGACGGCGAGGAAGTCGGATCGTCTTGATGCCATCGCATCCCGTCCCACGACCAGGTGTCGTCGAGAGTGCCGTACGGTCCGTAACCACCGAACAACACGACCGACTTGGTCTGCGGATCGAAGGCCATGCTGACGTCGATCCTCGGTGACGGTGCGACCTCGAGCCGAACCGTCTGAATCGCGCGTGCCTTCGAGCCACTGGTCACCGTCGATGTCGACGTCGCAGTCGGGCCAGAACTACGCGACGTCGACGTACCGCACCCCGCTACGAGCACCGACACGACAACAGCCCACAAGACCGCCGAACACCTCATCGCCACCTCCCTGCGGACCCTCCTCTGACGCCCCAGCCGCGTCAAGTGGTTCCCGTTAGACACCTACCGAGGCTCCCGTCCCGGCGTTTGACGTGCCCGTCCCGCGCGAGGGAGAGGGCGTAATGGCCAACAAGCACTGGTTGTCGAGCACCGGCGCTCAAACGCGAGTGCCCGAGTCTGACGTGGATCGGCCAAATCGGCGATGACGACCCAACCGAAATGGGTGGTTCTGCCGTAGAAGGGGGAGGGCAGATGTCGCCACTGGAGTGAGGAAGAGTGACTGAGTGGAGTCGGCGAACGACGCAATCGGCGACTTCGGCGACTGGGTTGCCCCTCACGCTGTCGCGATGCGCCAGCTGGCCGCACGGCTTGCGGACCACGGCGAGGGGGCGCGGCGCGGCCTCGTCGATCGGCATCGGTCAGTTCGAAGCACCGACGTCGTAGGTAGCCCGCGGCTCGGGACCGGGCTCGGCGCGGGCGGTGTGAAGGTGGTTTTTGTGGCGGCCGCGGGTGCGGGTTGTAGCCGACTTCGCGGTCGAGGTGTTCGTCGCCGAGGACGTACACGTGCTTCGCGAGGTTTGTCGGGCGGTGACCCGGCATTTAGTGGGGTGTGGTGACTTAATGCGGTAGTGGACGGTGTCGTCGATTTCGAGGACTGGTATCGGGAGGTGCATCCGCGCCTTGTATCGGCGTTGGTGCTCGTTGCGGGTGATGTGGACCTCGGGCGTGAGGTGGTGGACGAGGCGTGTGCGCGGGCGCTGGAGCGCTGGTCGCGGGTGCGGACGATGCAGTCGCCTGCGGGATGGACCTATCGGGTCGCGTTGCATGTGTTGCGGCGTCACCATCGTCGTGGCGGTCGTGAACGGGCGCTGCTCGCTCAGGTGGATCGATCGCGTGCTCTGCCGCCGCAGTTGATGGAGGTTTGGGTGGTTGTCGCGTCGTTGCCGACGCGGCAACGGACGGCCGTCGTGTTGCGGTATGTCGCGGGGCTGACTGAGCGTGAGATCGCGGACGCGATGGGGATCACGCGCAGCACAGTCTCGTCGACGCTTGCTGATGCGCACCGGCGACTTGCGAAGGACCTGGCCGAGGAGGATGTGCACGATGCCTGACCTGTCCGAGTTCGAGCGGCGAGTGGAGCGACTGGTCGCTGATCCTCCCGTTGCGCCGACGCCGGTCGCGATGCTCCAAGCTCGCGCGAGTGGGTTGCGGTGGCGGCGAAGAGTCATCGCTGGTGCTGTCGTCCTTGTGATGGTCGGGGGCGTCTTGGCCGCCGGGGTGGCGGTATGGCCGCGAGGATCGAAGTCGACGGTGGTTCAGGTCACACCCCCGGGTGCAGTTCGGACAACCGTCGCTTATGTAGCGCCCGACGGTGTGCACATCCCGAACGGGGTTCGTGTTGTTGGCGGGACGGGAGCGACTCGACCGCGGTGGTCGGCCAACGGTGCGTGGCTCGCATACCAAGACCGCGCGCAAGGGTTGTGGGTCGTTCGAGCCGACGGCAGCGGTGCGCGCAGGGTCGCGGACAAGGCGCAGCGTTGGGACTGGGCACCGGTCGGTGGGCGTCTGGGGGTCGAGCGCGCCGACAGCGAGCAGTTGACGGTCGTCGACGTGGAACGAAGCGGAAGCTGGACGGCGCCGGGGCGGGTCGATGACTTCATGTGGTCGCCTGATGGTGCGAGCATCGTGTACAGCGCGTTGCTTGCGCCCCGATCGGGTGGTTGGGTCGACGATGTGTTCGTCGCTCGCCTTGATACTCCGGAGCGTTTCTGCGTGGTGTTGTGCCCAGATATCCGCAAAGTGGCAATCCGCGTAGGCGGACACGACGTGGATACCGGTGCGGATGTCGGAGTGTTCTTCGCGAGTTGGAGTCCCGATGGCACCACGTTGCTCATATGGCTGGACGGTAACCATTCCTCTTCGATCGCCATGGACGGTCTGCCTTTGCACGAACTTGCCGTCTCGGGGGGAATCACGCGGCCGGTGACCCGAACGCTCATCCGTCGAGATTGGATCGCGTGGTCGCCCGACGGTTCCACATTCGCGACGGTCGAGAGCAGCGGTCGTATGCGAGGCGACACGCCTAGAAGGGTCGTCACCTGCCTGCCAGCGACCGCGTCGTGTCACACCGTCGCCGAGAACGCGGTGGATCCGGCCTGGTCTCCTGACGGCACGCACATCAGCTTCGTGCATGCAGTCGAACAACCACCGACCAACGCCAAGGACTGGCCGACCCAGTACGCGCGGCGTTCGCTTGTGGTCGCCGACACTGACGGCACCTCCCCACACGACATTCCCAACACCAGCGGCGCCGGATCACCACAGTGGCTCGACAACGACAACATCGTGTTCGTCCATGATGGCGGCCTCACGGTCGTGGACGAAGCCTCCGGCCAAGAAGCAGAACTGGTTCACGCCGTCGGCCTCCCAGGCGACATCCCACCACCCAACCCCTACGAAGCGACCGACCTCGTCGGCTACGCCTGGACAAACAGCTTCGACCTCCAGAAGCCAGCGGCGTCGGCTCCGTTGAGGTCGACGTCAACGAGCGAACGGACGACGACCACGACCGCATCGACGCTCCCAACTGCGCCGATGTGTTCGCTCGATCAACTCCGTGCAACATTCGGCTTCGGCCCCGGCTCCGGCCCCAACGGCACACTGGGAAGCGTCCTTGTTACGAACGCCGGCAACAGAGCGTGCGCACTGCAGGGTCGCCCCGACGACGTCTGAGGTTCCCCCGGTTGGCCGGTCATGTTGGTTACGCGGCTTGGTCGTTTCGGTGTTGACGGTATAGCTGTTCCCACTCGATGGGCGGCATGTAGCCGAGGCTCGAGTGGAGGCGGTGCTGGTTGTAGCGGTTGATCCAGGTGAAGATCGCCCGTCGGGCGGTAGCCCGATCGGCGAACCGGTAGCGGTGCACGAGCTCACGCTTCAGCGACGACCAGAACGATTCCGCGACGGCGTTATCGAAACATACGCCGGTGCGGCCGACCGACTGCACCATTTCAAGCCGGGCGATGAGCCGCTGGTACTCGCCCGACATGTATTGGCTGCCGCGATCACCGTGGAAGATGATCCCGCCGACCTGGCCACCGCGAGTCGCGGCAGCCATTCCGAGCGCGTCAGCGACGAGTTCGGTGCGCATGTGGTCGGCCATTGCGTAGCCGAGCAAGCGACGCGAACCAAGATCGAGGACCGACGCGAGATACAACCAGCCTTCCCCGGTCGGGATGTAGGTGATATCGCCGCACCACACGACATCCATCCGGCCGGGAGCGAATCGCCGGCCGACGAGATCCGGTATCGGCGGGTTCTCCTCGGCCGGGATCGTGGTCCGCACCTTCGCGGGCTTGAACACCCCGACAATGCCGTGCACGCACATCAACCGGCAGACCCGCTTGTGGTTCACCGGCCGTCCCCGACGCGCCAGCTCCTCGGTCATGCGCGGCTCCCCGTAGGTCGCATCCGACTCAGCGTGAATCGCACGCATCAACCCCACCAACTCGGCTTCGGTCTGTTCGGCAGCGGACGGTCCCGCCGCCAGTCGCTGCCGCCAATCGTGAAACGCTTGACGGCTCACCTCAGCGACCGTGCAGGCCATCGTGATCGGGAATCCCTCGGCCTTCCGGGCCGCGACCCACCAATAGCGGGTCACTGTCCCGACTCCTT
>JBEPUZ010000002.1:0-73126 GCA_041691275.1 Actinomycetota bacterium | reverse complement strand
TCGCCGCCGCTGAAGCCCCCGGAATGCGCGTACACCACAGCCGGGCGGGCCGCGGTTTTATCGCCGGTGGGCTGGTACAGGTCGAGTTTCAGCGCAACCGGCTGCTGAGTGTTCAGGTCGGGCGCGCTGCCGTACTGGATGTCGGAGGAGATCGTGACATTCGGGAACACGACGTCGCGGTAGCGCAGCGGCGCGGTTCCCGAAATGGGTCCCAGCGACGTGACGAAGCACCCCGACAGCAACGACGACATCATCAGCACACCGCCGACCGCGACCGTGACCCGAGCGAACCGCGAGGTTGATCGAAGCTTCATGCATCGATACTAAAGCGGTAGCCGACACCCCGGACAGTCTCGATGCGCCACGTATCGTCGGGGCGTTCGCCGAGCTTCGTGCGAACGCGTCGGATGTGCTCAGTGACCGTCGCCGCCTCCTGCCACTCTGCGGTCGATCCCCACACGTGCTCGAGCAGCACCGACCGACTGAAGACGCGACCTGGTGACGACGCGAGAAAGCCGAGCAGCGTGAGCTCCTTCGGCCGCAGCAACACCGGCTCCCCGTTGAGCGTGACCTCGGCCCGGGCCACGTCGACGACGAGGCCGTCGAACTCGAACCGTTCGACCGGGGGCTTCGGCAGACCACGGCGCAACAACGCCGCCAGGCGCGCACCCAGCTCCGGGAGCGAGAACGGCTTCACGATGTAGTCGTCGGCGCCAGCATCGAAGCCGTCGAGCTTCGACGGTTCCTCGTCGCGGCCCGTCAACAGGATCACCGGCACGCCGCTGTCACGGCGGATGCGCCGCAACACGCTCAACCCGTCGAGACCCGGGAGGCCGAGATCCATGATGATCGCGTCGGGACTCGAAGCGCCGACGGCCTGCAACGCGGCCGGTCCGTCGACAGCCTCGCTCACCCGGTAGCCCTCGTCCTCGAGGTACCGCCGTACGAGCAGGCGGTTGCCGTCGTCGTCCTCCACCACGAGGATCCGGCAAGCCTGCGTATCGGTCATGGTTCCCCCCGAGACCGTCCGACCCGGCGAACTATACGGAATCCGACTCGAGCGCGCTCTCGAGCGCGGTGAAGAGCGCGGTGACATCGACCGGTTTGGTCAGGTACGCGGCCGCGCCCGCCTCAATCGCGGAGGCCATCCGGCTCGGGAGCGCGTCGGCGCTGACCACGATGACGGGCGCGTGACGGAGCGTCTCGTCGGCCCGGACCTCCCTCAGCACGTCCTCGCCCCGCATGTCCGGGAGGTGCATGTCGAGGAGGATCGCGTCGGGGCGCTCGGAGCGCGCGAGCGCGATGCCTTCGCTTCCTCCGGATGCGGTGAGGAGCTCGACGCCGGCGAAATGGCCGAGGAACTCCCGCATGAGGAGCCGGCTCGCGTCGTTGTCCTCGATGTAGAGGACCCGCCGGTGCGCGGGGTCGGTGCGCGCGAGCACCTGGGCCGCGCGGTCGGGGTCGACGGGTGGAAGCACCTGGTCGACCGGGATCCGGGTGGGCGCGGCCCGCAGCACGACCCAGAAGGTGCTGCCCTCGCCGACCGTCGACTCGACTCCGATCACACCCCCCATCGCCTCGGTGAGCCGCCGCGACAACGCGAGTCCCACTCCGGTTCCCTCGATGCCGCGTGCCTCGGCCTGCAGTCGTTCGAACGGCGTGAAGATGCGTTCGAGCTCTTCGGGCGAGAGCCCGAAACCGGTGTCGCGCACGCGGACGACGATCGAGTCGTCGCGCTCGCGACACGTCACGGTCACTCGCCCCGCGGAGCGGTTGTACTTGATCGCGTTGGTAAAGAGGTTGAGCAGCACCTGCCGGAACCGACGGCGATCCGCGACCACGTGCGCGCGCCCGGCTCGCCCGAGTTGCAACTCGACCGCAATTCCCTTCGCGGCGGCGAGCGGCTGCACGAGCTCGAACGCCTCTTGCAACGCGCCGGCGACGCGCACGGGCTCCACGTCGACCTCGAGGCGATCGCTCTCGATGCGGTCGAGGTCGAGCACCTCGTCCACGAGCTCGAGCAGATGCCGGCCCGCGGCGAGGATCTGGCTGACCGACTCGCGCTGGCGTTCGTCGAGCGCGCTCATCTGCAACAACTGCGCGAAACCGAGCACCGAGTTGAGTGGCGTACGGAGCTCGTGGCTCATGCGGGAGAGGAACTCCGTCTTGGCTCGGTCCGCCTCGACGGACGCGCGCCACGCCGCTTCGACACGTCGGTGCTCGGACACGTCCTTGTAGCTGGCGACGACGAACCGCTCATGATGCGATCGCTCGAGTGGGTGGGCAGCGATCTCCAGCCAGCGCAGCTCACCGTCGGGATCGACGACTGCACCGATGCTCTCGGCCGACGCGCCCGTCGTACGTGCGATCACCTCGGCCCGCTGGTCGAGCGGGATCGGTTCACCGTTGTCGTCTATCAGGACGACGTCGACATCGCGGGTGCCGTCGCCCCACTTGCCTCCGACCGTGTGACCGAGGAGGCGTACTGCGGCCGGATTCGCGCTCACGAGTCCACCGGTCGGATCGAAGACGACCACGCCGTCGTCGAGACCACCGACGACGAGACCGATGCGCTCCTCGGCGCGCACGAGATCGGAGAGATCGGCGACGTGGACGATCGCGCCGATCCCGCCGGCGAGGGGCACGCGGGTGATGCCGACGCCACCCCACACGACCGACTCGTCGGGACGCACGAACCGCACCCTTCCGAAGTCGTGCATCGTGTTGACGGTGAGATCATCGAGCCGCAACTCGGCGCGCTCACGATCGTCAGGGTGCACGAGATCGACGAAGGGTCGGCCTTCGAGGTCGGCCACCTCCTGGCGCATCATCCGGGCGAACCGGCGATTGACGCGTACGAGTCGCTCGTCGGCGCCGCCGACGGCCCGCCCCGTCGGGGCCGATGCAAAACCCGCCTCTCCGAGGGCCGCCTCTCCGGAATGGGTGTCGTCGATGCTCACGCGGTTACCACTTTCCCCACGGTTGCCGGGACAACCTCCGCGATCCAACTACGGACACACAACTCTGACCGTTCCCGCAACCGTTGTCGATGCGTTGGTTTCATCTCGGCGACCTTCCGGGCACAGTCGTGCATCTGGAGCCGCCACGGCTCCGTCGGAGGGGGAGCAAGATGCGAGGTCGGCTTGTAAGCGCGGGCATGGGAGTTCTGCTCGCAGTCGCGGGTCTGAGTGCGGCGGCGATCACCGCCGGCCCGGCTGGTGCAGACAGTCAAACCACGAGCAACGCGCCGTACACGTGCACGACCAATCCGAACGCCGGCAACCAGGCCGCGACGTTCGGCGTCACCGCGAGCGACACCGTCGACCCCGCCGCCCCCGGGCAGGCCGAGACCTACCGGTTCGTCGTCCCCTTCTCCCAGGCCCAGCCACCTGTGACCGCCACATATCAGGGCGGCACCACCTCGTACCGGATCCCGGCCGGTCTCACCGTCACGAGCGTGAGCACGCAGCCGCCGGCCGGGGGTAGCCCGATCTCGTCGACGGCCAAGGTGCAGGGCGACAGTGTCATCGTCACCTCGACCGCGAATGTGCCGCTCGACGGGAAGTCGTACCCGACCCCCGACCTCCTCGTGAACGGCACCGTGCAGGCCTCCGCCGCCGGCGTCGGAATCAAGTGGGCGGTCCCGTACCAACTCGTCGCCGTCGTCGCCATCCAGGGCTTCGGCAACATCACCGCCACCTGCTCGCCTGACAGCCCGACGACGATCATCGCGTCGACCACGGTGCCCGCGGGCCCGAAGGCTCCGGTCGCCACGAACCAGAACGTCGCCCTCCCGCAGGGGACCAGTAAGGCGATCACCCTCGCGGCGACCGACGCCGACACTCCGCAGAACCAACTCGTGTTCGCGGTCGCGACGCAGCCCGCTCACGGGACCGTCACGGGCACCGCGCCCGCGGTCACCTACACTCCGGACCCGACCTACGTCGGTGCCGACACCTTCACCTTCACGGTGCACGACCCACAGAACAACAGTTCGACCGGCACGGTGAAGATCAACGTGTTCCCGAGCGCGGTCGTCGACACGACGCCTCCCATCGTCACGATCACCTCACCCACCAACGGGGCCGTGTACACACCCGGTCAGGTCGTGAATGCGGCCTTCACCTGCGCCGACGCGACGACGGGCATCAAGTCGTGCGTCGGTACCGTCGCCAACGCCGCCCCGGTGAGCACGACGGTCGGCGTGCACAGCTTCACCGTCAACGCATCCGACAATGCCAACAACCTGGCCCGGTCCACCGTCTCCTACCGGATCGTCGACACGGCCCTGGTGAAGAGCGCGGTCACGTCGATTCCGATCGACTGCGGATCGCTGCAGCCGCTGGCACCGAAGTCGATACCCGTAGCGGTCTTTGCGCCCACCCAGGTGGGTACCGCCCGCACGATGACCTTCCGGGTCGCGCTCGGTTCGCAGAGCGTCGCCGCCCTGACGACCGCCACGAACCTCAAGTACGTGTTCAACTCGATCTCGAACGGCACCGTGAACTCGGCCACCATCGAAACCGGTTCCGGCACGGCCAACGCCCGCCCCGGCGCAACGGTGACCATCGCCGCCGGCGTGGTGACGCTGACGCTCCCGGGTCCGATCGTCGGCGGTAACACCGCGGCGACCGCGTTTACCCCCCCGGCCTTCGACGTCACGATCACGGCGGGGACGACGGTCGGCGCCACCATCCAGACCAAGTTCCAACGCTTCCAGGAGCACACCGTTGTTGCGCTCGCGGGCGCGCAGGACCTCAACTGCCCCGGCGGCAACTCAGGTCAGGCGAACCCGACTCTGACATCGACCACGATCATCGACACCACTCCCCCCACCGCCCTGATCAGCAAGCCCGGCAACGGTGACGTCGTGACCGTAGGCACCACGCTCACCGCGAGCTTCCTCTGCTCCGACGACCACGCCCTTTCGACCTGCACCGGGACCGCAGCGAACGGGGCCGCGATCAGCACCGCGGTTGCCGGCATCAACACATTCACCGTGACCGCGACGGATGCCGCGGGCAACACTGCGCAGAAGCTCGTGTCGTACACCGTCGTGCCCGCGACGGTGACGTTCACGGCCCATTTCCCGGCCGACCAGGCGTCGAACCTCGACGCGGTCGCGGCGTACTTCGGCGTGTCGAGGAACGATCTACCCCGCTTCGGCGTGGGGATCCTCGGCTATGTCGATTCGGTGAATCCCGGGGCCGCCCAGCCGACCATTCCTCCGGACAACACCGGGCCCCTCACGATCGCGACGACGTACGACTACGCGACCGGCAACGCGATCATCACCCTGGCCGGTAAGTACGGCATGAACCCCGACCAGCTCCACCTGTTCGCCGTGCAGATACTCGAGTACGTGTACGCAGTGCGTCACTAATCGAGCCGTCCTGCGGGGGCCAGTACGCGGAGCTCTTCACCGAGCTCCGCGTACTGCGCGTCGGTCAACGGTAGATACGGCGCGCGAAGGAATCCGCCGTCGCGCCCGAGGATGGTGAGCGCCGCCTTCAACGAGCGAGGATTGCCGCCGCGGGCGAGGGCCGAGTTGAGCTGCAACAGTGTCGACATCGGCGAGCTGTCGACGTCGGTGGCGACGGCGTGCGAACGGATGCCGTTCCACGCCCGCGTGACGAGCCCGGGCGCGACGTTCGGTTCGAAGCACAACACCCCCTTTGCGCCGAGGGCCCGCATGGCGACGATCTCGCGGATCATGCCGACGCGCACGTCGATGCGGCTCCCGTTCCGTTCGACGAGTCGCTGGACATACGCGCGCAGCTCGTCGGTCCGAGGGTCGGACACGTTCACCACCCGGACGTGCGCGTAGTCGTCGACGAGCATCTCCACCAGATCCACCGGGAGCTCGTATCCGGCGAGTGCGACGTTGTTCGAGAGGTGGACGTCGCAACCGACCGCTTCGATCACCTCGCGGAAGTGGGCCTCGAGCTCGTCGCGACGCAGCCGCAGCGGCCCGGGCCGGGGCGCGACGATCTGCACCGCATCCACTCCCGCGCGTTCGGCCTCGACACTCAACGCGCGCGTGGTCGCGGTCGACGCGGCCAGACCGATCCCGGCCGCCACCACGGGAACGAGGCCGCGGAGCTCGTCGGCCGCGATCCCGTACAACCTCACCTTCTCGTCGAACGAGAGCAGGTCGCCTTCGCCGCTCCCCTGGCTCGCGACGTAGACGCCCACTCCCCCGGCGCCGAGGAACCGCAGGTGCCCGGACAGGAGGGCGGCGTCGATCGCTCCCGAGCGGTCGAAGGGCGTGATGCACATCGCGTGTACTGCCGGCAGCTCAGTCATGATCGGGACCTCCACCGCCCACGTTGGCAGGAAGTTCCGGGGACGAGCCAGCTACGATCGCCCGCCGCCCATGGATCTCTCCTTCAGTCCCGAGGAAGTTGCGTTTCGCGCCGAGTGCCGGGCGTGGCTCGACGCCAACGTGCCCCGGCCGGCGTTGCCCTCGGGCGACACGCGCGCCGGGTTCGTGGCCCACCTCGAGTGGGAGCGGAAGCTGTTCGACGCCCGCTTCGCCGTGATCTCGTGGCCGGAAGCCTTCGGCGGTCGCGACGCGAGCCTCTGGGAGTGGCTCATCTTCGAAGAGGAGTACTACCGCGCCGGCGCGCCGCAGCGGGTGACGCAGAACGGAATCTTCCTGCTCGCACCCACGATCTTCGAGTTCGGGACGCCCGAACAGCAGTCGCGCATCCTCCGCCGCATGGCGTCGGGTGAGCAGACCTGGTGCCAGGGTTGGTCGGAGCCCAACGCGGGCAGCGATCTCGCCGGCATACAGAGCAAGGCGGTGCGCGACGTCGCGGGCGGCGGGTGGCGGTTGTCGGGGCAGAAGACGTGGACGACACGCGGAGCGTTCTGTACGAATCTCTTCGGCCTGTTCCGGACCGATCCCGACGCCGAACGCCACCACGGTCTCACCTACTTCCTCGTCGACCTCGCGACACCGGGCGTGACGGTGCGCGGCGTCGAGCGCCTCGATGGCGACGAGGGTTTCGCAGAGGTCTTCCTCGACGACGTCTTCGTTCCCGACGCCGACGTCCTGGGCGAACCGAATCAGGGGTGGGCCGTCGCCATGGCCACGACCGGTTCCGAGCGCGGGCTCACGCTGCGCTCCCCCGGTCGCTTCCTCGCAACGGCGCAACGGCTCATCGAGCTGTACCACGAGCAGGGCGACGACCCGCTGCTGCGCGATCGCGTCGTCGCCGCGTACGTCGATGCCGAGGCGTACCGCTGGCAGACGTTCTGGACGGTCACGAAGCTCGTCGAAGGGGTGGGCTCGGGCGCAGAGTCGTCGATGGTCAAGGTCTTCTGGTCGGAGCTCGACGTACGCCTGCACGAGCTCGCGCTCGCGATGCTCGGGCCGCACGCGGACCTGCTCGACGGCGAGAACGGCGCGTGGATGAAGGGCTACGAGTTCGCCCTCGCCGGGCCCATCTACGCGGGCACGAACGAGATCCAGCGCAACGTGATCGCGGAGCGTGTCCTCGGAATGCCGAGGCGCTGACCGTGCGCTTCGCCTTCACCGACGATCAGATCGCCTTCCGCGACGCGGTGCGCGATCTCCTCGACAAGGAGTGCACCGCCGCGCACGTGCGCGCCGCGTGGACGAACGAGACCGGTCGGGTTCCCGGTCTCTGGGACAAGCTCGCGGAGATGGGCGTCGTCGGCATGCTCGCCCCCGAGGCCAACGGCGGGCTCGGGCTCACGATGGTCGACCTCGTGCTGATCCTGGAAGAGACGGGCCGCTGCGCGCTTCCCGAGCCGATCGTCGAGAGCACCACGATCGCAGGTTCGTTCCTCGGACGCGCCGATGTGAGTGCCAGCTTGGGGCACACACTCGTACCGTGGGCCGACACGGTCGACGTGATCATCACGCACGCGGGCCAGTTCGACCGGGCCGACGTCGAGCTGATTCCGCACACCCCGGTAGACGGCGCGCGCCGCGTGTTCGAGGTCGTGGGCACACCGCAGCCGATCGGCGGACCGGCACTCACGGGCGCGTTCGACCGCGCGCAGATCGGTACGGCCGCGCAGCAGTGCGGACTCGCACAACGCATGCTCGACCTGACCGCGGAGTACACGAAGGAGCGCCGCCAGTTCGGCGTGCCGATCGGGTCGTTCCAAGCGGTGAAGCACCACCTCGCCAACGCCCGTATCGCGCTCGAGTTCGCGCGCCCGCTCGTGTACCGCGCGGCCGTCACCGTCGATCCGGTGCACGCGTGTATGGCGAAACTCAAAGCCGACGAGGCCGCGTTGACCGCGGCGAAGGCCGCACTGCAGTGCCACGGCGCGATCGGCTACACGACCGAGTACGACCTGCACCTCTACATGAAGCGAGCATGGGCGCTGTCCCGGTCGATGGGCGACGGGCCCTTCCTACTGAACCGGATCGGCGAGAACATCCTCCCGAAACCCGGCCGTTAGCATGCCGGTATGAACGAGGCCTACATCGTCGACGCGGTTCGCACGCCGGTCGGCAAGCGCAACGGCGGTCTTTCGAAGGTGCACCCGGCCGATCTGGGTGCGCATTCCATCCGAGCGTTGTTCGACCGGGTCGACGTCGATCCCGCCGCGGTCGACGACGTGGTCTTCGGGTGTGTCGACACGATCGGACCGCAGGCCGGTGACATCGCGCGCACCTGCTGGCTCGTCGCAGGCATGCCCGACGAGGTCCCCGGCACGACCGTCGACCGCCAGTGCGGTTCGTCGCAACAAGCCGTGCACTTCGCGGCCCAGGCGGTGCTCTCGGGAACGGCCGACCTCGTCGTCGCGGGCGGCGTGCAGAACATGAGCGCGATCCCGATCAGCGCGGCCATGCTCGCAGGTCAGCAATACGGTTTCGAGACGCCGTTCTCCGGCTCACCGGGCTGGGAGGCGCGCTACGGAACCCAGGAGGTGTCGCAGTTCCGCAGCGCGGAGATGATCGCGGAGAAATGGAACATCAGCCGCGACGACATGGAGATGTTCGCGGTCGAGTCGCACGAACGCGCGCTGCGCGCCCGGGCCGAGGGGCGTTTCGATCGGGAGATCGTGCCACTCGGTGACGCCGCGCAGGACGAAGGCCCGCGCGAACCGAACCTCGACAAGATCCGCTCGCTCCCGACGCTCGTCGAAGGCGGCCGTCTCACCGCGGCGATGGCATCGCAGCTGTCCGACGCATCGTCGGCATTGCTGATCGCGAACGGCGACGCGGTCAAGACCCATGGCTTGAAACCGCGAGCGCGGATACACCATCTCTCGGTGCGCGGCGCCGACCCGGTCTGGATGCTCACCGCGCCGATCCCGGCCACCGCTCACGCGTTGAGCAAGACGGGCATGAGCCTCGACGACATCGATCTGATCGAGATCAACGAGGCGTTCGCGTCGGTCGTGCTCGCGTGGCAGAAGGAAACCAATGCCGATCTGGCCAAGGTCAACGTGAACGGCGGCGCCATCGCCCTCGGGCACCCGCTCGGCGCCACCGGTGCCCGCTTGATGACCACGCTGCTCCACGAGCTGGAACGCACGAACGGGCGCTACGGCCTCCAGACCATGTGCGAAGGCGGCGGCCAGGCCAACGTCACGATCATCGAGCGGCTCTAGCGACCACGAACCGGCTACCAGGCGCCCGGCCTAGTGGGGAATGAGCTTCGCGAGTTCGGGTGCCAGCGACAGCGCGTACGTCGCCGTTATGTGATCCGTGTTGGGGCGGGCGATGATGTCGCCGACGATCGCATCACAGGTCGGCCAGCGCGGACAGACCACATGATCGAGGTCGATCGAATCGATGTCTGGCTGCACGCCCTCCCGCCGATAGAACAGCTCGAGAGGTGTCGGCTGGCGATTGGCCTGGAACGCGCAGCTCGCAAGCGGTCGTCGGCTCGAGAGGCAGGCGATCGGATCGTGATCGGGCGGCGCCTGTGGTACCGGTTCGAGCAGGATGATCCGCCGTCCCGGTCGCTGCAACGTCTTCAGCGACTTGCCCGAGATCCCTGCGAGCGCAACCCCTAACGCCGGTTGTCGGGCGAAAACCTGTTTCCCGTCCACCGAGTAGTGATACGGGTACTCCGGACTGTCGAGGCTTTGGGTCACCAGGATGACTAGATCCGGATCGAGTTGGGGAATGATCCGGTTGTACAAGTCCGTTTGATGAGCCGCGCACGCGACGAGCTTGTTCGGCGGTATGAGCAGGTTCTGCTGCCACGGGCACGCGGAGAAGACCGGGGCATAAAAATCCCAGCCGCGCGCTTTCGCTATCTGCGCCAATGCGGGAATCCACATCCACGCGTTGCTGTCGCCCGCGAGCACCACCCGTAGCCCGGTTCCCGCCACGACGCGGCACTGTTCGAGCGGTTTGCCGACGCACTCGGGACGCGGCGCGAAGTCCTTCTGAGCGACCTTCCAGTCGAGCAGGATCAGGCCTGACGGCGAGCTGCCGGTCCCCGCCAGCAGCGAGCTCGATCCGCTTCGAGCGTGCAGGATCGGGGGGACCACCAAGAGCCCGCCGAGGATGCTCGCGGTGAACCCGACCACGATGATCGGACCTCTGAAGCGATCGAGCACGGCAGCAACGCGGATCGGGTGCTCGAAGAGGTGAAAGCTGAACGCGGCCAGCACCGTCGATGTCGGAGTCGCGATCGCGAACAGCTCGATCGGAGAAAGACTCCGACCGTGGGATGCGATCACGATGACCGGCCAGTGCCACAGATAGACGCCGTACGAGATCCGGCCGAGATAGGTGAACACGGACGACGACAGGAGCCGTTTCACTATTCCGCCGTGGGCGTTCTCGACCGACACCAACAGAACGAGCACCGCTCCGGCCACCAAGACACCGCGGGTGATCGGGCCCACGTCGAACAGTGACGTCGCCAGCAGGAGCACCGCGGCGAACGCGAGCGTCGACACCCCCTTTGCGATGCGTTCGCTCCGCGACCCGAGACGAAGAAGCTGCGGAGTCAACGCCAGCACGGCGCCCAACAGAAGCTGATACGCACGCGTATCCGTCCCGTAGTACGCGCGATCGAGGTTAGTCCCGGCGACGTGCAGGGCCTCGATCGACGATGCCAGCACGCACGCTACGAGTACGCCGCGAAGCACCCACCAACGCCAGCGGCCCAGGCGCCGGGTGAGCAGGAAGAGCCCGGCAAGCACCATCGGCCACACGAGATAGAACTGCTCTTCCACGGCCAGCGACCAGAAGTGCAATACCGGATTGTGATTGACGTTCGCCGCGAAGTAGTCCGTCGCCTGGCGGATGAAATACCAGTTCGCGATATAGACGAACGCCGCGCGGAACCCACCCAACGCGTCCAAAGCCTCGGCGGGAGTCGCGATGAGCGTGTACACGATCGCGGTAATGAGCAGCACGACGATGGATGCGGGCAATATGCGTCGCACACGGCGCGAATAGAACTGCTGGAGGCGCACTCGACCACCGGCGACGAGGTCTCGTACGAGTATTCCGGTGACGAGGTAGCCGGAGAGGACGAAGAAGATGTCGACGCCGATGAAACCGCCGCTCAGCAGTCCGAGGCCGGCGTGATACGCCACGACGACATACACGGCGACGGTCCTGAGACCGTCGAGGTACGGGCGATAGTGCTGCCGAGTGCCCGGTGATGTCGCCGGCAAATTCGCGTCGGTCGGCATCAACCCTCCCCACCACTCCCGTCCCGCGAGCTTGTACTATGCAGGTTGCGCACGGCAACTATGTGGGAGCGCTGAGACCACACACCCGGCGCAGACGGAGGTTGCCGCCCCTATGAAGCGACCGGACGACGAAGCCGCCGGGCGCCGAGGACGACAAAGACGGGGCCGCCGATCAGGAACTTCAATGAGACGATCGCCAGGGTGATGTCACGGCCCATGCTGCTCGCGTCGACAATCACGTGGGTTGGTTGTGCAGGGTCGTAGCGGACCTTGACGGTCGGACCGAGGTCGCTCCCCTCGCCGTGTTGCTCGGGCTCGCGGGTCGACACGATGCGGCCGTCGGCGGTGATGAACTCGATGTCACCGTTCCCGATCCTCGATGCCGAGACCGGGCGGTAGTCGGCCAGTCGTTGCGCGTCACTCTCGTGGAGGTGCCACGTGAGCCACGCGGCGCCAATGCCAAGCACCGCCACCAGCGCGCCCGCGATTAGCGCCGTCCACGCCTTGCGCCGCGACCACTTGCTCCCGAGCGGACCGGACGGCACCCGCACCACCGGTCGGCCGGGCGCGGAGCGCGCGGGTACCACGACGACTTCGGGCGCGTCGCGGCGGGCGTCGTACTCCCGGCGGGTGCGGTGGTTCGACAACACGCCGTATGCGCCGACGAGCTCGTTGAACTTCGCCGCGGCATCGGGCTCGCTGCTCGTGTCGGGATGGAGCTGCTTGGCCCGGGCCCGGAACGCCCGGGCGATGTCGTCGCCGCCCGCCGACGCGTCGACGCCCAGCACCACGTAGAGATCGGGCCGGGTCGTTGTCGGCACGCTCTCAACCTATCGCCGCAGGTCAGTCGTCCTTCAGCGCAACCGCGTTGGGTGTGACGTTAATCTTGGGAACGTAGGTGTCGCCGCCGACGACGCGCGCCTCGCCCCGGAACTTGGCCCGGAGCTCCTCGGTGCACGACGGGCACGGACCCGCGAACCGCATCAGCGTCTCGGCCCCGCACCGCAGGCAGGAAATGGCCTCGGGCGGGAACGAAGCGGGGTCGAAATGCACGAGTCCGAGAGGCATCCGGGCATCCTCGCGCGCGACCCGTCGAGAGTGGGCGATGGCCCCGATCGCCGGTCTGGAGCGGCGCCGGACTCAGGTCGGGATCAGGCCGAACGACGTCGCATAGCGCGTTCCGCAGGTCCGACCCGACTGCTCCGCGATCGAGGTGAGGAGCTCGCGGGCGTTCGTGCCGACGTGCTCGAGATACCGGGCGTGAGCTTCCAAAGACGCGATGCCAAGCTCCAGTTCGTTCGACACGTCGATGAAGTGCGACGCGTCGTTCGCGCCCGCGACGAGCGCGAACCGTACGCCCTTCCAGGCTTCCCGATCGGACCCTCTGTCGGAGTCGGTGAACAGCCACGGGTTGGCGGCGTCACGGATCGCGTCGAGCACAGCCAATCCGACGTGACGATGATCGGCCATGTTGAAGTTGGTCCCACCCCACGTCTCCTGGTGGTTCAACGTGATGACGACATCGGGACGATGTCGGCGGATCGCGAGCGCGAGGTCGCGCCGCAGCGGCAGGCCGTACTCGACGAGGCCGTCGCGGTAGTCGAGGAACTCGACGGTGTCGACACCGACGACGTGCGCGCTCGCGCGCTCCTCTGCCTCGCGAATGCGCGCGCACTCCGCCGGTTCCAGCGCGTCGATGCCGTTCTCGCCCCGCGTCACCAAGAGATACGCAACGCGCTTGCCCGCCGCGGTCCAGTGCGCGACCGCGGCCGCGGCGCCGTATTCCATGTCGTCGGGGTGGGCGACGATCGCCAGGGCACGCTCCCAGTCGTCGGGAACCGGTTCCACCATCAACCGTCGGTCGTCATCGGGCGCGACCACGATCTGTCCCGGCCGAGATGAACGCGATCGGGATCGTCAACCCGCACGCCTCGTGCCGCAGGCTTGCGATCTTCCGTCCGGGCTGGGTCGCGTCCTTGATCGCTCCGAGGCGATCCCCCAGGAATCGAGCGCACGCGCCGATATCGGCGACCGCCGGGGAGAGCCCGAAGAACCGCTCCCCCGGTAGATCCGACTCGATCGGCCCGACGAGCTCGATGATCACCTCGCCCGCCCGGAAGAACGTCTGCGTGGTGCCGTTCCCGAGCTCGCGCACGCGGCGGACCTCGAGGCCGAGATCGGCATACACGAGCGTCGTGCGTTCGGGATCGTCGGTGAACACGACGAGATGGTCGAGCAGGGTTGTCGTGTTGGGGTGGTCGGCCGGTTCGACGAAGGGCTCGGGGCCGAGCGTCCAACCGGAGATTCCCGCCGCGCCGACTCCGGTCTGCATGCGCAGGCGCCCGACGCGACACCCGCCGTCGTCGTCGACCGTGAACCCCGCCGCGGTCCATGCTGCGGCATCACCGGCGACGTCGAGGGCGATCAGAACCGGCGCAGTCACAGGTGCACTCACTGGCCCAGCGCGGCGAGCGTGTCGAGCTTCGGGAGTATGAGATCACGCGTGCCGCTCGGCAGGCGCAACACGACCTCGTCGATGCCGATCGACGCGTAGTACTCGAGCTTGCCAGGGTCGGGGACGGTGCCGAACGGCACGACGCGCAACGTCAACGGATCGCGTCCGCGCGCCTCACACGCACGCGCGAGGTCCTCCATCGCGGCGCGCACGCCTGCGCCACCGATCGGGATCCAGCCGTCGGCGTACTCGGCCACCTGCGCGAACAACTTCGGTCCGGCGGCGCCGCCGATCAACACCGGAGGCCGTCCCGCCGCGGGCTTTGGCCATGACCACGACGGGGCGAGGTGCACGAACTCGCCGTCGAATGACGCCACCTCGTCGGTCCACAGCGCCTTCATCGCGAGCATGTGCTCGCGCGCAATGTCTCGACGGCGCTTCATGTCGACGCCGTGGGCCTCGATCTCGTCTTCGTTCCAACCGAAACCCACCCCGAACACGAACCGCCCGCCCGACTGGGTATCGAGGGTCGCCACCGCCTTCGCGGTCACGATCGGATCGCGCTGAGCGACGAGGCAGATACCCGTGCCCACCACAAGTCGTTCGGTGACGGCCGCCGCCATCGCGAGCGCCACGAACGGGTCGAGCGTGCGCTTGTACTCCTCGGGCAGCTCGGCGACGCCCGTCGCGGGCGGCGTCTTGCGGCTCGTGGGGATATGCGTGTGCTCCGGGACGTAGAGCGAGTGCAGACCCCGGGCCTCGACCTCGCGTGCGAGGACGGCCGGCCCGATCGTCTGGTCGGTCATGAACATGGTCACACCGAACTTCACAATTCGCTCCTTGTGCCGGGCGAGAGCGCCCGATCTGACGTGATTTCCACCTCACCGTAACCGTCGCACCACGCAATTCGGACGTTCGCCGCGAGCCGGGTATCAGTTCCACTCACAAGCGACCGACAGAACAGTCAATGGAACGGTCGACCCTCCGGGCCTTGGGCGAGGCCGGCGTCATGAGCGGCCTCGCGCTCGCAGCGTTGCTCACGTTGCGCGCCATGGGGATCCTGGCACCGGTGCCCGTCGAGGTGCTCGTCGGCGTCACCCTCTTGGCCTTGGCGCTCACGTCGATCGTCACCGACTCCAAGCGCGTCCGGCGGTTTCCGATCAGCATCCGTGTGGGTCTGCAGGTGATAGGTACGACCGGCGTGATCTACGCGACCGGTTGGGGTCCGGTGTTGTCGGTGGGCTTCGTCTTCTGCGCAGCGCAGACAGTCGCGCTCGAGGGCTCGCCCGCCATCCTCCCCGCGACATTGTGGAGCCTTGCCTGTCTCGCAGTCGCGGAAACCGCAGTGCAGCTCGGGTGGGCGCCGACCGTGCTCAGCGACGGCCGGAGTCACGGCATCGCGGTGCTGATGGCCGCCGGCCTCGTCTTCGTGAACCGCATCCTGTGGGTGAGCGCACATCAGCGCGAGATCGCGTCCGATGCGCTCGCACACAGCGAAGACCGGTTCCGGCGCCTGCTCGTGAACGCGGCCGACGCGGTGGTGGTACTCGATCGCGCCGGGACGATCGTGTTCGCGACCGAGGCCATTGAGACACTGACGGGATACCCGGTCGACGAGCTGGTGGGTCGCCGCGACGGCAGCATCTTTGTGCAGTCCGACGACGTGCAGAAGGTGCGGAGCGCCGGCACCGATGCCGGCGGGCAGCCGCGCGCGCTCCGGGAGGACATTCGCGTGATGCACCGCGATGGTTCGCTGCGCTGGTGCCAGATCTCGCTCACGAACCAGCTCGACGACCCCGTCATCGACGGCATCGTCGTCAACGTTCACGACATCACCGAGCGCCGGGAAGCGGCCGCGAGCGTTGCCGCGGCCGAAGCCCGTTTCCGCACGCTGGTACAACACGCGGCCGACGGCATCATCGTCTTGGACGCGCAGGCGCGCTGCCAGTACGTCAGCCCGTCGTACGAACGGCTGACCGGACAATCGGCGCTGGTACTGGTCGGCAACTTCGTCCGAGGCTTCGTCAATCCCGACGACGTCGCGGTGATCCGCGACGCCTGGGTGCGCATGCTCGAGTACCCCGAGGAGACGACGCGCGCCCTCGTACGCGTGCAACATGCCGACGGGCGATGGCGATGGCAGGACATCTCGGTCTCGAACCGGCTGGACGACCCCACGATCAACGGGATCATCCTCAACGTGCGCGACGTCACCGAGCGCAAAGCGGTCGACGACCTCCTGGCCGAGGAGTCACGCATCCTGGAGATGATTGCGTGGGGCGAGCGACTGGAGACCGTCCTCGACCGCGTCGCGTCACTCACCGCCGAGTACGCCGAGGCGAAGTACTGCCTGATCCGACTGCTCGACGGCGAAGACCTGAGGCTCGCGGCCGCGCCGGGGTTCCCGGCGGACACGTTCGAGAAGACAGCGAGCCTCGGGGTCGACACACCGCTTTCGTCAGGGCTCGCGGCCAAGACCCGCGAAGAGGTCTTCATCGACTACCGAGACGTTCCCGCCGAATCGATACCCGACGTCGTCACCGTCACCAACACATGGGCGAGCTGGTCGGTACCGATCGAGTTGCCGAACCGCGACGCGGTGGCGGGAACGCTCACGCTCCTGTTCGACACCGCCGACGTCGACCGCGAGCGGAACCGCTCCCTGCTCGAACGCGTCGTCTCACTCGCGGCGGTGGCGATCGAGCAGGCGCGCGCCCGCGAGGAACTCGAGTACCGGGCGTACCACGACGAGCTCACGGGCCTTCCGAACCGCGCGCTGTTGAACGACCGACTGACCCATGCTCTGAGCCGCTCGCAGCGCGAGGGCACCGAGGTCGCGGTGCTCTTCCTCGACCTCGACCGGTTCAAGTTCGTCAACGACAGCCTCGGCCACGACGCCGGCGATCGCCTGCTCTCCCAGGTCGCGGACCGTATGGTGGCCGGGCTCCGATCGTCCGACACCATTGCCCGCCTCGGGGGCGACGAGTTCGTCGTCGTCGTCGAAGACATCAAGAACGATCTCGAGGTGCACGCAGCGGTGCAACGAGTCGGCGGGTTGCTCGACGCACCGTTCGAAGTCGACTCGGAGACACTCTTCGTCAGTGCGAGCATCGGTGTGTCCGTCGCGCGTGACGACGCCGACGCGACCGACCTGCTGCGCGACGCCGACGACGCGATGTACCGGGCCAAACAGCGCGGTCGCCGCAGCGTCGAGTACCAGAGCGGTCGGGAGGCGCCCACCACCACGAACCGGCTGGCACGCGTCACCGGACTCCACCGCGCGCTGGAGCGCGACGAGCTGGTCGTGTACTACCAACCCGTCGTCGACATCAGGTCCCGCCGACCGGTCGCGCTGGAAGCGCTCGTGCGTTGGAATCATCCTGAGCTCGGCCTGATCCCGCCGGGTGATTTCATCCCGCTCGCCGAAGACACCGGGCTGATCGTCCCGCTCGGGTGGAAGGTGCTCGAGCACGCCCGGCACCGATTGGAGAACCGCCCCGACCTCGCGATCGCCGTGAACGTGTCGGCCCGCCAACTCTCGGAGGCCGACTTCGTCCCCCGCCTCACCCAGCTCGTCTCTGCACTCCCCCGCGGATCCCTCACGCTGGAAATCACCGAGAGTCTCCTCATCGACGACCCCGATCACACCGCGGCGACGCTCGCCGCGCTCGACGACGTCGGCATCCGGATCTCCCTCGACGACTTCGGGACCGGCTACTCGAGCCTGTCCAACCTGAGCACGCTTCCCATCCACCAGTTGAAGATCGATCGCAGCTTCGTGGCGGGCCTCGGCGACCGACCCGAGTCGGAAGCGCTTGTCAGCGGCATCATCAACCTCGGCCACGGACTCGAGCTCGAAGTCGTGGCCGAAGGCGTCGAGACCGAGCAACAGGCGCGCCGGCTCGAACGGCTCGACTGCGACTTCGCCCAGGGTTACTACTTCGGACGCCCGGCGCCGTGGAACGACAGCGACGCACCCTCTGATGCCAAGAAGGCACCGGCGTCGGTCCAAGCAGCTGCATCGCTCGAGAGAATTGCGCGCCGATAGGGTACGGCCCCGTGACCGGGATCTGTGAGGGCCGCATCGTCATCGTCACGGGTGCAGGGCGTGGCATCGGCCGCGAACATGCGCTCGCGTTCGCCCGGGAGGGGGCGCGGGTTGTGGTCAACGACCTCGGCGTCGCCCGCGATGGAACCGGCGGGAGCGTCGGTCCCGCGCAGGACGTCGTCGACGAGATCAGCGGCTTCGGCGGAGAAGCCACCGCGAACACCGACGACATCGCCGACTGGGCCGGCGCGCAACGGCTCGTGCAGACCGCGATCGACACGTTCGGCGGGCTCGACGTGCTCGTCAACAACGCAGGATTCGTGCGCGACCGCATGCTGTTCACCACCAGCGAAGACGAGTGGGACGCGGTGATCCGCGTGCACTTGAAGGGACACTTCGCGGTGACCCGGCACGCGTCGGAGTATTGGCGCGGTCGAAGCAAGGCCGGTGAACCGGTCGACGGGCGCATCGTGAACACGTCGTCGGGCGCGGGGCTGATGGGAAGCGTCGGCCAAGGCGCGTACTCCGCGGCCAAGGGCGGGATCGCGGCGTTGACGCTCGTCGAGTCGGCCGAGATGGGACGTTACGGCGTGACGGCGAACGCGATCGCACCCGCGGCGCGCACCCGCATGACCGAAGAGGTGTTCGCCGACCGCATGCAGGTGCCCGCGTCGGGTTTCGACGAGAACGATCCCGCGAACATCTCCCCCCTCGTCGTGTGGCTCGGCAGCACCGAGTCCGCCGCAGTCACCGGGCGCGTGTTCGAGGTCGAGGCCGGACTGCTCTCCGTCGCCGACGGTTGGCAGCACGGTCCGAGCGTCGACAAGGGCGCCCGCTGGGACCCGTCCGAAGTCGGGGCGGCGGTCGAGAAATTGCTCGCGCAGGCGCCCGCGCCGGCGCCGGTATACGGCGCGCAGTGAAACGCGCGCAGCCCGCGCCCCCCGACGTACAGGCGCGTTGGCGCGCCGAGAATATCTGGACCGACGAGACCTTGCTCGACCGACTCGCGGCCGCGGACCCGGGTCGTCTCGCGCTGGTCGACGGCGACACACGGGTCGATGTCGCTCGGCTCCGCGACGAAGCCGATCGGTACGCGGCGGCGCTCTGGGCGCGCGGCGTCCGGCCCGGTCACGTCGTCTGCTGGCAGTTGCCGAACTGGTCCGAAGCCGTCGCCTTCTGCTGGGGCGTGTGGCGGTGCGGGGCGATCGCGAGCCCGATCACGCCCGCGCTGCGCGCGCACGAGATCGGCTTCATCCTGGCGCAGACCGGAGCGCGCCACATCGCCGTGCCGCACGAGTTCCGGGGCACCGACTACGTGAGGATGGTGCGCGACACGGGGTTCGACGGTGACGTGATCGTGTTCCGCGACAACCAGGTCGGGCTCGAGGCGGCCGACGCGCCGCCCGAGCCACCTGTCGATGCGGGCACGGTCGCACTGGTCCTTTGGACATCGGGCACGACTTCCGACCCGAAGGGCGTCGTCCACACGCACCAGTCGTTGCGGGTCGAAGCCGACACCATCGCGAACGCGCACGCGATGACAGCGGGCGAGTCGCTGCTCCTGCCGATGCCGATCACGCACGTCGCGGGGCTGACGTACGGCGTCCTGTTGCCCGTCACGAGCGGGATCACGACCGTCCTGATGGACACGTGGGACCCGGAGCGGGCGCTCGACCTGGTCGCGCGGGAGTCGATCGGGGTGATGATCTCCACGCCGGTGTTCATGCGCACGATGATCGACCACCCGTCGTTCGCCACCTCGGATCGCACCTCCTTACGTATGTTCTCGCTCGGCGGTGCCGGCGTCGCCCCCGCAATGGTGCGCGAGGGCGCGCTCGCGTTCGACTGCTGGTGCAAACGGACGTACGGCTCAACGGAGTACCCCACGCTCACAACGGGTCGGGCCGGTGACGATCCCGAGCGCGACGCCACCACCGACGGGCCGCTCATCGGCGCGGCCGAGCTACGCATCGTCGACCCGAACACGCTCGCCGACATTCAGAACGGCTCCCCCGGCGAGCTCCTCGCACGCGGCCCGGAGATGTTCGTCGGGTACCTCGACCGCGCGCTCGACGACGCGGCTTTCGTCGACGGCGGATGGTTCCGCACCGGCGACCTCGCCGTGTACGACGGTGAGTACCTCACGATCGTCGATCGGCTGAAGGACATCATCATCCGCGGGGGTGAGAACATCTCGGCGCAGGAGGTCGAGGCGCTCCTCGTGACCCACGACTCGATCGCCGAGGCGGCGTGCGTTGCCATGCCCGATCCGGTGATGGGCGAGAAGGTCTGCGCATTCGTGATCGCGAGCGCAGGCTCGGTTCCCACGCTCGAGGCGGTGCGAAGCCACCTCGCCGAGCGCGGGTTGGCCCGCTTCAAGCTGCCGGAACGACTCGAGGTACGCGACGCGCTCCCCCGCACCGCGAGCGGGAAGGTACAAAAGTCGCCGCTGCGGGAGGAGCTGCTCCATGGCTGAATTCCGCGACTGGGCGCGGGGCGAGCTCGCCGCCCGGTTGTCGCCTCGGGCGGACGGCGCACACACTTCGGTGCTCGGTGCGGGCTCCGACGATCTCGACGCGGGCCGCACCTACCTCCGGGCCCTGGCCGGATCCGGCCTTGCGGTGCCTTCGTGGCCGAAGGAGTACGGCGGTCTCGGCGCGACGGTCGAAGAAGTCGGAATCGTGCGCAACGAGCTGGGCGCGTTCGCGGTGCCCGATCTCTACCCGTACCTCGTGGGGCTCGAGCTCGTCGGCCCGACCCTCGTCGCGCACGGCAGTGCCGAACAGTGCGCGCGCTGGCTCCCCGCGATCCGAACCGGCGAGGAGATCTGGTGCCAGCTGTTCTCCGAGCCGGGAGCCGGTTCGGATCTCGCCGGGCTCTCGACGCGCGCGGCGCGAGACGGAGACGAGTGGACGGTCAACGGTCAGAAGGTGTGGACGAGCCGGGGCGCCTACTCGCAGTACGGCTTGTTGCTCGCCCGACACGACCCGTCGGTGCGCAAGCATCGGGGAATCACCGCGTTCGGTCTCGATCTGCGCGGTCCCGGCGTCGACGTACGGCCGCTCCGGCAGATGAACGGCGACGCGCACTTCACCGAGGTCTTCCTCGACGACGCCCGCGTCGCGGATACCGATCGGATCGGCGAGCCCGGCGACGGGTGGCGCGTCGCGCTGACGTGCCTCTCGTACGAGCGGGGCGCGGCCACGGCCGGCGGCACGAGCGGACTGCTCGACGTCGGCCGGCTGATCGAGCTCGCCCGGACGCGGGGCCGGTTGTCGGAACCGTTGATCCGCGACGCGCTCGCGCGGCTGGTCATCGACACCCGCGTGATGGGCTACTCCGCGCGCCGGGCTCGCGACACCGCGTTGGCCGGCCGTCCCGGGCCGGAAGGATCCGGGATGAAGGCACGGGGCGCGGCGCTGTTCAAGTCGTACACCGCGCTGGCCACTCGGATCCTCGGCGCCGACGCCGCCCTCGATCCGCACGGCGAATGGCAGACGCTGTTCCTGACCGCGCCGTCGATCTCGATCCGGGGCGGCACCGACGAGATCCAGCGCAACATCGTCGGCGAGCGGGTGCTCGGGCTGCCCGAGGAACCGCGCGTCGACCGCACACTCCCGTTCGATCAGCTCCCGGCGTCGAGCACCCGGTAGAGCGCGCGCACGAGCTGCTCGCTGCGCGGATCACCTTCGGTCATGTCGAACCGAAGGTCGTTCATCACGTAGGCGAACGAGACTCCCGTGTCGGGATCGGCGAACGCCAGCGAGCCGCCCGCGCCGGCGTGCCCGAATGCGTCGGGCGGGTTCGCGGCGCCGAACGACCGCCCGAGCATGTATCCGAGACCGAAGCAGCTCTCGCTCATCAGCACCTCGTCCTTGCCGCACGCCTGCTCGAGCGAGGCGCGCGCGACGGTTTCCGAGGTCAAGGTGCGATGCCCGTCGAGTTCGCCGATGCAAGACGCGTACAGTCGGGCGAGCCCGCGCGCGTTCCCGATGCCGTTCGACGACGGGAGCTCCGCCGCATGCAACGCACGCGTGTTCCACATCTGGTCGTAGTTGAAGTGGCCGCCGGGATTGGAGAACACGCGTGCGAGTAGGAGGTCGTCACCGAAAGGCTCGAGTGCTTCGCGCAGGTCGAGCTTCGGAGGCACCAGTTGCGCGACACGCGGTTCGAGCGCTGCGGGCAGACCGATCCAGAAGTCGGCGCCGATCACCTCGGCGATCTCCTCTCGCCAGAACGTTCCGGGAGTGCGGCGCTTCGGGTCGGAGCGACGAATGATCTCGCCGACGAGCCAGCCGTACGTGCGCATGTGGTAGCCGTGCTTCGTTCCCGGCTCCCAGATCGGCGCTTGCGTCGCCAGCGCGTCGACCATCGTCTGCCACGTCAGCGCTTGTTCGAGGGTGAACTCGCCTTCGACGAGCGGGAGCCCCGCCTGGTGCGACATCACCTGGGCCACCGTGATGTCCCGCTTCCCGTTCGCCGCGAACTCGGGCCAGATCGACGAGACGGTCGCGTCCGGATCGAGCAGGTCGCGCTGCACGAGGAGGTTGGCGCAGGTCGCGGTGACACCCTTCGTCGCCGAGTACACGAGCACGAGCGTGTCTTCGCTCCAGCGCACACCGTTCGTCGGATCCGCGAGCCCTCCCCAGAGATCCACGACGGGGCGGCCGTCGAAGTACACGCACACGGCGGCCCCGACCTCCCCGCGCGTGTCGAAGTTCTCCGTGAACGCGTCGAGCACCGGCTCGAACTCGGTTGCGACAAACCCGTCGATGGCCATACCGCCGAGTGTAATTCTGCGGCAGTGAACTCTTCGTGGGCCCTCGGCTACGGGAGTCCCGCTACTTCTGGGAAGACCTGCGCTGGGCGGCGGCATAGCTTGCCGTCATGCGAGCCGTCGCACGGAGCATTGTCGTCGCGTTCATGTCCCTCGCGCCCGTTGTGTTCGGTCTGCGGGACGTTGGTTTCCGGGAGGGTGGGAGCACGCGTGATGTGACGGTGCACGTCGACGGCCTCGACGGCATGACTGACATCGCTCTCGCATCCGCCGACAATCATGTGGCCGAGACCCTGATGCAGGCGGGCAAGCGGGCGTGCAAGCCACCGGGCGGCGCGCTCAAGCAGCTGGCCGGATACCGCGGCCCGAAGGCGGTCTTCATCAACGAGGTCGTCCCCTCGGGACGCACCTTCCGGTTCCGATGGGACTGCCGGCTGAGCGTGTTACGGATGGCCGATCAGTAGCCGACCGACATCCGGCCCATTCCTATCGGGCAAGATCTGAGGGTGCGTATCCTCTCCGCGCTGTGCGGCGTCGTCCCTCTGGTCGCCTTGAGTGGCTGCAGTTCGTCCACGAGCTTCCCCGGGTCGTCGGCGAATTCGACGACCTTGACGACGCCGACGACTCCGGCGACGGGTGTCATCGCGCAGGTTGCGACGTACCGGACGCGTGGTAGCGCTGCGAGCGACCACATCTTCGACGCGTATCAGCAAGCCGCGCTCGCGCCTATCGCGCCCGGCGTCAAGGCGTACGACCTCCCCGCACGCTCGACGATCGCAGTTGCGTTGGGGATCCACAGCGCGACCGCCGCAGTCACCTCGTTGTCGCGCCACGTCGCCGCATTCCATTCGCCGGCCGTGCCGACCCCGACCCGCCTGGCAACGGGACCAAGTTGAACGAGCTCGCCGCCGCCCCCGGCACGTGGGGGTCGTTGCGCCGACACGCTCACCACGCCTCGCTACTTCCAGGGCAGCCGCTGCGCGGCCGAGCTCAAGCGAGAGGACGCGGCCCGGGTCGCACTGATGACCGTCGCGTCGAAGTGGCCCAAATCGTCATGACCTGATCGGCGCGGCAGCCGAACACGAGCTCGGGCAGCGCGGCGACTGGCAAGTGGTTCTCCTCTATCGTCCGGGGATGCCCGATCAGACCACCGTTACGTGGGGCGTGCTACCCGAAGGTTGTCTGGAGCGTGTCGTGGTGTGCTCCCCGCACTTCGATGATGCCGCGCTCGGCGCCGCGTACCTCCTCCTCGCGAACCCGGGATCGACCGTCGTCACCGTGTTCGGCGGTCCCCCGAGCGCATACCCGGATCCGCCGTCGGAGTGGGATGCGCTGGGTGGGTTCCGATCGGGCGACGATGTCGTCACGTTGCGTCGTGAGGAAGACCGCGCCGCGATGGAGGTGCTCGGAGCGCATCCGCATTGGCTCGAGTTCGTCGACCACCAATATCTCGCGCCCGACGAGCGCGCCTCGGCCAAGGACGTCGCGGTCGAGCTCGAGGCGGCGATCGACGAGATCGACCCGACCGCGGTCTTCCTGCCGATGGGGCTCGCAAACCCCGACCACGTCGTCACGCACGAAGCGGGCGCGTTCCTGGCCGCGCACCGAGATGACATCACGTGGTTCTGTTACGAGGACAGCGGCTACAAGCACATACCCGGAATGCTCGCGTGGCGGATCTCGAAGCTGTTCGCGTCGGACCTGTGGCCCACGCCGATGTCGGTCCCGAACACGATCAACGTCGACGCCAAGCGCGCGGCGATCGAGTGCTACACGTCGCAGCTCGCGCCGCTCAACCGGGATCACGCACTGGCGGCGCGCATCGGCGGCGATGTGCCCGAGCAGCACTGGGCTCTGGCGCCTCCGCCCAAGGGGTGGGAGCGGATGCGCGACATGTGACGGAGGGTCGGCGACATCGCCCTTTCGAAATCGGCGAGCTGGCCGCAGCGAAGCGCTACGCGCCAAACGTCGCGCCGGCGGTCGCGGTGAGCGCCAGGAACTGCTGCTCGAGCAGGATCCCATCCGGACTCCCGAACGACCGCAGCGAGGCGAAGGCGTCGGTCTTGAACGCCTCGACGTCTGCGTCGGCGAGATGTTCGAGGAACGCGCGTTGCCCGTGCGACCACGCCCAGCGCCACCACGATGCTTCGTCGGCGAACCAGACCGAAACGGAGTCGGTCATTGGCGCGCCCAGCGAGAATCCCGACTGCTCGAACAACCGCATGACCTCATCGATGTCCGGCATCTTGACTCCGCCGGGATGCGCTTCCGACGTGAGGCCGTAGCGCTCGCAGAGTTCACCGAAGAAGTTCCAGTTCGGTCCTCCACCGAGCGGCGCGGTCGTCACGAACCGCCCACCGTCGCGAAGCACCCGGCGAATCTCGGGAAGCGCGATCGCGGGACGGAGAAAGCCGAGCCCGAACGCCATGATCACTACGTCGAAGCTCGCCGGTTCGAACTCGATCGCCTCTCCGTCCATCACCTCGACGGAGACATTGGTCAGGTCGGCGGCCGCCGCGGCCGACCGCGCCCCCTCGACCATGGCGGGAACGATGTCGATCCCGACCACTCTGCCGCCGACTCCGACCGCGATCGCGGCCGGGAGCAACACCGCTCCCTTCCCGCACGCGACGTCGAGTACCTCGTCGCCGGGTTCGAGCACGGCGTAATTGACAATGCGTTCGCCCATGAGCCGGAAATACGGCACCTCGGTCTCGTATGTCGGCGCCGCCCGTTCCCACAGTGCAACCACTGCTTCGTCCATGGCACAACGGTACGGCACGATGCGATCATGGATCCATGACGTACACACATGGACACCACGAGAGCGTGTTGCGCTCGCATCGCTGGCGCACGGTTGCGAACTCGGCGGCCTACGTCGCGCCACGGCTCGTCGCCGGCGTCTCCGTGCTCGACGTCGGCTGCGGACCCGGGACGATCACCGCCGACATCGCCCGGCGCGTCGCACCCGGAAGGGTGATCGGGCTCGACCCGTCCGCGGAGGTGGTCGAACAGGCGCGCCGCGATTCCGCCGACGTCGAGAACGTCGAGTTCACTACAGGCGACGTGTACGCCCTCGACTACGCCGACGGCACCTTCGACATCGTGCACGCGCACCAGGTGCTGCAACATCTCCCCGACCCGGTCGGCGCGCTGCGCGAGATGCGGCGCGTGTGCAAGCCCGACGGTGTCGTCGCCGCCCGCGACAGCGACTACAGCGCGTTCACGTGGTACCCCGTCGATCCCACGCTGCAGGCGTGGCTCGCGCTCTACATCGAGATCGCACGCGCGAACCGCGGCGAGCCCGAAGCCGGACGGCATCTCCTCGAGTGGGCCAACGCCGCCGGTTTCGCCGAGGTCGAGCCGACCGCCTCCGCGTGGTGCTTCGCGACTCCCGCAGACCGCAGCTGGTGGGGCAGTCTCTGGGCCGACCGCATGACGACCTCGGCGATCGCGCAGCAGGCCGAGCACGACGGCTTCGCTACCCGCGCCGACCTCGAGGCGATAGCAGCGGCCTGGCACACGTGGGCGCAACACCCCGACGCCTGGTTCGCGGTCCTCCACGGCGAGATCATCTGCCGCCCGTAGCGGACAGCGGTGAAGCCCAGAACTCAAGAGCCCGTCCCGGCCGCGTGCAGATAAAGCGGGCGTACGCGCTCCCTATCGGACAAGATGCGCGCGTGGCCGACGATTCGTCGAGTTCGATTCCCCTGCCGATCGTCGATGTGACCGGAGACCTTCCGGCGGAGCGGGAGGCGCTACTGGAACTGCTCTCGGATCTCGCCCCGAAGGAGTGGGGCGCGGCGACGGAGTGTCCGGCCTGGACGGTGGCGGGAGTCGCTCTCCACGTCCTCGGTGACGATCTCTCGCTCCTTGCTCGACAGCGGGACGCGGCGATGCAGGGCTTGGTGATATTCGGCGAGTCGAATCCCGGCCTGACGTTCCGACAGCTCTTGGACGGGTTCAATGAGCAGTGGGTCGCTGCTGCGCAGTTTCTCAGCCCGCCCCTGATCCTCACACTCTTGGAAGCCACGGGACGGTGGACCGCCGAGTTCTACCGCGACGTGGACGCCGAGCAGTTGGGTGAGCCTGTGGGACTCTTCGCAGCCCAAGACGCGTCGCCGTATTGGCAGATCGCGGCCAGGGAGTTTCTGGAGCGGTGGACGCACCAACAGCAGATCCGGCGCGCGACAGCGCGACCGAAGCTCCGCCACGAGTTCTTGGTGCCCGCCGGAGCCGTGGTGGCCCACATCATCGCCGCGCACGCCGGTGCTCTCGATGTCGAGCCAGGCACGACGATCGTGTTCGCGATCAGCGGAATACAAGCGTGGACCATCGAGGTCGGCCCAGCCGAGTCGTTGGTGTTCCTCGGTGCCGCTGCGTCTCCAACCGCCAGGCTGGAGGTCGACGCCGATGCTGCGACGCCGATGCTCTCGCGCGGGTTGACCGCGCCAGACCTGATATCGAAGTTGCGAATAACCGGGCCGGATCCTCTCTCGGCCAAGTTGGCCCAAGGATTCACGCTCATCGCGGCGCGCACCTGATCCCGCTTGCATCGCTCGGCGCCGAGAACGTGAACGTCGGCGGTAGAGGTACTCCGCTCGAGCGGCACACCGTGCGCGTGTCGCCGACCGCGGCCGCGACATTCGCGAGCACCGAGCGGTCGAACGCGACGCGCCACGCTCCGGTTCGGCGCCCGATCAGGCCGGCGTCGACGGCCATGCCCACCTGCTCCTCTGCCTTTGGCCCCGGGTTTAAAGCCCGCGCTACGGTGACGCCAACGTCAGTTTTCTGGTCAGCAGGGGGAACGCGCAAATGGGCATGCTCGACGGCAAGGTGGCCATCGTCACCGGTGCGGGCAATGGAGTCGGACGAGGCGAAGCGATCATGCTCGCCGACCACGGCGCCAAGGTCGTCGTGAACGATCTCGGTGGATCGGTGAGCGGAGAGGGCTCCGACAAACGGGCCGCCGACACGGTCGTCGAGGTCATCAAGAGCCGCGGTGGTGAAGCCGTCGCCAACTACGACAGCGTCACCGAGTACGACGGCGCCAAGAATATCGTCGGCTCCGCGCTCGAGGCCTTCGGCCGTCTCGACGTGCTGGTCAACAACGCCGGCATCCTGCGCGACAAGATGATGTTCTCGATGTCGCCGGAGGACTTCGACGCAGTCGTGAAGGTGCACCTCTACGGCGCCTTCAACACGATGAGTCATGCCTCGCAGTACTGGCGCAACGAGTCGAAGGAGGGCCGCCAGCCGCGCGCCGCCATCATCAATACGGTGTCGAGCGCGGGCTTGCAGGGCCAGGCCAGCCAGATCAACTACGGCGCGGGCAAGGCCGGGGTCGCGGCGATGACGATCATCGCCAGCCTCGAGCTCAGCCGCTACGGCGTGCGCGCGAACTGCATCGGCCCCGGGGGGGCCACGCGCATGGTCGCCCAGGCGATGAAGATCGACGTGAAGAACCCCGAGGACTACACCGAGTTCGAGAACATGAACCCCGGCAACTCCGCGCCTGCGGTCGTGTGGCTCGCCTCCGACGAGGCGCTACACGTCACCGGTCAAGTGTTTCGCCTCGTCGGCAACAATCTCGCGCACTACCAGCCGTGGACGATGGGCGAGCAATTCCTGTCGAAAGATAAAGAGGGCAACCCGAAGCAGTGGGATCCGGCCGACATCGGACGCATCGTCAACCGCTACGTGTTCCAGAGCCAGAACCCCGGGATCGACGCCCAACGCCGGGCGTGAGTCCCCAGGCGCAGACCGGAGGCCCGGACGCTTTCGTGCGCCGCACGGGCGATCGAGGGGCGGAGGCCGTAGCCGCATGAACATGACCCAACCCGAGTTCGAGACGATCACGTACGACGAGGGTGACGACGGTGTCGCGGTCGTCACCCTGAACCGGCCGAACGTCCACAATGCGTTCAACTCGCTGATGCAACGCGAGTTGCACACGTTGTGGCGATCGCTGCGTCGCAACGACGCCGTGCGCTGCATCGTGCTCACCGGTGCGGGCGAGAAAGCGTTCTGCACCGGCATCGACCGCATGGAGCAGATGGGCGGCGAGGGCGACGACACGACGGATGCGAACGTCGTCGGCAGTGGCAGCACGCCGTTCATGTTCAACGACCCCGGCGACAACCTCGGCCCGAAGTCGTGCGACCTCTGGAAGCCTGTGATCGCGGCTGTGAACGGCATGGCGTGCGGTGGAGCGTTCTACATGCTCGGCGAAGTCGAGTTCATCGTCGCGGCCGACCACGCCACGTTCTTCGACCCGCACGTCACCTACGGGATGACGGCGTCGTTCGAACCGATCCACATGGCGGGGATTACGCCGTTCACCGAGATCATGCGCCTGTCGCTCCTCGGGAACTACGAGCGCATGTCGGCGCAGCGGGCGTTCCAGATCGGGATGGTCACGGAGGTGGTGCCCGGCGCCGATCTCGTCGCGCGGGCCCGTGAGCTCGCGGCGATGATCGCCTCACAACCCGCGCTCGCGGTCGAGGGCACCGTGCGCGCGCTCTGGTCGACGCGTTCGATACCGCAACGCGAAGCAGTGCGGCTCGGGTACGCGTTCGTCGCCATGGGAACGAGTCAGGAGTCGATCGCGGAAGGACAGCAGATGTTCGCGTCAGGCAAGCGCGTGGAGTGGAAACTGCGCTGATGGCGGGAACCAAGAGAGTTGCAATCGTCGGCGCCGCGCTGTCGGACATCGGCCGCGTCGATGTGAAAACGCCGTTCGAGCTCCACTACCAGGCCACGACGCGCGCGCTCGCCGATGCCGGTCTCACCAAGGCCGACGTCGACGGCTTCGGCTCGAGCGGCATGGGCATGCTCGCCCCGATCGAAATCTGCGAGTACCTCGGGCTGCGGCCCACGTGGATCGACGGCACCGGTGTCGGCGGCTCCACGTGGGAGTTCATGGTCGAGCACGCCACCGCCGCGATCTTGGCCGGCCACGCCGAGGTGGTCGTGCTCGCGTACGGATCGACGACGCGCGCCGACCTCAAGGCCCGGCGCCGCACCGCGAACCTCGGCTTCGGGGGCCGCGGCCCGATCCAGTTCGATGTGCCGTTCGGACACTCGCTGATCTCGAAGTACGCGATGGCGACCCGTCGGCACATGATCGAGTACGGCACGACGGTGGAACAGCTCGCGGAGATCGCGGTGAGCACGCGCTACAACGCCGGCTTCAACCCGGAAGCCTTCTACCGCGACCCGATCACGATCGACGAGGTCAACAGCAGCCGGATGATGGCCGACCCGCTGACGAAGCTGCACTGCTGCATCCGCAGCGACGGCGGCGGCGCGGTCGTGCTCACCACCGAGGAACGCGCCCGCGACCTCGCCAAGAAGCCGGTCTGGGTGCTCGGAACCGGTGAGGCGTCGAGTCACACGACCATGAGCGAGTGGGAGGACTTCACCCGCTCCCCCGCCTACGCGAGCGGCAAGCTCGCGTTCGAACGGGCGGGCGTGAAGCCGAGCGACATCGACACCTGCCAGATCTACGACGCATTCACGCACATGGTGCTGGCGAGCCTCGAGGCCCTCGGTTTCTGTGGGCCTGGCGAAGGCGGGCCGTTCGTCGAGGACGGCAAGCTCCGCCTCGGTGGAGCACTTCCGACGAACACCGACGGCGGCGGTCTCTCGCACTGCCATCCCGGCATGCGGGGCATGTTCCTGCTGGTCGAGGCGACCCGTCAGCTCCGGGGCGAAGCGGACGGCCGCCAGGTCGAGAACGCCGAGCTCGCGTGCGTCAACGGCACCGGTGGTTGGTTCTCGTCGGCCAGCACCGTCATCCTCGGCGCCTGAACGAGACCCCGCGTCACGGCTCGGCCGACGGCGTCGCCGCCAACACTTCGGCGACCTCTTCCGGACCGATTTCGCCGAGAATCGAGATCAGCAACACCGCGCCGAGCACGAAGAGCAACGCGCCGTTGAGGCCGTAGAGCTCGAGGCCACCGAACGCGGCCAGCACGATGGCGAACGAGCCGACGAAGAGCTTGCGCCGCTCGAGCCAGCGATTGACCGACCAGTCCCAGATCATGATCGCGACGAAGCACGCACCCACGAGGAGGGCGCGCTCGAGCGTGTGCGCGCCCGCGAACACGATGATGGGCAACGCGCCGACGAGCACACCCGCTATCGGGAGGAAGCTCCACAGGCCCACCCAGACCGCGAGCGCGGCCGCACCCGGGACGCCGGCCGCCCGCGCGATCGCGAACGCCAGTGTGGCCTCCACCAGCGCTTCCCAGAGCTTCACGCGCGCGAAGAACAGACCGCGTCGCGACCCGTCGCGAACGACGAACGCGGCGCGGCGGCGGACGTCGTCGTCCTCGATCAGACCGAGCCCGCCCTCGATCAGCCGGGCGCCGTACAGTACGAAGAAGACCGTGAGGATGAAGCCGGCGAGGAACGCGACGCTCTGAGACGCCGCCGACTCGATCACTTGGGGCGCCGCTCCTCCGGCCAGCCGCTTCGGGATCGCGTCGACGAGATGCGTGACGCGCTCCTTCAGCTTGATCTCACGGAAGAACTCGGAGTTGCTCTCGAGCTCTCCGGCCCGCTGCGGTGCCGCCTGTTGGAGGCTGCTCATCGCGTCGGACACGTCGTTCACGATCTTGTAGCCCGCGAAACCGATCGCGCCGAGCATCAGGAGCGCAGTCAGCAACACCGCCACCCCGCGCGGAATAAAGCGGAAGTGCGCGAGCCATTCGACCGCGGGGTACACCAGCGCGGCGATCGCCGCGGCCGAGAGCACCCACGCGATGACGCGTTCCGCGTCGTGCGCGATCTCGAGGAACAAGAACGTGAGGCCGAGTGCGAACACGAGCGCGAGGGCGGAGCGAACCGACAGCCGCACCCGGAGCGTGCGCGCCACATCGACCATCGGCTCGTACGATACCGACGTGCCGCCCCAACCCATCGGATCCTCGGCGATCGACGATCCGGGCGGCGTCGACCTCGATCCCCGCTCCGCGATCCCGCTCGCGATCGCGGTGGCCCTGTTCGCGATCACGGTCTGGTTCATCCGCTCGATCCCCCGCACCCTCTCGTCGCTCGCGCTCGCGTCGCTGTTCGCGTTCGCGCTGAATCCCTTGGTCGAAGCCCTGAGACGGCGCACCGGCTGGCATCGTCGCACTGCGGCCGGCGTCATCCTGGTGCTCACCGCCGTGATTGTCTCCGTGGTGGCCGCGCTCATCACCGTGCCGACGATCCACGAAGTCCGCGACTTCAACAAGCAGATTCCGCAGACGGTCAAGGATCTCGGTCGCCTCCCGATCGTCGGGCCGCGCCTGCGCGAGGCCAACGCGTCGGAGAAGGTGCAGGAGTGGCTGAACGACGCGCCCAAACACCTGAGCGCGAACTCGAAGCCCATTGAGGACGCCGCCGGCGCGGTGGCCGACGGCCTTGCCGCGGCCATGTTCACACTCCTGCTCGCGATCACGATCCTGCTCGACGGCGAGTTCATCGTGAGCGGGATCCGTCGTCTCGTCCCCAAACAGAGGCGCGCCGATGCCGACCGGATGGGGAGGCTCGTCTACCAGGTGATCGGCCGCTACATCGCGGGCACGCTCCTCGTCGCCGCGCTCGCGGGCGTGGTCATGCTCACTGGTGCGCTCGTCCTCGACGTCCCGCTGGCGCCGCTCATCGCGGTTTGGGTCGCGATCACGAACCCCATCCCGCAGATCGGGGGATTCCTCGGCGGCGCGGTGTTCGTGTTGCTCGCGGTCACCCAGGGTGCGGTCGTCGGTGTGATCGCGCTCGTGATCTTCCTCGTGTACCAACAGCTCGAAAACCACGTGTTACAGCCGCTGATCATCGGCCGGGCCGTGCGGCTCTCGCCTCCCGCCACGATGGTCGCCGCGCTCGTGGGCGTCGCGGCGGGCGGACTCGTGGGCGGCCTCTTCGCGATCCCGCTGCTGGGTGCGACGAAAGCGATCTACCTGTCGACCCGGTTCCCCGCTTCCGAGCTGGAGACCGGCACGGCACCCGCGCCGTCGTCGGAACCGGACTAAACCGCGATCGGGGCGTCGAAGAATCCGCGGTGCACGATCAGTGTGACCGTGTCGAACAACTCGTCGTTGTCGAACTCGAGTTGGCGCGACACGAGGAAGTAGGCGAAGCGCTCGAGCAGGGCCATGAGCGCGGCGACGGTCGCCGGATCCCCATGTGCCCCCGACGCGCGCATGCGCACGCCGAGCGCGACGGCAATGTCGGTAAAGGCAACGACACCGAGCTCGCTCGTCTCCCGGTCCTCGACATTGCCCTCCATCCAGGCGCGCAGCACCGGACCAAAGCGCCCGTAGGTGGAGAAGAATGTCTCGAGAAAACGCCGCAACTCGGCCGCGCCCGCCTCGTCGCGGGTGACCTCGCCGAGCCCGCCCGCGAGCGCACCCATCTCTTGCGCGCACTGGATCGCCAGGGCGCGCAACAGCTCTTCCTTGTTCGCGAAGTAGAGGTAGAAGGTCCCGTGCGACGTGCGCGCCGCGCGCACGATGTCGTCGACCCGCGCCGCGTGGAAGCCGCGCTCGGCGAACACGCGCATACCGGCGTCGAGCAGCTTGCGCATGGTCTTGCGACCCTGGGCCCGCAGCTCTCTCGCGGCGGCGGGGGTACCCGGCGGCGCGGCCACGTCGCGACGCCCCGTTGCTCGCCGGGACGACTTGTACGCTTCGGCCATGTCTCTCCCGGGCCTGCCCTGGACGATCGCGGAAGCTGCCCGCCGCTTCGCGGATCGTACCGCCTATGTCACTCCGGCCGGATGGTCGCTGTCGTACACCGACATCGACCGCATCTCCGACGAGGTCGCAGTTGGGCTCGCCGGCCGCGGCGTACGCGAGGGGGACGCGGTTGGGTTGGTGTTGCCCGCGGGGCCCGAGTACCTGCTCATGTACGCGGCCGTCGCCAAGCTCGGAGCGATAACCGCAGGGGTGAACGACCGCTTGTCGGAGCGCGAACGCGCCGCCATTCTCGAGGTTGCGGGACCGCGGGTCGTGATCAGCGGCGCCGACGCGGGAACGGGTGATTCCGCCGAAACCGTCCTGCGGGAACTGCGCGTGCACGACGAAACACCTCGTCCGCTCGCCGAAGACGACGACCGACCCGTTGCGATCATCTTCACGTCGGGAACTACGGGATTGCCGAAGGGCGCGCTGTACTGCAACCGCCAGCTCGCGTTCATCACCCAGACCGACGTCGGCGACAACTGGGACGGTGGCGGCCGTTCGTTCAGCGGCACCTCGTACGCCCACCTCGGATTCATGACGAAGCTCGCGGGCAACCTCCGGCGCGGCGGCACCACGTTCATCATGGAGCGGTGGCGCGCCCGTCCCTCGCTGGAGCTGCTCGCCCGCGAACACATGACCACCGTCGCGGGTGTGCCGACGCAACTCGCGCTGATGCTGCGCGACCCCGCCTTCGACGACTTCGACCTCTCGTCGGTGCAATACATCATCGCGGGCGGAGGGCCGGTGACGCCCGGTCTCGCCGATGAGGCCCGCCGCCGTTTCGGCGCACTGCTGGCGACGCGTTACTCGTGCACCGAAGCCGGCATCGGGCTCGGCACCGCGTTCGACGATCCCGACGAGGACGCGATCATCAGCGTCGGTCGTCCTCACGCGAGCGTCGACCTCTCGTTGCGCGACGGCGACGGCGACGGTGGGCCGGTGACCGGTAGCGAGGTCGGCGAGGTCTGCCTGCGTTCCCCCGCCGTCATGTCGCGCTACTGGCGCGACGAGGAACAGACTCGCGCCGCGTTCACAGCCGACGGTTTCCTGCGTACCGGGGATCTCGGCTGGGTCGATGATCGGGGTCGGCTCCGGCTCGTCGGGCGCAGCAAGGAGATGTACGTGCGGGGCGGCTACAACGTGTATCCGGTCGAGGTCGAGAGTGTGCTGTCGACCCATCCCGCGGTCGCGGCCATCGCCGTCGTCCCCCGTGCCGACGACGTGATGGGCGAGATCGGCGTCGCCGCCGTCGTCCCCCGCGATCCGGCCCACCCGCCGTCGCTCGCCGAGCTGCGCGCCTTCGCCGGACCCGAGATCGCGGCTTACAAGTTGCCCGAAGCGATGCATGTGGTCGACGCGCTCCCGCTCACCGTCGGAGAGAAGGTCGACCGCCGGGCGTTGGTGGACGAGATCGCCAAGCTCGTAACCTGACCCGACCCAGAGACCCGGCCCACGAAGGGGCCGTGGAACGAGGCCGGAGGCCATGCAGCTCGAACTCACCGCCGATCAGGAAGAGCTGCGCGACTCGATCCGCGCCGTGCTCACGAAGGAGAGCCCGGTCGGCCTGGCCCGCCGCATCGTCGACGACGGGATCCGCCCCGACGCGCTCTGGACCACGCTGAGCGGGCTCGGCTGGCCCGCGCTGACCATTGCCGAAGCCGACGGCGGCATCGGCCTCGGCATGATCGAAGCGGGGATCCTCGCCGAGGAGATCGGGCGCGTCATCGCCCCCGGACCGCTTCTCGCGACCGCCACCCAGTTCGTTCCCGCGATCCGCGAGGCCGGTACCGCCGAGCAGCGCGCCCGCTTCCTCGGTGAGGTCGCGGCGGGCACGTGTTCGGGTGCGCTCGCCCTCGTCGAGCGAGGCGGCTCCTTCGACCCCGCATCGGTGACCGCGACCTTTGTCATCGACGGTGATGAGGTCGTGCTCGCGGGTGAGAAGCGTTTCGTGGTCGAAGGTGACGCCGTCGACGCGTTGGTCGTCGTCGCCCGCGCCGCGGGCACGAGCGGTGACGACGGCGTGCACGCGTTCGTCGTCCCCGTTGCCGCAGTGCGCACCAAAGCGGTGCACTCCCTCGACGGCAGCCTGCGCTTCGCGCACGTCGAGCTCGACGGTGCCCGGGTTGCTCGAGATCGCATGCTGGGTGACGGCTCGTCATCGAGCGCGGGCCTGTTGCGGCGCGCGGTCGAAGAGGCGACAGTCGCCACCGCGCTCGAGATCGTCGGTATCGCCCAGACCATGTTCGACGTGACGCTCGAGTACGCCAAGCAGCGCGAGCAGTTCGGGGTGCCGATCGGCTCGTTCCAGGCGATCAAGCACAAGTTCGCCGACATGATCGTGTTGCTCGAACGAGCCCGCGCCACCGGCTACGTCGCCGCTCTCACCATCGCCGAGGACGATCCCCGGCGCACGACGGCGGTGTCAGTGGCGAAGGTCGCGGCCGGCGACTGCCAGCGACTGCTCTCGAAGGAGGGCATCCAGATCCACGGCGGCATCGGCTACACGTGGGAGCACGACATGCACCTCTACGTGAAGCGCGCCAAGTCGCTGGAGCCGTTGTTCGGTTCGAGCAGTACCCACCGCCTCCACATCGCCGACCTGCTCGGAGTATGAGCCCGACCGGCTCGGCGTGTGTGCGGGCGTTCGCCGCTCAGGCCTTGAGGATGATCTCGGCGAGGATGTAGAACGCGGCGATCAGGACGAAGCCGGTGTACATCGCGTTCTTATGGGTCTCGTAGATCATGTTGAGACCGGTGTTGCCCCGACCACTGATCTTCCCGAGTGAATTCAACTCGAGGACGACGAGCACCACGATGCCGATGATCAGATAGATGATCGCCTTGCTGCTGCTGATGTAGTCGTTGAAGTTCGGACCGGCGTTGTAGAAGTGCGCGGCGCCGACCATGAAGACGAGTAGCGGCAGCGAGAAGATCGTGTTCTGGCGGGAGGCCATGGCCCCGGCGCGACCCGCGGCCGCCGCGTTCGGGTTCGCCTCACCCCCGGCTTTCAACGTGCGCGCGTTCGCGATGACGATCTGCTGTTGCGGCCAGATGACGAGCCAGACGTTGAGGAACATCGCGAGGCCGAAGAGAATGCCGATGGCGAGGGTCGGGCCGGCGGCGCTGTGGACCCAGAAGTCCTTGCCGTAGCTGCCCTTCGGTGCGATCGCGATGATCAGCAGACCGAACACCACCGTCGCCGCGGCGGACCAGCGGAACCACCAGAGGGCGCGCCACGTCAGCTTGTCGAGCGCGTCGTTCCGAGAACCGGCTTCCATCTCCGCGTACGCAGGCGTCTGCACGAAGTTGAAGTACCAAAGCAGTCCCATCCACATCATCGCCACGATGACGTGGGAAATGCGGAAGGCTTCGGCCAAGCCGATCCGGTGGAAGATCTCCATCGCACGCTCCGAGTCGCTCTGTGGGGGGCCGTCGTTGTGAAAGGCCGGGCGAACGTACCAAACCTAGGGACGTCCCGTCAGGGATCCCTGCTACAGGTCGGGAACGTGAGCGTCGCCTGCGGCCTTGCCGTCGCCCTCGAGGGGTTGGCGCAACGGCACGATCATGCCCGCGAAGTCGGCGAAGGCGATGAGGTTGCCGAGATCGTCGGCGACGTGGCACTCCACCACGATGAGTTGGCGACCGGCGCGCATCACCCTGGCCACGGCCCGCACCATGGTCCCCTTGGGTCGGCCGAGGTACCGAACGTGCAGGTCAGCGGTGACGAGCGTGTTCTCACCGGGCTTGAACGTGCCCGCCCGGGCAGCTGCCGAACCGGAGGCGACGTCGACCAGGCTGGCGATCGCGCCGCCGTGGAGGTTGCCCGATCCGTTGAAGGCTCCGGGCGCGACGGGCATCTCGACGATCACCGCGCTCGGGTCGTCAGAGTTCACGAAGCTCAGCCCGAGGAGCTGATGCAGCGGCGTCGAGGAGTGCGCCTGGCGCAGCAACTCGATGACGTCGCTGGAGAAGCCGCCGTAGGGGTGGTCGGTCGCGTCGTCGGGCATGACCGCACGCTATTCCGAAGGGTGTTGCGCCCACCACGAGTAGAGCGCGGCGAGATTCGCGTTGTCACTCACGACGTGCAGCAGGCGGTCGCCGTGCGTCCACCAGATCGCGGCGCGCCCCGTCTCGAAGCGGCACAGATAGCGGCCCACCGTGTTGTAGGGCGCGGTCGGCAGCGACCATGCCCGCTCATCGGGGCGCCCCGACGCACACGCGGCGGGACCGGTTCGTGGTTGCACCTTGTCGTCGGCGACACGGCGGAACTCGGGTCCCACCGTCGCCGAGGTATAGAGCGCGATTTCCTCGTGGCCGGGAAAACCGTCCATCCCGCACCGCACGTGAGGCTGGGTGAGCGCCAGCCCGACGCATTCGGCCGTGTCGACGACGGCCCGATCGATCGCGCGCGGGGGCGGCGCGGCCGGTCGCGCGGTCGCGGGCGCGGTCGTGGGCGCCGCCGTCACCGGTGCAACCGGTTGGCGAGCGTCGGCCGACGCGGCGCCGTGCGACTGATGGCCGACGGCCAGCCACGCGATCGTGAGCCCGGCGAGCAACACCGCCGCGGCTACGGGTCGACGATGCCCTCCGGTACGCGGCTGCTCGCCCGGGTTCCCGCGTCGCCCGAATGGCGGCATCTCGAACGAACGCACCCTCGAGCGCAGACGCTCGACATCGAGGAGACGGAGGGCCGGAAGTCGCAACGTCGGGAGTCGGAGGCGTTGGCGTCCGAACTTCGAGCGGCGGTAGGGCTTGCGGGGCCGATCCGGCGCCGCCGCGCCCTCGTTGCGGGCCCGCCCGGACCAGAACTCGAGGTCGGATGCGAGATCACGATCGGTCATGGCGAGCACCGTATCGTCACTTGATGCGGTCTCACCATATCTGGCACAACTTCAGATGATCTGATAGGTATGAGTCGTGCTCACCTCTCGTCCTCGCCGATCCCTGCTGCTCGTCGCCGGCCTGGCCGCAGTGTCGCTCGCCGCTCTCGTGGCCTACCGGCCCGGCCTCGGCTCTCACTTCTGGGCACACGGCGACGATCTCGCCCTCGCCGCCACTTGGCTGGTGGCGGTCGTTGCGGCCGCGTGGCTTCTCCTCACGACGAGCGCGTGCGTGATCGCACTCGGCCTCGGGCGGCCTCGCCTCGCCCTCGTCCTCACGCCGACGTTCCCCTCCGGCATCCGTCGACTGGTCGAGGTCGCCATCGTCGCCGCCTGCGTCGCGATCCCCGCCCTCCCCGCGGGCGCAGCAACTCCGTCGCCGTCGTCGATCCCCGTTCTCGCCGACCAACCCGTCGTGCGCGAGCCCACGGCTCCCGCGCCCACACCGACGTTCACGACGACCCCTACCGCCCCGCACGCGGTCACGCCGGCGACCACCTCGACCACCTCGACTACGACGCCACCGCGGCCGACGCCCGCCGCGACCACGCGTAGCCGCGTCGTCGTCCGTCCGGGCGACAACCTCTGGACGGTCGCGCGTGCCGCGTTGACCCCGACGTCGGCTCGCCGCCCGACCGAGACCGAGGTTGCGCGCTACTGGCATCTCGTGATCGCCGCCAATCGGGCAACGCTGCGTTCCGGAAATCCGAGCCTGATCTTCCCCGGCGAGATCGTCGCGCTGCCTCCGATTTCCGCGTTGCCGTAGCCTCCAGCGCGTGACCGAAGCCACCACGGACGAGACGCTCGACAAGCCCGACGGACACCTGCTGGTCGATCAACTTCGCTTCATGGCAGAGACTGGTGGCGACCGCGTCGCCTACGCCGATCTCGATGCGGCCACGACCATCACGTTCCGTCAATGGGACGACCAGTCGAACCGATTGGCGCGCTGGCTCGTCGAACGCGGTGTCGCCAAACAGGACCGGGTCGCCCTATACATGGACAGCGATCGCTGCCTGCAGTGGATCGTCGCCTATGCCGCTATCCACAAGGCGGGCGCGGTGATGGTCCCGGTCAACACGCGCCTGTCGATCGACGAGGTGCTGACGATCCTGCGGCACGCGGAGCCGACCGTGATCATCACGAACGAGCGCCTGCTCGACAACGCGCAAGCAGTCGCGGCCGAGCAGCCGATCTTGGCGATCCTGTCGACCGACGAGTGGAACGTCCTCGACGCGTACGACGCGAGCGAGATCCAGGTCCCGGTCGACGCCGACGACATCGCCGACATCATGTACACGTCGGGGACGACAGGTTTGCCCAAGGGCGTATTGGTGCGTCACCGCAACGTCGCGATGGTCCCGAACGCCGCGCCGCACTGGACGAGCGTCGGGTGGCTGCACGGGGCTCCGCTGTTCACGTTCGCGGGAATGAGCTTCATCTACAACCCGATGAAGATGGGGCTCACCGGTCTGTACATGCCGAAGTTCGACGTCGACAAGTGGTTCGACGTCGTAGAGCGCGACAAGCCGATGATGATCTTCCTCGTGCCCGCGATGGCCGAGCTCATCACCGCGAGCCCGCGCTTCGCCGACGCCGACCTCTCGGGGCCGATCGCGGTTTCGATCGGCAGCGCGCCGCTCGCGCCCGCCACGTTGAAGAAGATGCAGGACCGCATGCCCCAGGCGTCGGTGCTCAACTCCTACGGCCTCACCGAAGCCGGGCCCGCGTTCATCACGATGCCGAAGGAGGAGGCAGGCAAGCGCATCGGCTCGGTCGGAAAGCCGATGGCGCCGATGGAGGTGCGCGTCGTCGATCCCGACACCGACGAGGACCGCCCTCCCGACGAAGTCGGCGAGCTGCTCGTGCGGCTCCCGGGCAAGCAGCGCGAGTACTACAAGGACGACGGCGCCAACGCGTCGTCGTGGACAGCCGACGGCTGGTTGCGCACCGGCGACCTCGCGTACCTCGATGCCGACGGGTTCGTGTATATCTCGGGTCGCATCAAAGACATGATCATCCGCGGCGGCAACAACATCTATGCCACCGACGTGGAGGCGATCATCCTCGAGCACGGCGACGTGCAGGAGGCGGCCGTGGTCGGTGTCGCCCACCGCGTACTCGGCGAGGATGTCGGCGCGTTCGTGGTGTGCAAGCCGGGGACCTCGTTGAGCGACGAGGAGCTGTTGACGTTCTGCGCCGAACGCCTCGCCGACTACAAGCGGCCCCGTCATCTCTGGTTCGTCGCCGAGCTCCCTCGCAACGCCACCGGCAAGGTCATGAAGCACAAGCTCCGCGAGCTCACCGTGCCCCGGGAACGCGGCCCGTTCTGAGGGCATGGTGCGGCCGGCTGAGATGCACGACGGCGGCGGGCGCTTGTAACCTCCCGCGTCCGGAACGCTGACACGCACGTCAGCGAGATTCCCGTTCGGAACTTCAGCGAAATGTGGAGGCGATGGCCGTGGCACTCACGGAGCTCAAGGGACGCAATCTCGGCACCCAGAAGGTGATGATCGAGCGCGGGCCGATCCGCGTGTTCGCTCAGGCTCTGATGGACGACGACCCGGTGTACACCGGCGACGCCGCCCCCGTGCCGCCGACCTTCCCCTTCGTGATGCCCTACTGGGGTTCGATGGGCGTCGGCGGCGCCGCCGGCCTCCCGATCGAGAACCTCCGGGGCAAGGGCCGCGCCATCCTGCACGGCGAGCAGGAGTTCATCTACCACGAAGGCGCCTGGCCCCACGCGGGCGACGTGCTCGTGGGTGAAGGTGTCATCTCCGACGTCTACGAGAAGGCCAAGAGCGACGGCGGGAAGCTCGAGTTCTACGTGACCGAGACCACCTGGTCGAACGAGCGCACGTCGAAGCCGGTCGTCACGACCAAGTTCACTCTCGCCATCAACTGCAAGGCCGACGCGGCCGAGCCCAAGCCGCTCGCGAAGTGACACCGCAGGAGCTGTCGGATCGCGCCGAGATCCACGACGTCATCGTCCGCTACGGCTGGGCGATCGACACCAAGGACTGGGACCTCCTCGACACCGTCTTCACCGACGACGCCCACGTCGACTACTCGTCGAACCCCGGCGGCAAGGTCGGCCCCTACAAAGAGGTGCGGGGCTGGCTCGCGAAAGTGATGACCGCGTTCCCGATCACCCAACACCTGATGTCGAACATCGACGCCACGCTCGACGGCGACCGCGCCACGTGTCGCACCATGGTCACCAACCCACAGGGCGCGGCCACGCGCGAAGGCGCACCCCACTTCTTCTTCGTCGGCGCCCGCTACGACGACGAGTTCGTGCGCACGGAGGCGGGCTGGAAGATCGCCAAGCGGGTGGAGACCACGCTCTGGTTCCAGGGCTCGCTCCCGCCCGAGCTCCTGATGAAACGGGACTGACGCTTCAACGCTCGAGCAACATGCTCACGTTGTCGTGGAAGAGTCCGGGCGCGTCGGCGGGCGCCACGGGTACGACCGAACCGGAGTAGTCGTCGAGCGGCGTCGCCGTGCCTTCCGAATGCGGATAGTCGGAACAGCACATGTAGAGGTCGCCGGTCTGACGGATCAACCGCGCCGGTAGCTCGTACGAGAACGACGACACCCGCACCTGACGCCGGAAGTACTCACTCGGTCGCATCGACAACGCAGCCAGGGGTCGGCCGTTCAGCCGCGCGGTGAAGTCGGATCCGCCGTCGAGCATCATCAGGAACATCGGCACCCACACCGCGCTGAGCTCGACGATCCCGATACGAAGATCGGGATGCCGCTCCATCACACCGTTCAGGATCAGGTCGGTGCACGCGAGCGCAGCCGCGGTGTAGAGGAACACCGAGTCGAGCGTGCTGATGAACGCGTCAGGCGGATCCGTGTACCACGCATCGGCGAACGGACGACGCTGATCGGCGACATGGAACAACGGCCGCACGCCATTTTCGACAAACGCGTTCCAGATCGGTTCGTGGTCGGGATGCGAGAGCGGGCGACCGTCTACGAGCGCGGGCGCGACCATCGCGAGACGCACACCGTCGCGCCCCAGACGTGCGAGCTCGGGGAGCAACCACGACTGATCGCGCAACGTCACGTGTGCGACCGGATGCACCTGCCCCCGCCCGTCGCGCACGACGGTCGCGCACCAACGGTTCCACGCGGTCATGTTCGCGGTCAGCGCGCCAAGGTCGGCGTCGAGCGTCCGTTCCCAGAGCAAACCGAAGTTCGGGAACACGACGGCCTCGTCGACACCCATCGCCGCGAGCCGGTCAGCCCGGGCGCCGGCATCCCAGTAGTCGCGCGGTAGCTCGTCGTCGTAGCGATGTTCGGGCGGTAAGCCGGCCCGGATGCGCTCGTGCAGCGAGCCGAGCGCGGAGGTCTCGTGCGGCCGCTGCACGTCGGCGGGCGCCAGGCGCCGACCGCGCCAGGTCACCCACGCGTAGCCGAGATCGTCGTCGACGATCTGCAACGCTTCGTCGCGCCGAGCAGGATCGATGTGATCCAGCCACATTGTCCGCGGCTCGTAGAGGTGCTGGTCGGAGTCGACGACAGAAGCCATCCCCGTATTGTTCCCCTACCCTGACGCCCATGTCATCCCGGCCCGATTTCGACCTCGATGCCGACACCTACCGGCGGCGGATCCGAGTCGTCACGCTCGAACCCGGCGTCGTGGAATCCGATCTCCAGGACGACTTCCACCACTTCGTCGTCACCCTCCGCCACGACGGCAAGAAGGTCGTCGAGATGGACGCGCGCTCCGAACGCTGGCCCTGGTCGACCTGCCCCGCGGCCGCCATCCCTCTCCGCGAGCTGGCCGGCATGCCGCTCACCCGCCGCTTCACCGCAGCCGGCAAATGGACGAACCCGAAGCTGAACTGCACCCATCAGTTCGACGCCGCATGCCACGCGATCACACACGCGGCCGGGCGACGCGACGAGCGCGTCTACGACCTCGAGATCCCGCGCCGCGATCCCGACACCGGGACGACGCGCTGCCGGTCATGGGTCGACGGCGGGCCGTCACTCGAGTGGACGGTGGGATGGGACGGCATCGTCGATCCGCAGCCGCCATTCGACACCGCGCCCTGGAAGGGCGGGTTCATGCGCTGGGCTGATGAGCACCTGCCCGAGGACCAGGCCGAGCGCGCGATCACCCTCCGGCGCGCGTGCGACATCGGGATGGGCCGGGGCATGGACCTCGACGCGGTCGCGGTTGCGAGCCGGCTCCCCGTCGTCATGACCGGCGTCTGCCATTCGATGCAGCCCGGCATCGTCGAGGTCGCGTTCCGCCACGTCGGATCGATCCGCGACTTCGCCGCCGCGCCCGAACTGCTCGACGCCGACGATCACTCGCTGGGATAGGCCCCCGCGAAGCGCTTCATCGCCTCGACCGCTTCCGGCGAGCGCTTCCAGGGCGACACGATCATGCGCGTCACCCCGATGTCCTCCCAGCGGCGGACGTCGTCGAGCGAGGTGACGGGACCGCCCAACACCATCTGGAACGGCTCGTTCTCGCGCCCGTATTCCTGCAGCATCGAGCGCAGCGTCGCGATCTGCTCGGTCGCCGTCTCGAGCGTGTGCGCCATGCCGATCCAGCCGTCGCAGAACCGGGCCGCACGCCGCAGCGCCGGCTTCGACTCGCCGCCGACGAGTATCGGCGGCCACGGCTTCTGCACCGGCTTGGGCTCGAAGACCACCTCGTCGAACGAAAAGAACTCGCCGTGGTACGAGATCGTCTCTTCGGTGCAGAGCTTCTTGTAGATCTCGAGCACCTCGTCGACGCGCCGGCCGCGCGTCTTGAAGTCGAGCTGGGTGGCGATCCATTCCTCCTCGAGCCACGACGCGCCGATCCCGAACTCGAAGCGACCGCCCGAGAACAGATCGACTGTCTGCACGCCGCGCGCGGTCGTGAACGGGTGGCGCAGGCCGACATTGAACACGTGGGTGCCGAGCCGCACCCGTTCGGTCTTCCCCGCGAGGAATCCGAGGTACGCGAACGCGTCGTAGATCGGCGCGTCGGGCGGCACCGGCGGGTGCTCCTGCCCGGGGTGCGGCGACTTCGACATGGCCCGGGTGAAGATCAGGTGCTCGGGCAGCCACACCGACTCGTAGCCGAGCTCTTCGGCGGCCACCGTCGCGTCGAGATGGAAATGCGGATTGAGCGCACCCAGGGCGACACCGAACTTCACGAACCCACCTCTTCTCCGGCAGTTGTCCAGCTTCCGTCGGCGCCACGGCCCCAGCCGCCCGCCGCGAGGTTGCCCCCGTCGACGTGGATCGTCGTGCCCGTGACGAAGCGCCCGAGATCCGACGCGAGGTAGATCACCGCGCCCGCGACGTCGTCGACGTGACCCGCGACGGGCAACGGCGTCTTGACCGGAAGCTCACCGCCGATACCCGGCGTCGGGATGACGTCGGGCGCGATGCAGTTCACGCGGATACGGCGCGCACCGAGCTCGAGCGCGAGCGACTTGGTCAGGCTGACCTGGGCGGCCTTCATCGCGCTGTAGATCGCGAACCCCGGACCGGCACGATGCGCCTCGATCGAGGTCACGTTGATGATCGACGCCCGGCCGTCGTTCGGCATGAGCGGCACCGCGGCGCGGACGAAGTTCGTGACCGCCGTGAAGTTCTCCCGGACGAGCGAGTCCTGACCCTTGTCGTTGACGTCGAGGAACGCGGCCCGGAAGCCGCCCCCCGCGTTGTTGACGACCACGTCGATCGCCGCGAACGACGCAACCCATTCCCGCACCGCGTCGCCGTCGCGCACGTCGAGCACGACCGACGTCGCCCGCCGGCCGGCCGCGGTCACCTCGGCCGCGATGCGCTCCAGACCCTCGGCGTCACGGTCGCAGAGGGCGACGTCGGCGCCGAAGTTCGCGCACGCGACCGCAGTCGCGGCACCGATCCCCTGGGCGGCGCCGGTCACCAGTACGAGGCGGCCGGTCAGGAGCGCGGATGCGGGCGTGAGGGACATGGCCGGTGGAGGCTAGCGGCGAGTACGGTCGGCCTGCATGACATACAACCTGAGCGGGAAGCATGTTTTGGTTACCGGTGGGTCAGCGGGCATCGGTGCCGCCCTCGCGGAGGGATTCGCGAAGCGGGGCGCGACCGTAGGCATCTGCGCGCGCCGCACCGACCAGCTCAACACGGTGCTCGCGCGCTGTCAGGCGCACTCACCCGAGTCGCGCGCCTGGACCGTCGACCTCGCCGACCTCGACGGCCTCGCCGCCTTCGCCCGGAAGGCGTCCGGGGAGCTCGGCGGGATCGACGTGCTGGTGAACAATGCGGGCATCCCGAAACGCAAACCGGTCTTCGAGCTGTCGCCCGAGATCGTCGAGTCGACCATGCGCATCAACTACTTCTCACCGGTGCGGCTCACGTTCGCGTTGCTCGACGAGATCATCGCCCGCAGCGGCCGCCTCATGTACGTGTCGTCGGTCGCGGCGCGGCTCTCACCTCCCGGCGAATCCGCGTACTCCGCCACGAAGGCCGCGATCTCGGCGTGGGCCGAGTGCCTCCAGGTCGATCTGCGCGACACACCGGTGAAGGTGCACGTGCTCTACCCCGGCGTGATCGACACCGAGCTGTTCCACCTGCCCGACAATGATCCGCTCGGCACGACCGGCGTAGAGATGCTGCCCGTCGACGCGATCGTCGAGCCGGTGATGACGATGATCGAACAGGACCAGCTCGAGGTGTCGGTGCCCGACTGGTTCAACGGTGTGTACGCGAGCAAGGCCGGCGACGTCGGAGGTTTCCTGAAGGGGACCATCGCGTTCGCCCGCTCCCAGTCGTAGCGCGTCACCGCTTCGGCGGTAGCGAGCGCGCGTAGGTCACGCCCCGCTCGACCCATCCCACGAGTTGGCGTTTGGCGCGGACACCGGCGACGTCGACGCGCAACCAACCGTTCAGCTCGCGGCCGCGCATCTCGAACGGGCGGGCGTGGGCGCGCTCGAGCAGGCGGCTCGTCTCGTCCGGGTCGACCCGGAGGAGCAGGCCGCCATCCCTGCTAACGGCCACGGCCATGTGGCCGTGCACGAGGAACGCGAGCCCGCCGAACATCCGTTTCTCGGTCAGGCCGCGTTCGGTGCCGACGAGTTCGCGCACCCGGTTCGCAAGGTCTTCGTCAAATGCCATCAGATCACGTCGCGCTCGACTGAGCCGCCATCGGGCCGGCTCGGCGGCCGCTACTTGGCGGGGATGCCGATCGTCTTGGTCTCGAGGTATTCCTCGAAGCCGGCGACGCCGTGCTCGCGGCCCTGGCCGCTCTCCTTGTAACCGCCGAACGGCGAGTCGGGGCCGAACCAGAGTCCGTTGTTGACGGAGATCGTGCCGGTACGGACGCGGCGGGCGACGGCGAGGGCCCGGTCGAAGTCGGCGCTGACGACGCCACCCGAGAGGCCGTACTTGGAGTTGTTGGCGATGCGCACCGCATCGTCGTCGTCGTCGTACGGGATCACGACGAGCACGGGTCCGAAGATCTCCTGCTGGGCGAGCGTGGAGTCGGGGTCGACGTCGACGAAGAGCGTCGGCTGTACGAAATAGCCCTTGTCGAACTGGGTGGCCGCGCCCCCGCCGACGATGCACTTCGAGCCTTCGGCCTTCCCGGTCTCGATCAGGCCGAGCACGCGGTCGCGCTGGCGCGCGTTGATCAGCGGGCCCGCCATGTTGTTGAAGTCGGTCGGGTCGCCGTACTGGAAGCTCTCGAACGCCTCCTTCACGATCGCCACACCCTCGTCGTAGCGCGAACGCGGGAGGAGCAGGCGGGTCGTGATCGCACAGCCCTGGCCGGAGTGCATGCACACCATGCTTGCGCTGGGCAGCGCCTCTTGGAAGTTGGCGTCGTCGAGGATGATGTTCGCCGACTTTCCGCCGAGCTCGAGGAACACCCGCTTGAGCGTGTCCGAGCCCCGGGCCGCGATGTGCTTGCCGACCGCGGTCGAACCCGTGAACGAGATCATGTCGACGTCGGGCGAGCCGGTGAGCACGTCACCGACGATTGCGGGATCGGCCGACGTCACCACGTTGAACACACCCGCGGGGATGTCGGTCTCCTCGGCGACGATCTTGCCGATCCACGTGGCCGAGAACGGCGTGTCGGGCGCGGGCTTCAGGATCACGGTGCAACCCGCGGCAAGCGCCGGCGTGATCTTCGAGAGGTTGAGCATGAACGGGAAGTTCCACGGCGTGATCGCGCCGACGACGCCGATCGCTTCCTTCGACACGAGCCGGTTCGAGTTGAGCCCGAAGAACTCGTGGTTACCGAGCTCGTACTCCCACTCGTAGTTGTCGATCTGGTCGATGTCCCACTGCATGTCCTCGATGCAGCTGTCCTGCTGGATCGCGAAGGTCAACGCGATCGGCGCGCCCACCTCGGCGACGATCTGCGGACGCAGTTCTTCTTTGTGTTTCTCGAGCGCCTGCTTGAGCTGCAGGAGGCATGCCTTGCGAAAGTCGCGATCCGTGGACCACTTGGTCTCGTCGAACGCGCGCCGGGCCGCGGCGATCGCCCGTTCCATGTCGGCGGCGGTCGCGTCGGCGACGGGGCCGATGACCTCTTCGGTCGCGGGGTTGATGTTGTCGTAGGTACGACCACCCTCCGCTTCGACCAGCTCGCCGTCGATGAACATCCGAGACTCGAAACCAAGGTCCACTGCGCTTCCCTCCACACGATGGTTCGTCAAAGCTACGCCTGTGGGTAGCGTCGTGTCCGATGCGCATCGCCGCGCTCGACCTCGGATCGAACTCGTTTCACCTCCTCGTCGCCGACGTGCATCTCGACGGCACCTTCACGGCTGTCGCCCGGGAGAAGGAGATGCTGCGCCTGGGCGACGCCGTCGCCCGCCACGGAACGATCCCGCCGGCCATCGCCGACCGGGCGATCGAAGCGATCCGCCGCCTCCGCCAACTCGCCGATGCCCTCGGCGCGAGCGAGGTCATCGCCAAGGCCACGAGCGCGATCCGGACCGCAGCCAACGGCCCGGAGCTCATCGATCGGATCGAGGCCGAGACCGGGGTCGACGTCGAGGTCATCAACGGCAACGAGGAAGCCCGGCTCGTGTTCGCCGCCGTGCGCGCCAGCGTCGTGCTCGAGCCCGCACCCGCGCTCTGCATCGACGTCGGGGGCGGCAGCGTCGAGATCATGATCGGCGATGCGTCCGGCCTGCGGTGGGCGACCAGCGTGCCCCTCGGCGTCGGGCGGCTCACGGCCGAGTGCGTGCACGACGATCCCCCGTCGAAAGCCGACCGTCAACGCCTCGACGAACGCATCCGCGGCGGGCTCACGCCACTCGTCGCCGAGGTGCACGCACGCAGTCCGCAGCTCGCGGTCGGGACGAGCGGCACGCTGAACGACCTGATCCGGATGGCCGTCGCCCTGCGCACCGGCGACAAGCAACTCCCGGCGAGTACGAACTCGCTCCGGGCCGAGCGCGCCGACATCGAGGCGTTGCACTCCCGCATCATGGAGGCGAAGACCTCGGAGCGGCGGCGACTTCCGGGCCTGGAGGAACAACGACGGGCGGAGCTGCTGCCCGCGGGATCGACGTTGCTGGTGACCGCGCTCGAGCTCTTCGCCGTCGACGGGCTCCCCGACGGTCTGGTCGCGAGCGACTGGGCCCTGCGCGAAGGCATCGTCCTCGACGCGGTGCGGAGCCACGACCCGAGCGATTGGTCGGACGATCCCCGCGCGTTGCGACGGGCCTCGGTCGCCGGCCTCGCGCGCCGGTGCAATTCGGACGTGGCCCACACGACCCACGTCGCCCGGCTCGCGCTGGCGCTCTTCGACCAGACGGTCGAGCTCCACGAGTTGGGCGACCGCGATCGCGAGATGCTCGAGTTCGCGGCCCTTCTCCACGACATCGGCCAGCACGTCTCCCGCAAGGGTCACCACCGCCACGCGGCCTATCTCGTCGAGAACGGGGAGCTGCGAGGGTTCGAGCCGTCCGAGGTCGCCTTCCTGGCCGCGCTGGTGCGTCACCACCGCCGGGGCGACCCGAAGCCGTCCGAGGACCGGTTCGCCGCACTGGGGCCCGAGGACCGGGTCCGGCTGCGCAAGCTCGCCGCCCTGCTCCGGGTCGCGGACGGCCTGGATAGGGGCCGTCGGGGCGGAGTTGAGGATCTCGACGCGTTTGTGGGTAAGGAGCTTGTCGTGTTGCGGATAACCGCGACCGACGACGCCGAGCTGGAGCTCTGGGGTGCCCGTAGACGCCGCGAACTGTTCGAAAAGGTCTTCAGCCGGGAGCTGGAGCTCGCGGTGGGTGGATCGCGGGTACCCGCAGACGTCTGACCTGCAATTCCACGGCCTGCAACGGGGAGCTGACCGATGAGTCCCACTCGAAGAGAACTCGTGCGCGCTACCCGGACTCGCATCGTCGACGCCGCCGGTCGTCTCACCCGAGATCGGGGTGCCAGCGGGTTCAGCATGGATGTATTGGCCAAGGAGGCCGGGGTCGCCCGGGCCACCGTGTACGAGCACTTCCGCTCGAAGCGAGCGGTGCTCGACGAGCTTGCATCGTCGATCGCCCGCACGGTGACGATGGACGAGACCCGCACCGCCACCGCCGATCCCCTGGTTGCGCTCCGAGACGTTCTCGGGGCGGTCTGTCGCCACTGGTCGGAGCACGAGGAGCGCATGAACGGCCTGCGCACCCTGACCGCGCTCACGGGTGGCGATCAGGCCGGCGAAGGCATCGACGACAAGCAACTCCGGCGTCTGGTCGAGGCGTTGTCGAACGCAGGCCAGATGCGGGCGCACTGGACCGTCGACGAGGCGACCGACGCGCTCGGCGCCCTCACGTCGTACGCGACCTACGAGCGCCTACGCCGGGCGCCGCGAACTCCGGAACAGGTCGAAGGCGTGTTGGCAAAGCTCGTGGTCTCGATCGTGAGCCCGGGCAGCACTGCCAACGCGAGCACCAACGGTCACAACTGACCGATCGGACTGACGGATCGGACTGACGGATCGGACTGACGGATCGATACGTCAGTCGTCGGCCGCGGCGAAGTCGACGAAACCGAATTCGTCGCCGGCCGCGCGAAACGTCGCGTGGACGCGCATTCCGATGCGCGCCCGATCCGGGTCGAGCGAAGGCATCGAAGCGATGACGCGCGCGCCGTCCTCGTCGAGATCGACGGTTGCGACGACGAACGGGACGCGCTCGTTGAACGGCGGCACCCCGTTCTGGCCGATGACGGTGAACGAGTACATCGTCCCGTTGCCGCTCGCGGTGACCCATTCGACCGTCTGCTTACCGCAGTGGCTACAGAGGTAGCGGGCGTAGTGCTGGTAGCGGCCGCAGTTCGTGCAGTGCTGAATCCGGAGCTCGCCTCTGCCCGCACCCAGCCAGAACTCGCGGTCCTCGGCCGTCGGACGCGGCATCAACCACTTCGGGACGTCGGTCCAGTCCTTGGGGCTCCAGCTCTTCGGCTCCGGGGTGAGCGCCATCAGTTCGCCTCCGTACCGAGCACGACGGTGCCCTGGGTCGAGAGCCATCCACCACTGCCGTGCGCGACCGCGATCTCCGCGCCCGGGACCTGACTGTCACCGGCCTCGCCCCGGAGCTGGCGCGTCGCCTCGCACAACAAGAACAGTCCGCGCATCCCGGGATGGGTGGCGGAGAGGCCGCCGCCGTCGGTGTTCGTGGGCAGCGCGCCGCCGAGCCGCAGATTGCCACCGTTGTCGGTGACGAACGCGCCGCCCTCGCCTTTCGGGGCGAACCCGAGGTCTTCGAGCACCACGAGCACCGTGTAGGTGAACGAGTCGTAGAGCGCGACCATGTCGACGTCGGCGGGGCTGATGCCCGCGTCGGCGAACGCTTTCGGGCCGCTCACGGCCGCGGCGGTGTGGGTCATGTCGGCCATGGCCGCGATCGAGTGATGGGTAGTGCCACCGGCTGCGCCCCGTACGAACACCGGCCGGTGCGGGAGATCGCGGGCGCGGTCTTCGGTGGTCATGATCACGCAGCAACCGCCGTCAGAGATCACGCAACAGTCGAGCTTGTGCAGCGGCGCGGCGACGATGCGCGACGACATCACATCGTCGATCGTGATCGGATCGCGATACATGGCGTGCGGATTGCGGGTCGCGTGCTCACGGGTCTGCACCGCAATCGACGCGAGCTGCTCTGCGGTCGTTCCGTACTGATACATGTGGCGCTGCGCGGCCATCGCGTACGCGCCCACCAGGGTGAGCCCGGTCGGGAATTCGTACGACATGGGCAATGGGAGCGACATGCCGCCGCGGCCACCGCGTCCCCCACCCGTGCCGAGCGTGCGCCCCGACGCCGACAGTTGGTTGTTGCCGTAGACGATCGCGACCACTTCGGCGTCGCCGTTCTGGATCGCCCGGTACGCGTGCATCGCGTGGAACTCGAAGCTCGATCCGCCGACGCTCGACGACTCGAGCCACGTGGGCGTGAGCCCGAGATACTCCGCGAGAGCGACCTCGTGCATCCCCCCGTACCCCGCACTTGCGAGGCCGTCGATGTCACCCTTCTCGAGCCCGGCGTCGTCGAGGGCACGCCGGAACGACTGGGCCTCGAGCATCACCGCGTTCAGGTCGGGGGTAACGGGCCCGTCCGACAGCCCCACGCCGACGATGCACACCGGTCTCTGCACGGGCGGGAAGCTAGGCGTCCCCGGCCTACGCGTGCGAATGGACTCCAGCCACGCCGTAGACAGAGTCCTCCCATCAGGTCGTACAACGGACGCGGCGTCATGCCGACCGCGGCGTCCATCTGGTCCTGCAAACTCCCGACCACCGCTCAGCTCATTTGTAGAAGCCCCACACCTTCCAACCGTCGGCGAAGTGTGCGACGACCAGCGCCGTGTTCCGCGACGTGTCCTGGGTGATGCTCGGGTTGAACAGTTCGACGCCATAGCTCATGTCTGCGACCCGTGCGCCGCAGAACATCGGGACGTTGGTCGAGAACACCGCGCCGAACTGCCCGCCGGGTTCCGTCACCGGATAGACCGCGTCCACAGTTTCGCCGGTCCAGCCGCGTGTGCGTAAGACGTAGTCCTCGGCGGCCCGACGCGCTTCGTCAGGCTCGTGCTCGCCCGGCGGCGGCGCGGTGATGGCTCGGGACGGGCATCCCGTCGGCACGGACGCAATCGTGCTCGACCACACCGGCTGCGGGGGCGTGTCGACCGGTTGCCACGACTGGCCCCCATCGATCGTCCGCTCTACCCGACCGTCGTCGGTCGAGGCCCAACCCTCGTCGGCCGTCGGGAACGACATCGAGAGCACTCGCGGGGGAAGCGCGCTCACAGCCCACGACTGTCCACCGTCGTCGGTGGCCCACATGTCGGAGCCGAACCCGAGCCGCCAGTCCTTCGCGTCGGGAACATCGAGCAGCGTCGGCACCGTGGCACCGAGCCGCGTCGCCGGGCCGTTGCGTTCGGACCACGTCGCACCGCCGTCGTTGCTCACAATGAAGACTGTCGCGTCAAAACCGTCAACTGCGTTCTGCCCCTGGATCACGATCGTCGCACCGCGCACGGCGAGATGGTCGAGCGACACCGCGACGTCGGCCACTGTCCGTTTCGGGTCCGGTACGGCGACCGAGCGCCACGTCGTACCGCCGTCGGTGGTGCGCCACACTTCCGACTTCGTGATCCCCCATCCGTCGGTGGCGTTGACGAACTGCACGCCCCGGGCTGGTGCGGCGCTCGAAATCGGCGTGAACTCCATCCGGCCCGAGCCAGTGGTCGTTCGGTACAGCAGCCCGCGGTCGGCCGCGCCGTGATCGCCGACCGCGAGCAACCACCCGTTGCTCTTGTCGATGAACGTGAGCTGCGCCACGACTGCGCCGATCGGCAGTGGCGGAAGCGTCTGGGTCACGGCGAGGTTCGGACCGCCCTGCGCCGGGCGCAACGTCGTCCGGCCGTCGGCCGCCTGCACGAGGACCCACGCGTCGGTAGGCACCGCGGCGCAGGTGCGAGTGCCCGACGCGACTGTGCTGTACGAGCCCGACTGCCACGTGTGGCCGCCGTCGGCCGTGTGCAGCAACGGATCCCCACAGATCCACCCCTCGGTCGACGAGGTGAAGAGCGCGCCCTTGCCGTCGGCGGGTCTTGCCGGCGTGGCCGGGTGCGATGTCGGCGCGGTAGACGGTGACGGTTTCGGCGTCGGCGATACCTCGACGCCGCGTTTCGCAACGTGGCGGTTCACCGCGAAGCCCGCGCTTGCGCCGACGACCGCGAGCAGGACAACTGCGACCGAGACGCGGCGGCGCACCAGACGGCGCTGACCGCGCTCGATGACCGTCTTCGCACCCGCGCCCGGAGTCGACTGCTCGGCAGCCATCTCGGTGAGCGCCTCGCGTAGTTCGTCAACGTGCATCGGGATGCACCTCCTCGATTGTTTCGATCTCTTCACCGAGATCGGTTTCCAGGCGCTCGAGCGCGGCGTGCACCGTCGACTTCACCGTGCCGATCGCGCAGCCCATCGCGGCGGCGACGTCGACCAGCGGCAGGTCGGCGAGGTAGCGGAGCACGACGGCGAGGCGCTGACGCTCGGGCAGGCGCGCGATCGCGAGTCGCAGCGCCTCCCGCTCCACCACGCCGTCGGCGATGTCCAGCGCGGGCGGGTCTCCCCTTCGCCCGGCCGCGGCGACGAAGGCCGCGTCGAATCGACGCCGGGCCCGGGCCGCATGGCGCACCGCGACCACGTAGACCCAGCCTGCCGGTCGGTCCATCTGGCCGACACGGCGCCAGTACACGTACGCCCGGATGAACGCCTCCTGGGCCGCCTCCTCGGCGACCTCCGAGTCCCGGAACGCCAGCGCGAGGGCGCGGCATACCGACGGGTAATTCCCGTCGTAGAACGCCGTGAACGACACCGCTCGATTGCGCACTACATCATTGAAGCCTCGCCGGGGGCGAAAGGTTCAGTGGCCGTCGTATATTGCGTTCATGCGCATGGAGGACATGATTCTGGTCAGCGTCGACGACCATGTCGTCGAGCCGCCTGACGTCTTCGAGAAGCACCTGCCCGCGAAGTACAAGGACATCGCGCCCCGCGTCGAACGCATGCCCGACGGCACCGACAAGTGGCGATTCCTCGAGCTCGAGATCCCGAACGTCGGACTCAACGCGGTCACCGGGCGCCCACCCGAGGAATACGGGATGGACCCTACGAGCTTCGACGAGCTCCGGCCCGGCACGTACGACGTGCACCAGCGTCTCCTCGACATGTCGGCGAACGGGTTGCTGGGCTCGCTCAACTTCCCATCGCTCCCGGGTTTCGCGGGCCGCCTCTTTGCCGCCCTCGAAGACAAGGACGCCGCGCTCGCGCTGTGCCGCGCGTACAACGACTGGCACATCGAGGAGTGGTGTGGTGCCGCGCCCGACCGCTTCATCCCGCTCGCGATCCCGCCCATCTGGGATCCGCAGGCGTGCGCCGACGAGGTACGGCGCGTCGCGGAGAAGGGCTGTCACGCGATCACGTTTCCGGAGAACCCGGTGCCGATCGGCCTGCCGAGCCTGCACACCGAGCACTGGGACCCGTTCTGGAAAGCGTGCAGCGACGTCGGCACGGTCGTGAACATGCACATCGGCTCTTCGGGTCAGCTCGCGATCACCGCGATGGACGCGCCTGTCGACGTGATGATCACGCTGCAACCGATGAACATCGTGCAGGCCGCGGCCGATCTCACGTTCTCGCCCGTGTTCCGCAAGTTCCCCGATATCAAGGTTGCATTGTCGGAGGGTGGGATTGGTTGGATCCCCTACTTCCTCGAGCGCATGGACCACTCGTACAAGGCGCACAAGGCGTGGACGTTCGCCGACTTCGGCGACAAGCTCCCGAGTCAGGTCTTCTCGGACCACGTGATCCTCTGCTTCATCGAGGACGACTTCGGTGCCCGCAACGCGCGCGAGATCGGCACCGACCACATCTGCATCGAGACCGACTACCCGCACAGCGACGCGATCTGGCCCGACGCGCCCGAGCGCCTGATGCAGGCGTGGGGACTCACCGATCTCACCGACCACGAGATCAACCAGATGACGCACGAGAACGCGATGCGTTTCTTCCAGTTCGACCCCTACGCGATCCGCCCGCGCGAGAAGTGCACGGTCGGCGCGCTGCGGGCCGAAGCCGTCGGGCACGACGTGTCGATCGTCGCCAAGGGTCGCCGGGTCGAGCATGACAAGCCCATGACCCTGGCCGGGTTCGCGCCCACAGCGTGAGTGCGTTCGCGCCCACAGCGTGAGTGCGTTCGCGCCCACAGCGTGAGCTCACACGTTCGGCACAACCGTGCGTTCTGGGACGCCGACGCCGACAACTACCAAGCCGCCCACGGGGACGCGCTGGCGGACGCACCGCTGGCGTGGGGTGCATACCGGGTTCCCGAGGCCGAGCTCTGCGTGCTCGGAGATCTCGTGGGCAAGTGCGTCCTGGAACTCGGGTGCGGCGCCGCGCAGTGGTCGGTCGCGCTTGCGGGAAAGGGCTTCGACGTCGTCGCGCTCGACGTCTCCAACCGTCAGCTCGCGCACGCGCGCGAGGTGGAGGACGCGCTCCCGCTCGTGCAGGCGAACGGCGAGCAACTCCCATTCGCCGACGCGTCGTTCGATGTCGTGTTCAGCGACCACGGCGCGTTGAGCTTCTGCGAGCCCGACGTGAGCGTGCCCGAGTGCGCGCGTATCCTCCGGGCCGGCGGGCTGCTCGCGTTCTGCTGCACGCACCCATTGCTGTACCTCACGTGGGACGACGACCGCGACCAGCAGACCCGCAAGCTGCAGATCGACTACGCCGACCTCGGCCGGATGCCGCTCGCGGAGGGAACCATCGACTGGGTCCTGCCCGCGGGCGAATGGATCCGCGTGCTGCGGGCGAACGGATTCGAGATCGAGAACCTCACCGAGCTCTGCGCGAGCCCGGGGACGTCGACGACCTACGCCGACTTCGCGCCACCCAAGTGGGCTCGGCGCTGGCCTGCGGAATGGATCTGGTCGGCACGCCGGATCTGATCGGCGCTCGACAACGCCGGAGCTCAGCGGACGACGAGGGAATCCTCGAGCGCCTTGTAGAGCCGATCTGTGCCCGACTTCGACGAGACGACGAGCATGACCATCGTCGCTCCCGACGCCACGATCAACATGCGCACGCGGTATCCGTTCGGACCCTGGATCTTGCCTTCGAGCGCCGGCAGTGACCCGCGCATCGTCAGATCCTTGTGCACGACCTTGCCGCTCACGCCGCTCACGTCTCCGGTGAAGGCGTCCTCGAGGGACTGGTTCACCCGATTCGCCTGCAGCGCGCTCGGGAACACGACGCTCGCCGCGGCGATCGAGTAGTTCGCATCGCCCACTGCCGCGGTGTTGACCTGTACGAGCTCGCCGTTCACGGTGGCGGTGCGCTGGTCGAGCCCGGGGTCCTTCGGCAACAGCACCTGGAAACCACCGTCCGGCGCCGTGTAGGTCGAGCCTTGACCGGACACGAAGGCGCTCGTTCCCGCGGGCAGCGGATCGGAGCGGAAGTGCGACACGGCGAGCCCGACACCGAGCGAGACGACAACCGCGACCACGACGATCCCGAGCCGGGTGGCGCGCGGTTTCGTCAGGGTGGGTTCGACGACGTTGACGGGTTGCCACGACTCCCGCGACGCAGGCACGGGTTCAGGTACCGGAGGCGGCGCCCACGCGGGTCCGGATGGTGGCCCCGCCTGGGCGGCCGCAACAGTGGCGGACGCGCTCGTCAGCGCGGCTCCGCAGCGACCGCAGGTCTCGCCCTCACCGAGCAGCAGATATCCGCACCCCGTGCATTTCCGCATCGACCGGTATCGGCCGGTTCGGCCGGGAAACTGAGAACGATTGCGACCGCCGTTCGCCTTACCGTCGTTCGCCTTACCGTCGTTCGAACGTCACGCCCGCCTCTTCGCGGTCCCAGGTGGCCTCGGTGACGCCTTCCTCGCGCAACTGGTACTTGAGGACCCGTCCGACCGGATTTCGGGGCAGGTCGGCGCGGAACTCGATGTACCGGGGAATCGCGAAGTAGGGCACGCGGTCGGCGACCCAGCGACACAGCTCCGCTTCACTGACGCGCGCGTCGTCCTGCAGGACGGCGGTGACCTTGACGTCATCCTCTCCGAGCGGACTCGGTACCGCGTGTACGGCCACGTCCTTGATCACCGCGTGCCCGAAGAGCACCTTTTCCATCTCGAAGCTCGAGATGTTCTCGCCTCGGCGCCGCAGCGCGTCCTTTTTGCGGTCGACGAAATAGATGTAGCCGTCGTCGTCGATGCGCCCGAGGTCGCCGGTGTGGAACCAGAGGTTCTTGGTGGCTTCGACGGTGGAATCGGGGCGGTTCCAGTAACCCGCGAACATGAGGTTCGGACCGGTCGGCCGGCACACGATCTCGCCGACCTCGCCCGGCGCGACCTCAACGTCGTCGTCGTCGACGAGCCGCACCTGGAACTCGTGCTGGTTCGGCTTCCCGGCCGCGCCGGGCGCGTTGGGCTCGCCCGCATCGAGCATCGAGATCAGCGATGCCTCGGTCATGCCGTAGCCGGCGCTGAACGTCTTGCACCCGAAGCGCTGCTGCCACAGCCGGTCGGTGTCGGGCGGCATCGGCGCCGCCGCACACAGCCGCAGCTTGTGCCCCATCTGGTCGGGATGGTCGTCGGCGTTGGCGATGAGAATCGCGGGCGAGCCCAGCATGCTCACCATCGTGGCGCCGGTGCGCTTGACCTCGGGCCAGAAGTTGCTCACCGAGAACCGGCGCTCGATCGCGGCATGACCACCGGTCAGGAGCGAGCCGACCACGCACACCGAGATCGCGTTGAAGTGGAACAACGGTAACGGGGTGAGCACGACGTCGTCGGACCGGCGTTGCCATGCCCGCGCGATCTGATCGGCGAGGCTGACGATGTAGTTGTGCGGGAGCATGCAGCCCTTGGACGGACCGGTCGTTCCCGCGGTGTAGATGAAGCACGCGAGATCGCCGGGGCGCACGTTGGCGTCGGCGACGGGCTCGTCGCTCCCGACGTCGAGCACGTCCTGCCACGACACGACGGGCCGGGAGTCGATGACCGCGTCGGGCGGATCGACGGTGATGCAGTGCGTGAGCGCGGGCGTGGTCTCGTCCCCGACGACCTCGACCGCGCGGGAAGCGAAGTCGCCCTGGACGACGAACACCTTGGCGCCGGAGTCGGAGAGCTGATGGCGGAGGAACTCGCCCTTGTAGGCGGTGTTGATCGGCACCTGCACGGCACCGAGCTTCAGCACTCCGAAGAAGCTGATGACCTGCTCGGCGCGGTTCTCGAGCAGCGTCGCGACGCGGTCGCCATGCTGCACCCCCATCTCCCGCAAGCTGTGCGCCAGGCGGTTCGAAGCGAGATTCATCTCCCGAGCGGTGAGCTGCACGATGTCTTCCCCGCTGTTGGAGAAGTCGAGGTAGGGCCCGTCGGGATCGGACGTGAGGCGCTCTGCGAGCGCTGCGAGAACAGTGGTCTGCGGCCGCGTCATGCACGTGACAGTAGCGTCAGGAACCGAACCCGTTCCCGGCCGGACCGGCGGCAACACAGACCGCGGCCGCGTTGCGATCAGCGCTCTCGAACTGAGTGTCGAGCACCCACGCGCGCTTCAGATACAGGTGCACGTCGACTTCCCACGTGAAGCCCATACCGCCGAACACCTGGGTCGCGACCTTGCCGTTCGCGATGGCCGCGTCGCCAGCCATGACCTTGGCACCCCGTACCAGCCGGTAGGTATCGGACGGACGTTCGGTCTCGTCGAGGGCCGCTCCCGCGCTGTAGACCGCGGCGCGCGCGACCTCGGTGCGCGTGAGCATGTCGGCGAGGAGGTGCTTGATCGCCTGGAAGCCGCCGATGGGCCGGTCGAACTGCACGCGCTCCTTGGCGTAGTCGACCGCGAGCTCGGTGAGACGGTCGGCCAGTCCCAGTTGGAACGCGGCAGTGAGCGTGATCCCCGCGACCTCGAAGCGTTCCGTTTCGACACCTGCCGACTCGCCGACCGGCAACGCGTCGACCCGGGCTACCGGCGTGCACGGATCGAGCGGCCACGGCGACCGCTGCGCGTCGAGCGCGGCGGGATCGATCGCCTGCAGATCACCGCGACCGGCTACGAGCAGCACGTCGAGAGTGTCGATGTGCTCGACCCAGATCGGAGAGAGATCCATGACCGCGCCCGCGATCCGGCCGTCGCCCAGGAGCAACGACGTGATGAGCGGCCCGGGCACGCAGAAGCGCCCCAGCTGCTCGACCACGACGACGCAGTCGGCCCACGAGAATCCGTCGGCACGTAGCGAGAACACGCCGGCCGCCGCGAGCTCGTCGAACAGCGCTCGGTCGAAGCCTTCGCGCACGCGCTCGATCGGGACGCGTGCCGCGAGCATCGACGCGATGCCGTCGCGCAGGGCGACCTGGTCGTCGGAAAGATCGAGATCCATCAGCGCGGCTCCCGGGGCAGGCCGAGCACGCGCTCGCCGATGATGTTGCGCTGGATCTGCGACGCGCCCGCCGCGATCGTGAGTGCGAGCGTGCGCAGGCGCTCTTCGACGTACTCGTTGTCATCGACGTGCAGCGCGTCGCGGCCGAGCACCTTCATGCACAGGTCGCCGAAGCGTTGCCGGGCCTCGGAGTACGCGAGCTTCATCACCATCGCGCCGGCTCCGGTCGTGCCCCGGTTCGCTTGCGAGACGTTGCGCTTCGTGAGCGCCCACAGGGCGTCGAAGTCGGCGATGCTGCGGCCGAGCTCGGTGCGGATGTTGCCGCGGTCGAGGTCGACGATCTTCCCACTCGCGAGGTCTTCGCAGAGACGGATCGAGTCGACGAGCTCGCTCACGAACGCGGTGCCGCGCTCGTACTTCAGGGTGACGTTCGTGACCCGCCACCCGTCGTTCTCAGCGCCGACACGGTTCGCAACGGGTACCCGGACGTCGGTGAGGAAGACCTCGGCGAACTCCGAGCTGCCGAGTACGGTCTTGAGCGGTCGCACTTCGATTCCGGGCAGGTCCATCGGCAGGATCAACCACGAGATGCCGCGATTCGTCGGTGCGTCGGGATCGGTGCGCACGAGGAACTCGCCGACGTCGGCGATCTGGCCGAACGAGCACCAGATCTTCTGCCCGTTGAGGACGTAGTCGTCACCGTCGCGATCGGCGCGCGTCCGCAACGAGGCAAGGTCGGAACCGGCGCCCGGTTCGGAGAACCCCTGGCACCAGACCTCGTCGCCGCGCAGGATCTTGGGCAGGTGCGCGGCCTTCTGCTCGTCGCTGCCCTCCTCGATGAGCGTAGGCCCGGCGTGCAGGGTGCCGACGAAGTTCACGCCGACGTACGGCGCGCGCGCCCGGGCCGTCTCTTCGTAGAAGATCAGCTGTTCGGTGGGCGACGCGCCCCGACCGCCGAACTCCTTGGGCCAGTGCAGACCCGCGTACCCGGCGTCGAACAGCTGCCGTTGCCATTCGGTGTCCCACGTTCGCCGCTCCGGCCACGCGTCGCGTGGTGGTTGCGGTGCGAGCTTCGGCAGCGCGGCGGCGAGCCACGCGTGCAGCTCCGCACGAAATGATTCGTCGGTGTCCGAGTAGCGCAGCTCCACGAAGCGGGGAGTCTAGGAGTGCGTGCCTCAGGAGGCGGGGTCGGCGACGGCTTCGACGAATGCGGCGCGGGTCGACTCGTCCCAGAGCCATGACTCGAGGTAGAGGCGGTGCCCGTCGGCGTCGCGGAGCTGCAGGCTGTGGCCCAAGAAGAAGAGCTCCTGCCACCACCGCGCCCCGCCACACACGATCTCGGCCGTCGAAAGGTCGAGCAGCACCGGACGGATACCGATGCGGGCGACGGACACGCCGTCGACCACGATCCGTTGCCGGCACTGCAGCCACAGGGCAAAGCACATCGCCGCCGGGAACAGCAGCGTCAGGTCGTGCAGACCGAACGCAAGCACGGCCCAACCCGTCGTCGCCGCCAGGCTCCAGTTCGCGGTACCCGGACTCGGGCGGTACTCGCCCGCCGGGTTTGCTGCACTTGCGCTTCCGTGCGCCACACCATGATTGTCGACCGGCGTCGTGCCCGGCTCAAGGGCCTCTCTAGGATCATCGCCACCGCCCGCTTCGTCGGTGCCCGAAATGCCCGGCGCCGATATCACCAGGAGATGCGCAATGGCCGCGGAACTCCGAAAGACCGAGCTCCCGAAGATCGTCAGCGTCGACGACCACGTCGTCGAACCCGCGCACCTCTTCGAACGATGGCTGCCGGCGAAGTTTCGAGAGGCCGGTCCGCACGTCGAGCGGCGCGGCATCGGCGTCATGAAGCACATCGGCGGCGGTAAGTACGAGCAGTCGTTCGACGAGAGCGGACCCAAGGCCGACTGCTGGGTCTACGAAGACCTCGTCTACATCAACAAACGCCATGTCGCCGCGGTCGGGTTCGACCGTGACGACATGACGATGTCGCCCATCACCTACGACGAGATGCGCCCCGGCTGTTACGACCCCGCCGCTCGCATCGGCGACATGGAGATGAACTGGGTGGAGTCGTCGCTCTGCTTCCCCACCTTCCCGAGGTTCTGCGGGCAGACATTTCTCGAGGCCAAGGACCGCGAGCTCGCGGAGGCGTGTGTCCACGCGTACAACGACTGGATGGTCGAAGAGTGGTGCGGCGACAGTGGCGACCGGCTCATTCCCCTCACACTGATCCCGTTGTGGGACGCTGACCTCGCGGCGGCCGAGGTGCGCCGCAATGCGGCGCGGGGCGTGCACGCGGTGTGCTTCAGCGAAATTCCGCCCAAGCTCGGGCTGCCGTCGATCCACTCCGGCGAGTGGGATCCCTTCTTCGTCGCGTGCCAGGACACGAACACGGTGGTGTGCATGCACATCGGTTCGTCGTCGCAGATGCCGGCGACTTCGGGCGACGCGCCGGTAGCGGTCGCGGCGACGCTGAGCTTCAACAACGCAATGGCGTCGCTCTCCGACTTCTTGTTCTCGGGAAAGCTCGTGACGTTCCCCGAGCTGAAGCTGGCGTACTCCGAGGGTCAGATCGGGTGGCTGCCCTATGTGCTGGAGCGCGCCGACGACGTGTGGCGCGAGCACCGCGCGTGGGGTGGCGTGAAGGATCTCGTGCCCGAGCCGCCGTCGACGTACTACTACCGGCAGATCTACGGCTGCTTCTTCCGCGACCGTCACGGGCTCGAGTCGCTCGATCGGGTCGGCGTCGACAACATCACCTTCGAGACCGACTACCCGCACACCGACTCGACCTGGCCCGACACGAAGGTGATCGCGGAGAAGATGGTCGAGGGTCTGTCCGACGAGGCGATTTACAAGATCATGCGGGGCAACGCGATCCGCATGCTGTCGCTCGACGTCACCTGACTCACCCGCACTCCGTTCCCGCGGCCGGCACCTGCAACGAGAGCAGGTACTTGTCGACCGTGCTGTCGACGCACTGGTTGTTGCGACCGTACGAGGTGTGCGTCGTACCCGCGGCGGTCAGCAAGTGCCCCGACGTCAACTCCGACGCGAGCGCCTTCGCCCATGCGTACGGCGTCGCCGGATCGTCAGTCGTGCCTACGACGACGATCGGTGGCGCACCCCGCGCGTGGATCGGTGCGATCTTGCCTTCGGCCGGTATCGGCCACAGCGTGCACGGCAACCCGAGCCAGACGGTCGACGCGCCGAAGTGGGGGGCGACCTTGGCGGTACTGTTCGCGAGTTGTCGCACCGCAGCCGGCGTCGCCGGACTGGGCGAGTCGATGCAGCCGACCGCGTACAACGCCGAGGTCTCGTTCGAGTACTTCCCGCCCGTCGTGCGACCCGTGTACGCGTCGGTGAGCGCGAGCATCTGATCGCCGATGCCGCGCGCGGCCTGGGCGAGGGCCGAGGCAAGGCCCTGATAGCCCTCCGCCCCGGAATAGAGGGCGCTCGCGACCCCGAGGTCGAACTCCCCCGGTCCGAGCGTGCGGTGCTCACCCTCTACCTTGGCCGGCACGGGTTCTTGCTCGATCGTGTGCGCGAGATCGGTGAACGCGGTCGCGGGATCACCACGGTGCGCGAACGCGCACTTCGTGTCGGTGCGACAGTGCTGGAAGAAGGCGTCGAGATCGGCGTCGAAGCTCTTGGCCTGGTCGACGGTGCTGTCGGCGTACGAGCGCGCCGGATCGACCGCGCCGTCGAGCACCATCGCCCGCACGTGGGTCGGATACATGTCGGCGTACACGGCCCCGATGAGAGTGCCGTACGAAAAGCCGACGTAGCTGATCGTCGGCACCCCGATCGCGGCCCGGATCGCGTCCAGGTCGCGCGCGGTGGCCGCAGTCGACACGTACGGGAGGAGCGCCGCACTGTTTTTCCAGCAGGCGTTCACAAACGCGCGGGACGCGGCAACGTTCTGGGCGACCGCGGCCGCCGTCTGCGGGTCGTGGTCAACCGCGTAGAAAGGGTCGAGGTCGTCGAGACACCGGACGGGCGCGCTCGCGCCGACGCCGCGCGGATCCCACGAGACGACGTCGAACGAGTCTCGGATCTCGGTCGGGAGGAAGCTGTCGGCTTGGCGCAGGAAGTCGACACCGGAACCGCCCGGCCCGCCCGGATTGGTGAAGAGCACGCCGATCGCCTTCTTGCCCGCGGGCAGTCGCGCCAAGGCGAGCGTGATGTGCGTACCCGCGGGCTTGCGGAAGTCGAGCGGGACCGACAACGAACCGCATTCGATCCCGTTGCACGGCTTCCACGAGATGGCGCCGGTCTGTTCGTCGCGGATGGAGACTGCGGGACCACTGGCCGAGCACGCGGTGCAAGCCAGGGCGACAGCGAGCGCAACGACCAGTGCAACGAACGGTCGCCGACCCATGACTCACCCTAGGCTGGCGTGGTGTTCAGGCTCAGCGCGCACGCCGACCCCGCGTTCCTCGCCGAGATGCTGTACGAAGCGATCAACTGGCACGACGACGGCGCCGAGGAACGACCCGCGCTCGAGAGCGTGCTCGCCGTGCCCGAAAACGCCCGCTACATCGAGCACTGGGGTCGGACGGGCGACGTCGCCCTCTACGCGCTCGACCGGCGCGACGAACCCGTCGGCGCCGCGTGGTTGCGGAGCTTCCGTGCCGAGCTGCCGGGCTACGGGTACGTCGCCGACGACGTCCCTGAGCTGGCGATCGGCGTATATCCCGAGTTCCGGGGTCAGCGCGTCGGCACGCTTTTGCTGGGATCGCTCATCGCCCGGGCCGAGCGAGACGGGTCGCGTGCCGTCAGCCTGAGCGTGCACCCCGACAATCCTGCGAAGCGCCTGTACGCGCGCAACGGATTCGAGGTCGTGAAGGACGACGGAACGTCCCTTACGATGCTCCTCGACCTCACCTAGTTTTTCCCGGTTTCGCGCCACAACAGTTGCGCGAGTTTTCCGCCCACAGGACGGTTTTTTCGCCCAACTGTTTGTTGGGTTGGCGGGGGGTTTTGGCTCGGTTCGTCGGAAGGGTGGGCGGGCGGGGAGGATGAAGTGGTGCCGGACGAGCCGCTGGAGCCCATAGCCGAGAATGCCCAGGTGCCGCCGGCGTTCGAGGCACCCCATTCCAACGGCGCGGTCCACCTCAACGAGCCCGAGCCGGCCAAGCGCAAGCACGCGCCCTGGGAGTTCCTGATCCTCTTCCTCTTCGTGCTGATCATCTGCATCGGTATCAGCCTCGGGTGGACGCTGGTCGGCTCGAAGTCACCGGAGAAGGTCGACGCCGCGTCGTCGGCCGCGGTCGCAGCCGCGTGCGACCAGGCCCAAGCCCAGTTGAAGGCACTCCCCGATCCCGATCCGCGGGGCAACGGCACCGAGCGCGCGACCCGCGTGCGCGCCGAGGACACCGTGCTGCGCGACATGATCACCCGGATCGCATCGGTGCACCCGAAGTCGTCGACGCAGTACGCCGGTCTCCAGGGGTGGACGAAGGACTGGAGCCGGATGATCGACGCCCGCGTCACGTACGCCGATTCGCTCGCCGCGCTCGCCACGTCCAAGGACCCGAAGGCGCGCGTGCAGTTCGTCTATCCGGCGAGCAACGCGATCACACCGATCACGACGAACATGGACAACTACGTGCGCGAAAGCACACCTCGCCTCAATTCCTGCTTCTCGGCCGCGCTGCAGCTCGAGGTCGTCGAAGGGCCGCGCGACTACCAGAAGGTGACGTCATGACCGCCGGATCCGGCACCGGAAGACTCGAGGACAAGGTCGCGCTTATCACCGGCGCCGGCAGCGGGATGGGCCGAGCGGCCGCCGAGCTCTTCGCGAGCGAAGGGGCGAAGGTCGTCGTTACCGACGTGGTCGACGAGGGCGGCAACGCGACCGTAGAGGCCGTGCGCGCCGCGGGCGGCGAAGCCACCTATGTGCGCGCCGACGTGTCGAAGTGGGCCGACTGCGAAGCAATGGTGAAGCACGCGACGGACACGTTCGGCGCGCTACACGTGCTCTACAACAACGCCGGCATCTTTCCCGCCGACGACGGCGGCGTGCTCGACACGCCGGAGTCGACGTGGGACACCGTCATGCAGATCAACCTCAAGGGCGTGTGGCTCGGTTGCCGGGCCGGCATCCCCGCGATGATCGCGTCGGGTGGCGGCAGCATCGTCAACGTCGCTTCGTTCGTCGCGCTCATGGGCGCGGCGACCGCGCAGATCGCCTACACGTCGAGCAAGGGCGGCGTGTTGTCGATGACCCGCGAGATCGCGGTCGAGTACGCGCGCCAGAGCATCCGGGCCAACGCCCTGTGCCCCGGCCCGATCCAGACCCCGCTGCTCGAAGAGCTGCTCTCCGATCCCGCCCGCCGGGCCCGCCGGCTGGTGCACATCCCGATGGGCCGGCTCGGAAAGGCCGAGGAGCTCGCCAAGGCCGCGCTCTTCCTCGCCTCCGACGACGCGTCGTTCATGACCGGCGCGTCGCTGGTGGTCGACGGCGGCATCACCGCCGCCTACGTAACTCCCGAGTAAATAGGCTGTCGGGATGACGGCACGGGGAATGCTGGACGCCGCCCAACTCGAAGAGCTGATCACGGCGGGCGACGTCGACACCGTGCTGGTCGCGTTTCCCGACCTGCAGGGACGGCTCGTCGGCAAGCGCGTGACGGGTTCGTACTGGCGCGACCACATGCATGCGGGCCGGGACCCGCTGCACATGTGTAACTACCTGCTCGCGGTCGACAGTGAGATGAACGTGCTTCCGGGCTACGAGTTCGCGAGCTGGGACCAGGGCTACGGCGACGTCGCGTGCCGGCCCGATCTCGCCACGATCCGCACGATTCCGTGGCTCGAGAAGACGGCGCTGGTGCTGTGCGACGTGCTGGACGAGACGACGGGCGCGGCGGTCGAGGTGTCCCCTCGCCGCATCCTGCAGCGCCAGGTCGAACGGGCTGCGGCGGCCGGCTTCACGCTCAACTTCGCGAGCGAGCTCGAGTTCTTCGTCTTCCGGGAATCGCTCGAAGAGGCGTCGGCCAAGGACTTCGCGAACCTGACCCCGCACTCGCTCGTCGTCGAGGACTACCACATCCTCCAGACGACACGCGACGAGTACCTGATCCGCGACATCCGCAACGGCATCGACGGCGCGGGCATCCCGGTCGAGTTCTCGAAGGGTGAAGCAGGTCGGGGCCAGCACGAGATCAACCTCGTGTACGCGAACGCGGTCGAGATGGCCGACCGTCATGTGATCTACAAGAACGGCGTGAAGGAGATCGCGTCCCAACACGGTCGCGCGGTCACGTTCATGGCGAAGTTCTCCTCGGACGAGGTCGGATCGTCGTGCCACGTGCACTCGAGCCTGTGGTCGCCGGACGGACGCGACGCGTTGATGTGGGACGCCGACGCGACCGATCATCTCTCGCCCGCAATGCGCGGCTGGCTCGGAGGTCAGATCGCGTGCGGTCGCGAATTCGCGTGGATGTACGCGCCTACCGTCAACTCGTACAAGCGCTATCAACCGGAGTCGTGGGCGCCGACCGCGCTCGCGTGGAGCGTCGACAACCGCACTTGCGGGTACCGGCTCGTCGGGCACGGGTCATCGTTCCGTTTGGAATCGCGCATCCCCGGCGCCGACGCCAACCCGTATCTCGCGTTTGCGGCGACGATCGCGGCGGGCCTCCACGGCATCGAGCACGGCATCGATCCCGGGCCCCGCTTCAACGGCAACGCCTACGCGGCGACCGACGTCGAGCGCGTTCCTTCGAGCCTGGTCGAGGCAACCGACGCGTTCGCGCAGTCGAAGGTCGCGCCGGCCGCGTTCGGAGCCGACGTGCACGACCACCTGCTGAACACCGCCCGCCAGGAGTGGCTGCACTTCAACCGCGCCGTCACCGACTGGGAACGGCGCCGGAACTTCGACCAGTGGTGACGATTTCGTGCCGCTGATTCCGTGACCGTCATCGTCGCTGTCACCGGCCGCCGGCTCGGGCGGACCGACAAGTGGCCGTACTCGGGCGCGTCGGCGCTCCCCTACCGATACCTCGACGCGGTCGTGCGCGCCGGTGGCCAGCCCGTCATCGTCAATGAAGCGAGCGATCCGAAAGCGCTCCTCGCCCGCGTCGACGCGCTCGTGCTCACGGGTGGTCCCGACGTCGACCCCGCGCGCTACGGCGAGCAGCCCCACCCGAGCGTGTACGGCGTCGACACGGCCGACGACGACTTCGAGTGCGCGCTCGCAGACGCCGCGACCGTGCGTTCGGTACCGACGCTCGCGATCTGTCGCGGCATCCAGATCCTCAACGTCGCGCGTGGCGGCACCCTGCTCCAGCACATCACCGAGAACCCGGGCGTTCCCGCGCACGGGCAACCGGGGGTCGCGGGCGGTGCCCGTCAACACGAGGTCACGCTCGACGCCGACTCTCTCGTCGCCGACGTGATCGGGACGACGAAGGTCACCGCGTCATGCCATCACCACCAGGCGATCGACACGCTCGGCGACGGGCTGCGTGTCGTCGGCCGCGCGCACGACGGCATCGTCGAAGCGCTCGAGCTCGACGGTCAGTTCCTGCTCGCCGTGCAATGGCATCCCGAGGACACCGCCGACGAGGATCCCGCGCAGCAGCGCCTGTTCGACGGGCTCGTCAGGCGGGCGGGGGGCTGATCCGGTCCCGCAGCTCGTGCTTTGGCACCTTGCCGCTCGGGTTACGTGGGAGCACGTCGATCACTTCGATCCGCTCCGGGATCTTCTGGGTCATGAGGCCAACGCTCTTGCAGTGCTCGCGCACGTCGGGGATCGTCGGCGGGTCGGCGGCATCCTTGGCCACCACGAAGGCGACGACCATCTCGCCCCGGTCGACGTCGGGGATCCCGAGCACGGCGACGTCGGCGATCTTGGGGTGTCCGTAGAGCACGTCCTCGACCTCTTTGGCCGACACGTTCTCACCCTTGCGGATGATGATGTCCTTGACCCGGCCCGTGATGAGGATGGCGCCGTGCTCGTCGAACCGACCGAGGTCGCCGGTGAGCAGGAAGCCGTCGTCGGTGAACGCCGCCGCGTCGAGTGAGCTGTCGACGTAACCCCGCATGACCTGCGGCCCCTTTACCGCGATCTCACCGTTCTCGAGGATCACCATGGTGACGCCCCGGGTGGGGGTTCCCTCGGCGGTCGCCTTCGACACATCGGGCGCGTCGATATCGGTCTGGGCGACGATCGGCGCCTCGGTCATGCCGTAGCCCGACGTCGTGCCGATCGAGCTCGGGATGAGCCGCTTCAGCTCGTCGTGCAGTTGCGGCGGCTTGGTCGAGCCACCGCTCGGGAAGTCGCGTACCGACGCGTAGGCGCCGGGATTGGCCGCGGCCTCGTCGAGCAACGCCGTGTGGATCGCGGCGGCGCCGTTCGCCAGTGTCACCTTGTGCCGGCCGATGAGCTCGGTCGACGCGGGCGCGGTCCACGATTCCATCAACACCGCGGCCGAGCCCGTGAGCAAGGGCGTGTAGACGCCGATGATGATGCCGCCGATGTGCGTGAACGGGAACGCCACCAGCGCAATGTCGTCGGCGACGACGTGCGTCTTCTCCGCGTATCCGATCGCGCCGGCGAGCACCGAGCGGTCGGTGTGCTGCGCGCCCTTCGGATCGGCGGTCGTCCCCGACGTGTAGAAGATCCAGCGCACGGGATCCCGATCGGGATCGTCGAACACGGCCGGCACGGGCGGCAACGAGGCCGGATCGCCGTCGGGGTTTACGTGGTCGGCGACGAGCGTGTGCATGTCGTCGCTCTCGCCCGCGACGTGCTCGGCCAATGCGGCGTAGTCGAACTTGTTCCACGTCGACGGCGTGATCAGCAACTTGCAGCGCGTCTGCTTCGCGATGAACGAGACCTCGCGGTATCGGTAGATCGGCAGCATCGGATTCTGCACCGCGCCCAGCCGGCACAGCGCGCCGACGAGCACGGCCGACTCCGTCCACGTCGGCAGTTGCCAGGAGACGTTCGTGCCCCCGGCGACACCGAGACCTTGCAGCCCGGCCGCAGCCCGCTCGCACAGGTCCTTGAACTGCGCGAACGTCGTGACGCGATCGCCGTCGTAGAGCATCACCCGGTCGGGCGTGGCCGCGACCCTCCGCTCGACGAGCTCCCAGACGCTCCGGGCGTCGTCGATCATGTCCGACGCCGGGTTCATACCGTGATGCCGCCGTCGATCGAAACGACCGATCCGGTCATGTAGCGACACTCGTCGGAGGCGACGAACGCAACGACGTTGGCGACCTCTTCGGGCTGCGAGTTGCCCAGCGGCGACATCGCCTTGCGCATCACCTTCCAGTCGACGCCTTCGGGGAACTCGAAGAACGCTTCCTGCAACGGCGTCTCCATACCGCCCGGCGCGACGACGTTCGCCCGCACGCCCCGCTTCAGGTACTCATCCGCGATGACCTTCGTGAGGTGGATGACGCCGGCCTTCGACGAGCAGTACGCGGCCGAGAACGGTTGCGACCGGATCCCGGCGTTCGACGCGATGTTGACGATGGACCCGCCGCCGTCGAGGAGGTGCGGGAGCGCGGCCTGGCACACCAGGAACGTCCCCGTGAGGTTGACGCCGATGATGCGCTGCCAGTCGGCGAACGGCATCTCGTGGGTGTGGGCGAACTTGCCGATGCCGGCGCTGTTCACGACCACGCGGGGACGCCCGAGTTGCGTCGCCGCGCTCGTGACCGCTTCTTTGACCGAGTCAGGATCGGAGACGTCGACCTTGTAGGCCCGGGCGACCCCACCCAGTTCGGAGATCTCCGCCGCCACCTTTTCGGCCGCGTCGATCGCGATGTCGAAGCACGCCAAGGTGGCGCCCTCGCTCGCGAGCTGACGGGCCGTGGCCCGTCCGAGCCCCGAGCCCGCGCCGGTGACCACTGCTACCCGATCGTCAAAGCGTCCCATGCAGGCGAACCTAACGCGCGTTCCGCGACGCCTTCCAAAGTGGCGGCGGGGAACCGAAATTCCCCACCAACAGTTGTCGGAGATATCCGCGCTATGTACCGAAAACTCCGACAACAGTTGTCGGAAGTTTCCGCGCTATGTACCGAAAACTCCGACAACTGTTGGTGGGGAAATCGCGAACCGGCACGGGCGACTGGTCCGGGCGCCGAAGGCGACCAATGAACATGGTCAACGGCCCGCCGGTACGTATACCGGCGGGCCGTCGCGCGCTCGCCCGCCCCTTGGGGGGAAGGGGGCTTAGAGCGGTTCCCGCTGGCATCATCGGCGTTCTGCATCGCCGGATGAGGAAAGCTGACCGCGAGAATGAACGGTGAATCGAGGGTCAGGCTTCCATGACGGTGAACGGAACCCGGCCGACGACCTCTTGATCGATCTCGACCTGCCATTCGTAGCGCCCGGGCGTGAGCGGGAGGCCTGCGATGTTGACCGCGAACGGGGCGTCGAGATCGCTGCCGGGCGCGAGCCCGGCCGGGCGTCCGGCCTCGAACCGTCCCTGGAATTCGACCCGGGTCGTGCCGAGCCCGCCTTCGGGGGTGGGCAGGATCGGGTCGGTGCCGTCCTCGGTCACGAGCCGGGCCGCGAAGTCGTGGGGAATGTTCGCCGCCTCCCACGGAACCGCGATCTTCACGGCCAGTCCCATGGTCACCGGAGCCCCGCGGTAGATGCTCCAACCGCCCCCGAGGACGTAGAGCTTGCCCGCGACTTCTTGGGCGTGGTCGCACAGGAGCAGGGTGGTGTTCACGCCGCCGACGTTAGGGCAGAGCCGTGCAGGTCAGAGTGCGTCGGCGTAGTGATCCGTGCCCGGCACCGTCGCCAGGAAGGGGCCGGCGAAACCACACCCGGCCACGGCCGGGGCCAGGGCCTGGAAGTCGGCGATTGGATCAGTGGCGCAGAACCCGATGACCAGGTCGTGCGGCGGCGGTTCGGCCTCCGACACGATCGTGCGCTCGAGCCGGAGCCCCACCCACACCGCGAGATCGATGCCTGCGAGATCGAGACCTGCGAGATCGAGGCCTGCGAGGGGGTGCTGGTCGGCCACGACGATCGCGCCCGCGAGCCCCCGGTCGAGCGCGACGATGGCCTCGACCGGGTCGGACTGGGCCACGGCCCGATAGACCGCGGTGTGCACGTGGTCCCGACCCGGGAAGAGCCGGTCCTGGGCGACGATCTGTCCCATCTCAACGCCGACCCACGCGTCCCACTCCGTCTGCTTGCCCTCCAGCACCCACGCAACCGCGAGGTACGAACCCCGGGCCGGGTCGCCGAGCAACCAGCCCGCGGGGCGCAGCGCTTTGCACTCGGCCGTCGCGACGAAGCGCGCCCCGGCGAAGACCCCGGGCCCGGCCTTGACCATCGCCGGAAAGTGGTCACGCTCGTACCAGCGGTTGAACGCGACCGCCTGACCCGGATGCGGCTCGATGTACGAGACGATCGCGGTCCCGATCTCGACACCCGGGTGTGCTCCGTTCGTCACAGCCCCACCTGCTCCAGCACGTTCCACAACGCGCGCTTCGTCCGGGCGAGTGCGGCGGGCGAGTTGCGCGCGATCAACTCGCCGAGCGCCTGCGCCTCCGCCTCGAGGTTCTCGGGAGGATCGACGACCTGAGAGCAGATGCCGAGCTCGTACGCCCGGACGGCCGACATTCGCTCGTGCCGACCGACGAACGCCATGCGGAACACGGCCTCCATCGGCGACTTCTTCGCGAGCGCAATCGTCTCGAACACCGTCGCCTGACCGACCGAGACGTGCGGGTCGACGAACGAGGCGTTCGCCGACGCGATGACGATGTCGGCGTCGGCCACGAAGTGCAGTCCCCCGCCCGCGCACACTCCATTCACCGCGGCGATCACCGGCTTCCAGACGTCGTTGTGCCACGACGTGAAGCGCAGCTCGAACCGTTTCGTGCGCCGCGACTGCTCGCGCAGCGCGGTGGGGTCGCGCGCGAGCTGGGCCATGTCGAGACCGGTCTGGAACGCCCTACCCGCGCCGGTGTTGACGATGACGTGGACGTCAGGATCGGCGTCGAGCTGCTTCCACGCACGCTCGAGCTCGTCCATCATCCGGGCGTTCATGGCGTTCCCGGCTTCGGGCCGGTCGAACACGAGCCAGCCGACCGGGCCCCGGCGCTCCACTCGGAGCGTCTCGAACGACTCCGCTTCGGGATCGGGCATGCGCATCCGGCTTTCGTCGTGTGGCAAGTTGTCGGGATGACCGACG
>JBEPUZ010000001.1:0-86128 GCA_041691275.1 Actinomycetota bacterium | reverse complement strand
CCGCGATCTGTTTCTTCGTGAGCGGCTTGATCTTCGTGGTCGTCATGGTTCAATCTCCCTAGTTCAGGATCTGGCCGGCCCCACGCATTCGGCGCGGCGTAGGCACATTCCGAGTATCGGATTTGCTTGACTCGAGGATTTTCAGGTGGTCCGAAGCACGTCAGCTCGCCAGCGTGCGGGAGTCGAACCCGCATTGCGTTGCTTCGCCACACGGCATCGGCCGCCCACCGGGCGATCGTGTGACAGCGCGGGCCTCTCGCCGACGTGTGTGGACGGCGTCCACCATCCTTCCGCGCCGCAGAAGCGACACGGACCCCAGCGCACCTGCGGTGTCTTGCTCGTCACGTGGCGATCTCCACGACGCTCGCCATGAGCGTCTCGAAACGGTCGTCTGCATCGGGCGAGGCGTTGCCGCCACCGCCGCGGTATTCGGCGTACTCGATGAGCGCCTCCATGGCGTCTTCGGCCTCGCCCTCGGAGACCGGATGGCAGAGCACGAGCGCGGTCCCGCCTCCGGCGAAGGACCACATCGTGGCGCGCGCCCCGTTACGCGAGGACTGCGCGAAGCTCGTCAGGCATTTCGCGCACTGCTCTTGTAGCCACTTGTCGAGCACGGGGTAGTTGTCGACGGTCGCAGACTTCGATTCGTTCGTCATCCTGTCTCCCTCGGGCTCGCATGCCCGTCAGGTGGCGCCGGGGAATCGAACCCCGGTGTACCGCTCGCCACGCCTCACTAGTTTCGGTCGGCCTATCAGACGGAGTCGGTAGATGGTTTATTCATCCGCGCGATCAGTTTGATCACGTGCCCCGCGCAGCGCTTCGCCTCCCGGCACATGGCTTGATCGGCCACGTTGCCGTTGACCGCATAGGCCTCGCTGTAGCGTTCGACGGCGAGCCACAACGCCTCCTCGATCTCCCGAAGGCGCTCCACGTCGCGAGCCTGGAAGGCCTCCGCGGCGCGCGCCATCGGGCCGCTGTAGGGGTCGACGGTCGCGGCGCGGGTCACGACGGCCGCCCCAACACGGCCGCGATCTCCTCGTCGCAACGCGCCGTGCCGAACGCGTAGAACGCGGCGCGCGGATCTCGAGACTCGGCCTCGATTCGGACCGAGTCGACCGCCGCGAGCGCGGCCGCGTGATCGGGGTATGGGCCTTTGACGAACGCTCGGCGGGCGCCGTCGACGACCGAGACGTAGTAAAAGCCGGGCTTGGTGTCGGGGGTCACGAGATCGACTCCGTCTCGACGCACACGACGCGAGTGCCGTTGAACGACCCGATCCACACCGCGCCATCCGCGCTCGCGAGCAAGCGTCGCGCCTCGTCGAGCGCTATCGATCGCGACCGCGCCTGACGTGGTGGTCCGGTAGACCTGATATTGACGGTTGCTCATCCTCTTCTCTCCCCGGGCTTCGCGGGCCCGACACTAGGACGCTCGACGCGTCCGGTTATTCACTCGATCTCGGGACCGTCGCACGCCCGCTTCGAAACGCGGCCACGGGGTTTTCGGTCAGAGCGAAATGGAGCGCCTTTCGCCAACCGATGCCGCGATGAAGCGTCGCATGTCCTGTCGCCGCCGCCGTCATGGTGTATAGCCACCATCGTTCCTCGGGCGCCAGTCCGAGCCAATTCGTGACCGCGTGCGAGCAGAGCGCGGGGTCGGCGTCTTCCACGGCCCACGCGAGGAGGACGACCTCTTTTCCAAACAGTCGGCCCATCGGTACCCGAGCGCCCTTGAATCTCGCAGCAGGGATACCCCGCTTCCGGAGTCGGCCGTTAAGCTCCTGCTCCATCTCGAGCACGATGCGGTCCCACCTCAGGCGATCGAGCCGGACACGCGCAACGTGGTCAGTGCTTGGGCCGAACGTGACCAGGTCGTCGTCCAAGCTTCCCGACCAATGCGCGTGCTCGCTGATCACGATGTCGCTCGCGCCGATCGTAACGGTGAAGTGCGCCTCTGACTCGTGGGGCACGAAACCAAATCCGATCGATCCCAGGGCGAGGCCCTGCTCGTTCGGAACCGGGGCGCTCTCGCGCTTTGCCGCCTTGGTACTCATTGCTCGACCTCGTCCGCTGTTCGTTGTGATCGTCCGGTTCGCCCTGCTCCCGCGCACCCGACATGTCGTCGGACGTGGCGCCATCGCCGAGGCGCTGCGCGCGCCATCGGGCTCGTCATGAGGGCGAGCGTGCTCACCCACTGATTCACCTGCTCCATCGTGCGCAGCTCCGCCGTGTCGCCGCGCGCGCCTCGACGATCTGCTCGCGCGTCAGCACGCCCGTCTTGAGCAGACGATGCAGCACGTCGTGCCCGCAGCCCCTCGAATACCTCCCGAGCCCGAGCGTGTGGTCTAGCCACGTCTCCTCGCTCGTGTCCGGCTCCATCATGTCGAAGATTCGGATGATGTCGTCGGGCACGGACGAGAACCACGTGGTGCCCTCAGCCTGCTTCGTCGCGTAGGCGATGCTCGACAAGCCGAGCGCGAACGGGGCGCAAAGCTCCAGCACTGTGCCGGAGCTGCCCTCGCGCAGGAGCGACGGTGCCTCGATGATCGAGAGGCGCGTGCCCTCCTTCAGCCCGTCGGGCGTCGAGAGGCCCGGCCCCGTGGTGCGCCGGTCGACCTTCGAGCCGATGAAGTGCTCGCGCAGCTTGTAGTGCCCGGCTTGGATCGAGTGTGTGAAGCGGTCGCGCGGACCCTTCCGCTCGCGCGGCGTGACTGCCGTGGGCGCTCGCAGCGTTCGAGATCCATCACGTTCGGTCATGACCGCCCCGCCCCGAGGTCCTTGGCCATGGTGGTCATGACGGCCCCTGGAGACCGGCCTCCACCTTGGCCCTGTAGGCCTTGGTGGTCTGGCACTTGGGGCACGTCACTAGGGCCGTGGACTTGCTGTACAGCAGGGCGTTGGACGGGCAGGCGTTCACGCCCCCTCCAATGGTGCCCACGTTGAAGTGGATGTGTCCGATGCGGCGGTTGTACTTGGCCATCACGTTCTCCTGTGTGCTTACCTATCGCGCTCGCGGCGGCCTTGGGGGCCGTCACAGCTGCGCCCGCGAGCACTCGCTCTCAAGAGACGCGAGCGCCGTACAGGCCGCGCCGCCCGTGCCGCCGTCGTCGGCCATCGTGGCGGCCTGAAGGTGCGCCAAACAGTAGTCGTAGCTCCGCACGATCGGGCACCCGCCGAAGTACGGCGTGCACCCGAGGCGCGCCGCGGCCGCCGCGTAGGCCCTCCAGACGTCGTCGCACGTGACCCCGGAGTCGGCCGGGACGTCGCCCGCGTCGGGCGCCGAGCTCGCGTCGGGGATCGGGCTCGCGTCGCCCTGTAGGGCCGGGCCCGCATCGGCGCCGGTGTCGCGGGCCGGTGTCGGCGCCGCGTCGCCCTGGGGGGCCGCATCACCCATCGGGCCCGAGTCGCTGACCGGCAACGGGCCGATCGTGACGGCGCAGCCCGAGAGGGCGAGGATCACAGAAACGAGGGTTGCACGCATGACATTCTCCCAAGCGCCCACGGGGTGCCGCCCCCCGTTCCGGTCCCTGGCCGGGCGCTACGATCCTACAGCGCTACGATCCTACAGCGCCCGCGATTTCCACACGTAGCCGGGCGAGTCATTCTGCGAATCGGCGCGCAGCCGCCTCCCGTTTCGCTTGCCGGCCTCGGGTACCTTCGTCCCGCGCCATGTCGCCGATGCGACGTTGTAGACGGTGCCGAACACCATATCCATCCCGCACCCTCCGATCTTCAGGGCGCCCGACTTGTCGCGCGAGTACCCGCCCGCCGTCGCGAACCATCCCGAGAGGTACCGCAGCCCCGCGTCGTCGCGATAGGCCGGATCCGCCGACTTGACGTAGAAGTCGACCGTCCGGCTCATGCCCGAACGTGCGACGCTCCGCACGATCCCGAAGATCGTGGAGCCCGGGGGCGCGACGCGCCTCAGGTTCGCGATCGCTTCCTGTTTCTCGTTCTCCGCGATCTGTTTCTTCGTGAGCGGCTTGATCTTCGTGGTCGTCATGGTTCAATCTCCCTAGGGCTTCGTGGGCCCGCGTCACGGTGCGACCTCGCCCCGCGCATGCGCGGCGATCGCGTCGTCGGCGGACCGATGACGTGCGGTGCTGAGGGTGACGCGGGCGCCGGGCAGATCGGCGCGCCACGCATCGGCGAGCGTGCGTGCTTCGGCGCGGGTGTCGACCGCGTAGATCGGCACGCCGCCCGAGTAGACCCACCACGACAAGCGCAGCGCCACGCGGCGCGTCACGTCGACACCCGCGCCACGTGACAGCGGTAGCACTCGCACGACGGCTCGCTTTCGTACTTACCCGGCGTCATGGTTCAATCTCCCTAGGGCTTCGCGGGCCCGCTACTAGGACGCTAGGCGCGTCCGGTTATTCAACGTTCGTCAGGCGGCAACCTCCGAGCACACGAATACGCTTTTCGAGTGCCCAGACTGCGTCGTTGTTGCCCGTACGTCGAGCCGTGCGGAGATCCTCTTCGGCTTGTTCGCGCTCGGATGGACCCGCTTCCGCCTCGAACACGTTGCTGATCACAGTGGTCCAACCACCGATGTTTCGATATCGAACGTAGAAGTGCGACGGGAACTGCGCCTCGACGTCCACGCCCGCGTTCGTCGCGGTGCCGTCTGAAACGAGCGAGACCGCGTACGCTTTCGCGGCCTTGAACCCGCGCGCGTCCGTGTCGAAGTGCTGCTCGAGCCCGGGATCACGCGGCACGCCTTCCCGCGCGCGAAACGCAGTCACGCGGAAGTGCGTCGGGAAGCGCTTCCTGAGCCACGGAAGATCAGCGTCGTCGGCGCTGCGAGACTTCGAGTCGAGCGCCCGCTTCGAGAAGAAATAGTGCTCGGTCATCGGAGCCTCGCTACTAGGACGCTAGGCGCGTCCGGTTATTCAACGTTCGTCAGGCGGCAACGGACGACCTTCCGGCCAGCGGGCGGGATCGGTGTAGACCGGGCTCCATGTGTGCCGGACCGTCGCGAGCCTACCGTAGCGGTTCGCGATGTAGGCATCGGCCGCGATCTCAGCTTCGCGCGCCGTCGGGAACCCGAGCACAACGGCGACGCCATCGGCCGCGCAATCGTTGTCCGCCGGATACGAGATCACGTGAACGTGATCGGCGTCGTACTTGTTCAGGATCTGGCCGAGGCCCCACGCATTCGGCGCGGCGTAGGCACATTCCGAGTATCGGATTTGCTTGATCATGTTCGGGGCCCGATCAACACTCGATCTCGGGACCGTCGCACGACACGAGCGCGCCCGTTCTGGAGTCGCGAAGCCAGCCGTGCTCGCCGGGCTCGGTCACGACCGACTCTCGAGCACGTACCGGCCCTTGATCAACCGGACCCACGTACCGTCGATCTCGCGCTCGCCGTTCTTGATCGACCACCCGCCGGGCTCGGCCGTGAGCGTGATCCGTTCGGGCTTCGTGCAGTAGAACGCCGCGATCACTCCCTTGATCGACGGGCTCGTCTCGAGATTCGGCGAGGACCCCCACCGGGTCGGCCGTCGGGCCGGGGTCACGACTTCACCGATCGATTGTACTCGACAAGAGCAAGGATCAACGCCGCACGGTGCCTCGATCCGCCGAGACGCGATCCGCAGCACGCGCAAGGGCGCCACGAAAACGGATCCTGATCCGCCTCCTCCGACTCTCCTTCGTGCGGCCCGTCCAGCGCCCAGCGATAGGGTAGCTCGCGCGTCTCGCCCGCCTCGATCTCCGCCGCGCGTGTCGCGTCGTCGGGATACTCGCCATTCGCGAGCGCGAACAGGCAATCGACGCACACCCATTGATCACGGATGATATCGATCTTGCCCTTGGGCGTAGTCCGTTGTTCGCTCATACTCAATCTCCCGGGGCTTCGCGGGCCCCTATGATGCGAGCGGACTACGACGTCCAGGCCCCGTACGACCTCGCACCGATTCGACGTACTAGACTCGATCCTTATTCAAAGAAAACCAAGCGAGGCATTCGGCCAGGGTAGAGCACGACTCATCGGCGATGGCATCGCCTTCGTCGCTGTACAGGCCGATCACGAGATCGCCCTCGTGTGTCGGGATGCTCGCGTCGCCATCGGTGATCAGCGCGTACCGGCCGCCCGGTAGATCGATCTGCCATGCCGTGCAACCTCCGCCCGTTTGCGTGTCGTGCCAGCCCTCAAGGCGCGCGAGCGGCGCCGGCGTCTCGTCCACGTCGACAAGCGGATACGACCCTTCTAGATCGTGCTCGTCCATACCCCAGCACGAGATCTCTTCCGCGTCGCCGCGCGAAAACGCCCATTGACGTTCCGTGTAGTTCGCGAAGTAATCGGAGTCCGTGTCGCCCCCCCGAAGCGTGAGGAATCCGAGCAAACCGCGTACAGCGGCGTCATCGTCCACGCACCCCGGCACGTGGTAATCCTCGGCCGAGAAGATCGGCTCACTCTCGCCGATGCGAGAGAACGCGTACCCCAGCGTCGATTTGCCGTATCGGTCGCGGCGATTCGTATCCCAGAGCAGGAGACGATACCGTCCGTCGATCTCGACGTGACGCAGGACGCGATCGTCCAAAAGGCTCGGCACTTGCATAGACACCTCCCAGGGCTTCGCGGGCCCTATGATGCGATCGGACTACGACGTCCAGGCCCCTTACCGCCTCGCACCGATTCGACGTACTAGACTCGATCCTTATTCAAAAGAAAACCAAGCGAGGCGACTCTGGCCGCGTGCTGCGGTGTCAGACGGCGTCGACGAGCGCGCGCGCGTCAGATCGACTCAGCCGGCAGATCGGCGATGCACTCGTCGGCGAGGCGGTCCATGCCCACGACGCCCCCCGCGCGTCGGATGGCGCGGATGGTCTCGGCCTCGTCCGGGTGCGCCGACGTGAGCGGCCCCCCGCTCGACGGCTGGCGCATGTCGCCGGCGATGGTGCCGACCATGTAGCCGCCGGCCGTGGCCCGGTACCCGGCGGGCATGCCCCCGTCGCCACGATCGCGGACGCTGTAGACGATGCGTCGACCGTCGTCGTGCTCGCGTACGACGATGTGCGCCGTCTCGTTGGCCTGCGACTTGTGCTCGCCGGAGTGCCAGTCCGCGCGTGCGACGACGGGCCATTCGTCGGCGACGAGCGTGACGGGGCGGCGCTCGCTCATGGTGATCGTGAGGGTCTTGGTGGTCATGGTCTCTGTCCTTTGGTGGTGGTGGCGGTGGCGGTGGTGGTGGTTTCGTCCGGCCGTCCGATGGGCGTAGTCCGTTGTTCGCTCATGACGATCTCCCTAGGGCTTCGCGGGCCCCTATGATGCGAGCGGACTACGACGTCCAGGCCCCGTACGACCTCGCACCGATTCGACGTACTAGACTCGATCCTTATTCACTCGTCCTCGGAAGTCTCCGCCGATTCCGCCACGAAGCGCAATTCCGCCACGAAGCGCATGCACGCATCGTAATCGGCGCGGCACACGAAACCATCCGAGCGCTGATACAGCGCGGCATGCTCGGGCGCGTCGGGGAACGCGGCGCGGATCTCTTCGTCCAGATCCACGAGGGAGATCGTCCTCTCTTCGTCGTCGGGATCCGTGAGATCCTCGCGTGCGCATCCGTGCAGCACGATCTCTTCCCAAGCGAACGCGACCCATGCGGGCTCGCTTTCGTACTTACCCGGGCCCTTGACGGCTTCGCGGGCGATTTCGTACTTACCCGGGCCCTTGTTGGCTTCGCGGGCGATCTTCGTGGTCGTCATGGTTCAATCTCCCTAGCTAGGGCTTCGCAGGCCCGCTTACTGATACGCACCGACTTACCGGATATTCTCAGGGTCGGTCGATTCTCTCCGATTCCCTATCTTCCCGTTTCGTCGTTCGCCCCTATTAGACGGGACCCCCCTCTTTTTATTCAAAGCCTTTTCGTGAGATCGCTCACATGGTTAAAATGCCAATGATTTCGCGAACCATCAGCTCGCGCGATGCGCGCTCGAGTGCGGGCGCGTACACGTATACGCCCGCGTGCGCGCGTGCGCGCGCGCGTGCATGGGGCATTCGCCCGGGTGCGCGTGCGGGCGCGTGCGCGCGTGCATGGGGTGATTTCGGCTACTTGCGTCGATTGTCTGTACGCAATCTACGGCGATGCGCCCGGTAGCGCGCCGCAAGTACGCGCCCGAGCGCGAACACTACTCCGTGGGGATCACGGCGAGCGAGTCGCACGATCTCACCGCCATCCGACGCGAGACGTGCGCCGAGGAGGTACGACGCCACGGCTTCTGTAGGCACTGCGAACGCTAGGCCGGTCGCACCAAGATCCCTATCGCCCTCGACGCTTCGGCGTCGGGGGCTTTTTCGTGCCTGCAAGCGACGACACACCGCACGGGGCACTGACCACGTAGCGCGCACAATCCCACGCGGGATCTCCTGCATCATCTTCGCCCGGTATCGGCATGTCGCGACGGATACCGCCTGTCGGTGCCTCGTAGACGGATCCACGTCCAGCCTCGCACACGGCGCGACCTTTCGACGCCTGCTTTCGCCAGAACGCCTCCGCGTACTGCGATCGCATCGAATCCGAGGTGACAGGCAAACCCGCGCGGCACCCGACCACGAGCGCAGCTTCGTAGAGTCGTGTCCCGACCCGGCTACGGCGTGCACATTCCGAGACTTCGATCTCACCGACGACGAGAGCGCCCTTGTGCGTGTCGAGGAACGCGTGCCCGACCTTGCGGCCGTCGCGACGCGCCGTGAGCTCCACCGAGCTCGTCTTCAGGCACGCGCGCACCTTCGTCCCGTCGACCTCCACGGCGTCGAAGCATCGACCGGCGCCCGCTGCCGAGGTGCGCTTCTTCGCCTTCATCCGTCCTCGAGAGGCGGCTCGACATGCCCCGCCGTGATGCCGCCGAGTGCTTCGATGCCGGCGTTGATGTGATCGCGCGCGGCGATGAAGTGCTGCGCGCTCGAGGCGACCGCCGGGAGCGACTGCGACGAGATCCGCTTCGCGCGCTGGAGGGCTGCGCGCACGGCCCGCCATCGCTTCTCGATGTCCGAGCCCGGCGCGACGGTCCGAAAGTGCGCGTCGAGCGCGGCGATGTCGTCGGTGTCGGTCACGACCAGACCCGCCACAAGAGCCACGCGCCGATCCCGCCGGCGATCGCCCCCGCCAGTCCGAGCCCGCCTCCGCCCTGCAGCGCGGCCGCGAGGCGCGCCGCGTACGTCGGATAGCCCGGCCCCAGGTGCACGTTCGTCGTGCGCGCGAGATCGGAGGTCAGCGGGTACGCGTCGAGGAACGCGACGCCGTTCCGGGCGGCCGCGGCCATGAGCGCAGTTCGAGCTGCGTCGTGACGGGCTCGATCGGAGGTGACCGCGAACACGGGCCCGACGACGATCAGGCGCTTGCCGGCTGCGCGAGCTCGTGCGGCGCCCGCGTCGAAGGCCGACGTGTTGAGCGGATCGTCGTTGCCGCCCGTGACCGCGAGGACGGTGCCGGCCGAGCTCGCGAGCGCGTTCGTCAACGGCGCCCCGAACACGCTCGCCGTGGTCCATCCGACGTGCGGCTCGGAGAACACCACGGGCAGCTTCGTCGCGAGCGGCGTCGCGAGCCCGTCGGCCTGCGAGTCGCCGATCAAGGCGTAGCTCGATGGACGGGCGGGCATCCGTCTACCGCTTCCACCAAGAGAACAACGCATACCCGAGCCCGAGCCCGATCGCGCCACCGACGAGGCCGAGACCGGAACGCACCAGATCGCCCGCGCCATCGATGCGCACGAAGTTGGGCTGCCAGTTCACCGAGCCGGACGAGGCCATGTACCAGTTCCCGTCGACGAGGATGAGCCGCGCACAATCGCCGTGCGAGCCTGCGAGACAGCTCGCGCTCACAGTCGGATCGGCGAACTCGGTCGCAGTCGGGACCGGATTCGGGATCAGGCCGTTGGCCCACTGCTGCACGATGCTCCACTCGTTCGGCATCTGCGATGGCTGCAGCTGCGCGATCATCGCGCGCTTGGCGAGCTTCGCGGCCGAGCAGTTGGGCTGGCCGACTGCGGTTCCGCCGGGTCCGCACTTCGAGCCGTCCGCGTACCAGATGGGGTTGATGGGCTGCGAGTAGCTGCGGATCAACGTCGTGAAGCTCGAGCCACGGACAAGCGCCATGTGCGACGCCATCGTCCACAGAACCGCGTACGGATTGCCGCCCTCGCCGTAGATCATCCTCGATGCCCAGAGGAGATCTTCGGGGGTCAGGTTGTAGGACCAACCGCTCGCCGTGGTGATGGCGGGCACGTCAGATCGCCGCGTTGTAGGCTGCGCGCAGGCGGCTCGAGTAGAGCGTGCAGTCCGTACATCCATTATAAATGCGGGCGCAGGCATCGAAGTCGAGAGACCTCGCGATCGCGCCGAAGTGCGGACGGCCCTTCACCCAGCGCGCGAACAGCTTGCCGCTCATGTCGCGCGGATCGGCATCGAAGCGCTTCACCGCCGTCGACGGGTCGCCGGGCACCTCCGCGAGCAACGCGGCGCCGAGATCTTGGTACGCGCCCCACGACGTCGCGCGCACGGTCGCGTTCGCGTCGATCAACATCGCCCGCTCGACCGCCGCTCGATTCGTCTCGGCCGCGATGTGCGACGCGGCGCCGGTCAGGCCGGGCGTGTACGGCACCGACACGAGCTCCTCGGGCGAGAGGTGCTCGCGGATCTTCTTGCCGGACCACTCGACCGGAAGGGCCTTGTGGATCTTCCAGAAGATGTGCGGCTCGAAGCGAACCGCGTCCCAGTGCCCGCGCGACTCGACCATGCGGATCGCGATGATGACGCGCCGCGGGACTCCGGTGATCGCCTCGAGCTGATTGTCGTCCATGGGATCTCCCTACACGGCGCCCGAGCGCGCGGCGTCAGACGTTTCGGTAGATCCAGTATCCGCCGAGCGCGAGCAGCAGCCAGCCCATCGTCGAGCTCGCCGTGCCGGACGAGCCCGAGGCACCTCCGCCGGCGCCAGGCAACTGACTCGGGAGCTGACTCGGCACCTGACTCGCCGGCACGTAGCCCGGTCCGTAGGCCATCGAGGCGGGCGAGAGCGATCCGCCGGAGTCGGGGGCCCCCGCCGGAGACGCGACCGAAGGCCCGGTCGTCGCCGGGGCGCTCGACGGCGGCGCGAACGCGACCGGCCCGCCCGTCGTCGGATCGATGCTCGAGGTGATCGGGACTCCGGGGTTGAGCACCGAAGGCATCGTCGCGCCGAACGGGATCGCCAGCGCGCGACCGGCCGGGATCATCGCGGCGACGAGGCGCTGGGGCTGCGCGGCCGTGAGACGCGACGGGGGCGGTGTGACGACGTACTGCGGCAGGGCGGGCGCGGCCGCTCGCATGGCGGCCGCCTTCACGACCATCGGCGAGGCGCCGAGAGCTCGCAGATCGTGCTCGTCCAGGAACTCCGCGTAGCCGTCGAGGTAGTCGCCGATCATGAGGCGATCCTAGCAGACCTCACGACGTCAGACGCACCGTCTCCGGCCGGGGGCGAGGCGGTCGAGCTCGCCGAAGTACAGTTCCTCGACGGGCATCGCGGACTCGGGCGGAAGCGCGGCGAGCGCCTCGGCGAGCTTCTCGCCCTTGGGCCCCGCGAGCTCGTCCATCGAGACCCGGCGGCGGGCGTCGGCGGTCGGCAGGCACTTCATGTGCTTCACGTCGGAGAGCGCCGCGCGGCGGGCTCGGGCGAGCATCCGGTCGTCGACGGGGACGGCGGAGAGCTTGCCGGCCTTGTCCGAGTCCTTGAACGCGAGGTAGCCGCCGTACGCGACGAGGCCGAAGAGCACCGCCGTCAGCATCCCGGAGCCGCGGCCCGTCACGGCGGCCGCCGATCCCGGACCGGACGCGCTCGGCGCCGGGGTGTAGGTCGTCTGGACCGGGGCCGGGAGGTAGGTCGTCGACGAGGGCCCCGGCGAGAGTACGAACGGCGTCCCTGCGGGCGCGGCTGTCGGTGCCGCCGGCGCGGGCGTCAGGCAGTTCGTCAGATCATCACGCGCGATCGCGCCGATCGAAGTGGCGTAGTCTCCGCTCGTCGGGGTGTTGGCGTAGTCGCGCAGCGCCGCGTCCTCGGCACCGACTGCGGCCTGCAGGGCCGGGAACCACGCCGCGAGCTGCGCCATGTTCGCCGGCATCGCCTCGAGCGCGGTCGTCAGCGCGGCGTTCGAGGCCCCGAGCGTCGCCTGCATCGTCAGCGAGATCGCTCGGATCGTGTCGGTCGCCCAGGCCGCGTTCGCGATCGCGACCGGCAACACGGCCTGCGCCGCAGTCGAGAACCCGGTCGCGATCGTGTGCCGCGAGGCGTTGTAGAGCGACCGATAGACGCTCAGCGTCGCGAGCGCCTTCTGCGTGTCGCCGGTCGAGACGTTCACGAAGAACAGGTACGCGAGCTTGGAGAGCGTGCGCAGCTCGCAGATGGCGCTTGGCGTGAAGTCGCCGAGTCCGCCGCGCCGTACTTGGAGGCCCCGAAGGCCTCCCGCGCCTGGCGTGGAGGGGGTGGGTACGCCAGGCGACGGGAAGTTCTGTGTGGTGCCGCCCAGATAGAGCGGCGAGACGAGCGGGCCTGTCGGCGTGGGTCCGCCGAGGTAGTCCGACATGTCTGCTTCGGAGGTGTCGAGGCCGTCCCAGTCGTTCATGGCTCTCCGGGGGCTGGCTCGAGCTTCTCGGCGAGGCCGGACTCGACGAACGGCGGCATCGGCGGAGGCTGTGACGGCCGTTCCATGAACGACAGGACGAGCATCGCGAGCGTGTACGCCGGCCCGGCGCAGAGGATCAGCGTCGGATCACGCATCACGGCCGCGAGCGCCAACCCGCCCGTCAGCCAGAAGCTCATGCAGACGTCACACGCCCACGGCTTGATGCCCGCGTCGACCTTGCGCGACACCCAGGGCAGGGCGCGGATCGCGAAGACCATCCCCGGGACGGTGAACGCGATCGCGGCGGTGACGAGGAGGTAGGTCACGTGCTCACTTCACTGTCAGAGGCTTCAACGAAAGCGTCGGATTCGGCTGCTTGTCGTCCGTCGTGGGCGGGGAGAACTTGCCCCACGCGAAGCCGACCTGCTCTGCCTCGACCTTGTCGTAGGCGGCGCAGCACTCCGTAGAGCAGCACGTCACCCGGATCTCGTTGCCTCCGGGGAGTCGACCTGCCCGGTGGAACCAGCCCCACGGAACCCCGCGCATGCCGTTCGCCTCGGCGGTCATCGACTCCGACGCCTTCGCGCACACGTCACAGTGGTGGGTGATCATCGCCCGACTCTACCTGTTCCAGAGAGTCCAGGCGACCCCGAGACCGAGCACGAGAAGAAGGCCTCCGGCCGCACCTCCGACCTGCGCGGCGGTCGGCTGGACGTTCATGTGCGTCGGGTTCGGGACCGAGCGGTCGGTCTGCGCGCTCGTGCCGTACCTCGAGTACACCGAGCTCGGCGTCTCGACGTAGCCGCTCGGCGCGGAGCCGAGGTATGCACCGAGACCGTGCATCGGTCCGCTCGAGCAGTCCGCCGGGCCGCCGGTCACGGCGAGCAGCCGCCCGCCGAACGACGAGATCGTCCGGTACTGATCCACCTGCGGGCGGGTCGCGCCGACGACCTGCAGCCCGAGCCGAGAGAACATGATCGCGACGCCGGGCTGCTGGCCGGTTGTGCCGTCCGTGCCGCGGCCCCAGAGCACCCACTTCGTGCCGCGCTTGCCCGGCGCGATGCGCCCGAGCAGATCACCCTTCTGGAGCGTCGCGCCGACGGGCGCCGCAGGCGTGACATCGGTCATGCGGATGTCGAGGCCGTTGTACGCGATGCCGTCAGCGGCCGGGCGCACGATGAACATCGGGCTCGTCTGGATGACGGTCACCGGGAACGGCGCGACGACCGGCGAGCCCGCGTCCGCGAGGAACTGCAGGCTCGGATCGGTGAACCCGCATGGCGGCAACGCAGGGCAGCTCGAGTAGACGAACAGACCGGGATACCAGCCCATGCTCGTGGTGGACTGATCGAGAGGGGGGATGGAACAGGTCGCGGTCATCGTCGACTCCGCAGTCCACTGAGATCGATGTCGCCGTCACACGACTTGAGCACGTACCGTGTGTAGCGGTCGGCGTCGGCGCCTCGAATGGGCTTCTCGATCGCGCGTCCTTTCGCCACCTGCTTCTTCCAGAAGGCCGTGGAGTGCGCGTCCGGATTCCGCTCGAGCGACGCGAGACGAGCTCTACGAGTGCACGCCTCGCGCGCGGCGGCCTCGTAGAGCTTCGTCGCGACGCCGTGCCGTCGGAAGGGCTCGAAGACATCGACGCGGTCTACCGAGTACACGACGGCTCCGACGTGACTGCGATCTCGCCGCGCAGCCGTAATGCGTCCGCATCGCTTGCCGTCGCAAGTAGCCTCGAACTCGAAGCCGTTGCGCGTACCCGTATCGATCTCCGTGATCGAGATCTTCACGGCGCCTCGGGCGGATCCAGATCGATGAGTGGCCCGCCGCAGCCGCAAGCGCACGACTTGAGCGGGCACTTCCTCGCGAGGTGCCAGACTCCATCCACTCCGTAGCGCTTCATCTGATCTTCAACCCGAGCGCCGGATCCGAGATTCTCCACGAAGGCGCCGTATGGCGTCGTCGCGAGCACGAGAAGCGCCATCAACCCGAGCATCACCTGGACGTAGATGGGCGCCAACGAGACGTCCGCTCCGCTGCACTCGGCGCAATAGCCGTTCAGGATCATGGCGAGAAGGCCTGCGAGGAGGGTGAAGGTGATGATCACGAGACCCTCGATCTGGCACGGCGCGGCTTGCACGCGCCGTGGATCTCGACACGACCGTCGTAGCGTCGGCAGAACGAGCGCGCGCCGCGCTTCGTACGTCGACAGACGCAGTCGCCCCTCTTCGGCTTCTTCATCGGTACCCCCGACGATCGGCTGCTGCGGCTTTGCGGCGCGACTCGGCTCGTTCGCGATCTCGACGCTCGAACCACTCTCGCGTCTCTCTGACCAGTTGCGACTCCGGCTTCGACGGCGGCTGCGCCCCGGCGTAGATCGCGGCACCGGCGAACGCCATGACGATGTAGGTCATCATCTCGTCCACCGGCTCGAAGCGCCCTTGCCGTACGGCCCCTTGTAGCCCGCCGCGTTCAACGCGCTGCGCGCCGCCTTCGCCGTGACGAAGTGCTTGGCCCCGGCCCAGCCGCTCGACGGGACCACGGCCCACTGCCCGCCCTCGGACTCCGCTCGAGCCTCGACCTGCGCGGCAATGGCCGGGTGCGCGAACGTGCGCGGCTGGAGGAGGTAGACGGTCGTCGAGTCCGGAACCCGAACTGGATCTCCGCTCGGCAGCTGCGGCGCATCGCCGAGACCTCGACGTCGGCCGCCGCCGGCCAGGGCCGCGAGTCCGAGCAGTGCGAGAGCTCCGAGCATGCGATCACCTTACCACACGGCCGACTCGACCCAGATCAGCGGCGTGACGCCCGACTCGTCCGGCGGGGTTTCTTCGCCAAACCGTAGAGGCCCGCGCCCTTGCGTGACGGGCACACGGTCGGCACGAGCGTCTTCCACGTCAGGTAGCCGCCGGCCCAGCCGAGTGCGAAGGGGATCAACATGGTCAGACCCTACCACGAGTCGAGCAAGGCACCTCGATGACCCAGAGGCGCTTCTGCACGGGCTGCGGGTGCGCATGGCCCTTCCGCTTCGCGAAGGCCAGGAACGACGCTCGAGTGACGCGCGCGAATCCCTTCTTGCGGGCTATGGCCTGCGCCTCGCGCTTCGTCTTGAACGCGGTCGGCGCCGCCATGCACCACTTCATCGCAGCCTCACGAAAAGCGACAAGGACACTGACTGTGGCGCTCGGCGCGCATGTGAGTGGGTGAGACGCGGTACGCCTTCAGCCAGCTGCGCATTGGCGCCGAGTAGAAGAGCTGCCACGGTTTGCCGTCGGGTTCTCGCTCTGGATGGTGCACGGCCTGACGAGCTGCGAGCCACTGCGACCAGTGCGCGATGTGCACGTCTTCCATGCCGGGAGGCTACATCATCGCGCGACGCGGCGCGAGCGCGGGCTCAGCGCGCCCGACGACGGCGCGAACGCAGGCCGTTGAAGCGGCTCGCGTCGGACGTCTCGCGGCGCTCCGAGCAGCGGTTCACGGCGTCCTGCTTGTGCAGCAGGTCGCGGTACGCGAGAGCGCGTGCGCCCTTGCCCATGTTGTCGACCTTCTTGCTGATCTCGCTCTTGATCTTGTCGAGCTCGCGGCTCGCGACCGAGCAGTGTCCGCCACGGATCGCAGAGCTGAACTCCGCTCGCGCCATCGACGCGGCGGTGCACGGCGGGCAGCGCTTCGTCGTCTTCCGCTTCGTCTTCTTCGATGCCACGAGGGACTCCTCTGTCGGCTCAGCAGCCGACTGCCTTCACGAACTTGCCGTTCTTCAGGCACGCGAAACCACGTCCGCGTCCCTTCGTCGAATAGCGCTTGGCGCCCGCAGGGCAGCCGCAACCCGCCTTGGTGGGCTTGGCCTTGCGTGCGGACTTCTTCTTGCGGGCCATGGGGTTCAGCGTGCGTCGCTCAGCGACGACACTTGCCCTTGGTGAACTGGACCTTGCCGTTCTTGCCCTTGCAGAGCTTCCGGCCACCCTTGACGCACTTGCAGGTTCCTGCCTTCATGATCGAATCTCCGAGCGAACGAGGTTGACCGACGAACCCGCTCAAGCGGGTCCGAGACGACGGGGGCGGCGAAAGGTCAGCAGACCTTGCGCGTGTGGGCCGGGACGCGGTGAGCCTTCACCGTGTAGGCCTTGTGCTTGTGTCGGCCCGACGTCTTCGCCTTCACGCGATGCGCCTTGACCATGTGACCCTTCACCCGGATGTTCTTGCACGCCATGAGATTCTCCTACCACTACGCGGTCTAGGACCGCAACGTCGCCTATTTGAGGAACCACCAGAGAGCCGCAGCCGCAGCCGCCGCCGGAACCACGATCGAGTTCTTCGCGGCCGCTGGATGGAACACCGTCGGGATGTACGTCGTAGTCGATCCACCCGTCCGAACGAAGACGACCGGCGCCGGAATGCACGTGTCGGCAACCGTCGGGCTCGCCATGAAGTTCGGCCCGCACACGCAACCGCCCTGCGCTGCATCGTAGACCGCGTGCGCGATCGACGAGCAGTCCACGGGCGCGACACCCCCTGCGGCTACGACCGCCGTGCACAGGCTGTTGAGCAGCCCCACAGCACGACCTCGTACGAGGTCGATCGCATCTGCAGCCGCCTGGGCTCCCGTGTCTCGACTGGCGATACCTACGCCTCGCACCACGGACGCGATGGCTGTCAGCCCGAGGTCGATCGGGTTCTGGATCTGATCCTTGTGCGCACAGAAGTCGGCGAGCCCGTTGAGCAGATCTGGCGTGAGCGTCGGGATCGTCACCGTGCTGCTTCCGGTCAGAATGGCGCGCAACCACCCCACGACCATATCGATGGCTGCGGTGACGTTGGGGTCGCCGCCGGCGGTTCGCGCGATGCTCGTCCCGATGTTGATCAGGCCGGCGACCAGCGAGGTGTACGTCGAGAGCTGCGACCCGAGCGACGCTGCGGGAACAGGCGTGGGCGTCGCAGTCGCGGCGTGCGCGGCGGCAGTCACGCGGGCGGCTGCGGTTGAGAATGCGGCCGAGCCCGCCGTGAACGTCCCGAGCCCGCCGAGGCTCCCGAGACCGTTCATCGCCCTCGAGTACGCGACCTTGTTGCCGATCTGCGCGGCGCGGCCGGCCGCGACGGCGTATGCGAGCTTCTGACGCGCGACTCGTCCGCGAGCGGTGTTCGCCGGGTACGTGTCCGCCTCCGAGATCATCCCTCGGAGCGAAACACGGCTCTGCCCGCAGCATCCCAGCTTCGTCATGTCGCCATCCTACCGCAAGAACCGCCACGCGAGCAGCGCGGCTCCGACCAGCCAAGGTGCCGAGCTCGACTTCGGGGCCGACGAAGTCGCGGGCGGGCCCCCGGTCGGAGGCTGACCGCCGGTCGGAGGCGCGGTTGTCGGGCCGGGGAACCGGAGCGCGGCCGCCGTGCCTCCGGTCGCGGTGACGGGAGGTTTCGTCGGATCCGAGCCTTGGACGTGGACCTGGCCGTTCACGACCGACGCGACCGCACCGAGCCCCACGAGCGCCGCGGCGGCGTTGATCCGTCGCGCGACCGCGTCGGGGGTCGAGTCGCCCGCCTGAAACGTCACCGTGAACGGGACCGCGTCGACGACGAAGGCGCGCGTCAGGCCCGCGACCGAGACCGGCCACGTGGCGTTCGAGTCGATCCCGAGCAAGGCGGACTCGATCGCGTCCTGGCTCAGGTCGCAGCCGCCTGAAGCCGGAGCAAGAACTCGGATGAAGGGGAATGCGGCGCACGGCGGGATCGTCGTGCTCATCGCGTTGGCCAGGAAGCCCTCGAGCTGCTGAAGGATCTGCAGCGCGTAGGCGAGCACGGCGCCGATGCCTCCGATCATCGAGAGGATGGAGCTCACCGCCGTGAACACGATACTCGACACCGTGGCGCCAGTGGTCGAGTGCGCTGCGGTGTCGTACTGGGCCTTCGCCTGAGCTGCGCTCTGCATCAGAGCCGTCTTCGCGTTGACGAAGTCGGCCGCAGCCGGCGATGTCAACTGCACCGGGGTCCGCAGGTTCCACATCTGAATCGCGTTGTGGATCCAGGTGATGTAGTCGCGCGACGGATCCGAATAGAACTGGAGCAATCGTACGTAGTCGTTCACCACCGTCTGCGCCGTGCCGTACACCACTTGAAGCGGCGTGCCTAGAGCGGTGTCGAAGCCGAGATAGACCGGCGCTCCGTAGGCGCGCCACAGACGGCCATCGCCCCACGTGTAGAGGATGAACTTGTTGAACGCGATGCGTCGCTGAAGCGAGATGTCCGGGGCGACGGCGCGCTGCTGCGCCTGCACCGCCTGCACGTCGCTGAAGGTGAACGGGAGGTCGAGGTGGCTCCCTCCGTCATCCACCAGATTCGTCGTCCATACGGGCGCGAACGCCGGATCGAAGTACGCGCGTGTAGCCGGGTATGCGCCGTGTGCCGTCACGCCGACATTGCCGACGTAGTTCCAGACTCTGACGTTCAGGGGCCAACGAACGGCGACGATGGCCCGCCCAGGCACCAGCGCTGCGCCATCGTAGTCAGGCGGCGCCGCGGCTTGAATGCCGCCTCCCTGCATTCGCGACTCGCCCAGCCCCGTCTGATCGAGTCGCGAGATGTCGGTAGGCAGCAACCCTGTGCCGCCTGGGAGGCTGGGCCGGATGTTCTTGCCATCCAGTCTAACTGCGGTTGGATCGATGGCTGCCGCCATGTCCGACGCGAACTGCCCAGACTCCGTGTCGAAACGGACGTTGGTGGACCAGAGCAGCACCGAGACCAACTGCGCTGCGTTCCAGCACCAATCGGCGGTGTCCTGCGCCGACGTCACCCCGGGCCGCGGCGTGTTAGCGAGCATGTCCCTCATGCGGGATTGCGCCCACAAGTACCGAGGAAACTGGAAAGACAGCGTAGTGGCCGTGGCGATGTCGCACTTGCCCAGCCGCCAAAGGCCCCAGTTGCACGTGGCGGCGACATCGTTGCCGACCAGGTTCTTGCAGGTGCCGTCGACCCATGACGATGTCCCGACCGTCCCGTCCACGTTGACGATTCGCACGCAGGAGCGCATGTCGCCCCACTGCGCGTTCAATCGCCACTGCGCGTCCAGCGACCACATCTGCGAGTCCAGCGCGGCCGCCGAGGTGACAGCAGCCGCAGCTGTTGCAAGGACGGGCGCGATTGCAGCTGCGAGACGGTCCGTGATCTGCTGCGTCGCCTGGGGCGTCAGCGCGGGGGGTGCGCCGGGCGGCGCGATCGGCCGAATCGAAGACGGAAGAGGCCCGACCGTCAGGCCGAACCCGCTGATCGGGCCGGCACTGTACGCGTTCAGGTATTCCGCGAGCTCACGGCTCACGGACGGCCTCAGGCCTTCGTCGCGAACAGATCCCAGCCGACCGCCATGCAGCGCTCGGCGACGCGCTGGGCCGCCATCTGCGCCCACGCGTTGTCGTAGCCGGAGGCCATCGCCGACTTGAAGGCGGCGTCGTACGCCGAGCCGCACGGGTTGTTGACGTCGACGACGAACACGGGACGAGCGCGCATGACGCCCGCCGCGGCACGCATCGGATCGACGCCGAGGCCGAGCAGGCCACGCAGCGTCGCGCGAGCGAGCCCTTCACTCGACGGGAGCGTCGGAGCGCCGGGGAAGAAGCTCGATCCGCCCGAGTAGTTCGCGCCACCGGACGCCGAGACGTTCCGCGTCACGTAGCCGGACTGGGCGTGGTACGCCGCGTCGGCCGACTGGACGAGACCGGCGTTGCCGAACGCGCGCTCGAGCGACGCGAGGCCTTCGCTCGACGGAAGCGTCGGCGCACCGGGGAAGAAGCTCGAGCCGCCCGAGTAGTTTGCTCCGCCGGAGCCGGAGACGTTGCGGGTCTGACCGACCCAGCCCGCCTGCGAGGTGAGGCTGCGGCCCTGGTAGCCAGTCGCCTGCGTCGCGTCGGCGTCGCCGATGCCCGACATCACGTACGGGCTCGCCGAGAACGCCGAGAGGTAGCTGTGGTAGTCGGCCTGCGGATCGGTCTGCGGGGTGGAGTCGTTCATCCAGCCCTCTTCCATGCCCGCGAGGCCCTCCGAGCTCGGAAGCGTCGGGGCGCCTGGGTAGAAGCTCGAGCCGCCCGAGTAGTTCGCGCCACCGGAGCCGGAAACGTTGCGCGTCTGACCGACCCATCCGGCCTGCGAGACGAGGCTGCGGCCCTGGTAGGCCTGGCCGACCTGCTGGGTGTTCGGGTTCGCCATCAGACCATCGAGAACGGCGATGTAATCGGTCATGTTCGTGTCCTACCGCGAAAGGTTCAGCGTCGGCTACGCGCCGACCGACGTTCTGACTTGCGATACGACGGCACGGGCAGCCGCCTCGCGCTCGAGGTCGAGCCCGAGCTGTTCCGGTTCATGATCGCCAGCACGACCGCGCCGACGACCGCGACGCCGAGGATGCCCGTGAACTGGCTGCCCTGGGTGCTGGGGTAGCTGACCTGCGGCTGCGTCTGCGGGGAGGGCGGGCTTGATGCGGGCGGAGTGACCGGCAGCGGCGGCGGATCGACGACCTGAGGGTACGCCGCGAGCACGTCCTGGAGCGCTCGGGGGATCTTCACGGTCCCGGGGCTCGTCAGCGACCCCGTCACCTGCTTGGTCGGCTGCGGGGCCGTGCTCGCGGTGAGGTTCCGCCACACGGTCAGCAGGTTCGTCATCGTCTGACCGCCGACGATGCCGTCGACGTTCGTGCGGATCCCTGCGGCGTTGAGCGCGCGCTGGATCCAGACCGCCGAGACGATCGGGTTGCCGCTCGAGTCGACGAGGCTGTTCGGATCGACGCCGAGGGGCTGTCCGACGGTCCCGAACGAGAAGCCCTGAAGCGTGCGCATGACGGGCATGCGGGTGTTGACGGTCGACTCGATGCGACTGACCGTGATGGGCTGTTGCGAGCGCGCGAAGGCGCCGGCCTCGTTCGCGTACATGCGCAGATAGTCGCTCAGATCATCCGCCGGGACGTTCTGCGGGACGACGGGGAAGAACCGATCGAGGTCGTCCATCTCAGTACCACTCCTGTCCGACGGCCAAGACCTGATTCAGGCCCGCCAGCACGAACAACTGGTCGTCAGGCGCGAGCACGAACAACTGGCCTGACTGCGGTGCGTCGGGTTTTCCCCAGTCGATCGAGATGTCCGTCGCTCCGATCGACGGCGACGCGGCGAACGTCGCGGTGCCTGCGCCATTGAGCAGCTGCACGTTGACCAGCAACGCGCGAGCCTTCGAGTCGTTCTTCGCGACGCGCACAGGCGTGTTGACGGTCGCGACGAACGAGCGCCGAGCGCCGAACGGATTGCGCAATCCGTTCCGGCCGATGACGGAGGCGGCGTACATGCGCCATTGCACATCCGTGAACAGCGCACGGGCTCGCATGATGAGCCACAGGAACATCAGTGTGTTTCCTGGCCGACCACGAATGTCGCGGGGCCGCCGCTCGTGATCTGCACCGAGAGCTGATCACCGGGGTTGAGCACGAACCGCTCGCGGCTGTCGACGCCGAATGCGACGGGGAAGTCGTTGTTCGACGCGCCGCCGGATTGGTTCTGCGAGAAGATGACGTTGGCCAGCACGCCGCCGAGATCCGAGCGAGTGACGGTCACGCTCAGGACTCGGTCCTTGGTGGTGTTGTTGGCCAGGCCCTTCGACTGCCCAGCCAGGAGCACCCCTGTGCCGCCGCGCTTGCCGTACGGGCCGCGGAACTGGCCCACGACCGACGCGAAGTACGCGCGGAGCTCGACGTCGGTGAACAGCCCGCTGAGGGGCTTGGGTCCACCTCGTCGGCCGTCTCCGCCCTGTCCGTCATCGTGCATCGATCAGCCCTGAGGCCCGCACGCGATGTAGTCGCCCGTGATGACGATCTGCGCGTGCTTCGTCGAGCCGATGAGCGACGCGTAGAGCGCGCTGTCGATCGACCACGACACCTCGAGATCCGTGCCGGGGACGGTGATGTAGACGCCATCCCAGGCGAACGGCTCCGAGCTCGCTCGGGCCGCAGCCGCGATCGAGACGGGTCGCTTGAAGATCGAGAAGTTGCGGGCCTGTTCGAGGACGTTGAAGTTGATGAACTGGCCGGCGGGCGAGGCGATGGACTCGGCCAGCGCGCAGTACATGCGCCGGATCGCCAGGTTGTACCGAGCGATCACGGTGACCTTGTCACTCGTGAACACCGGGGTCCCGGTCGCATCGACGATGATCTTGAAGGTCAGGGCCTCGAAGCGGACGTCCTCGGGCCGGATCGCGCCAGACGCGATGTCGGCGTAGTACGTCAGGATCGCTCCCGGCGGGATCGCGCGCGCATCCCCCTTCGGAGGGAAGACGATCTGCTTGAGAGTGTCGAGGAGCTGCTGCAGCAGGGCGAGGATCGCTTCCATTGGTCGTCTTTCTCCGAAGTCGAATGTACCAGAAAAGCAAACAGGGCCCCGACCGAAGCCGGGACCCTGTTGGCTGTGCGCCCGGGCGCATGGGGCAAGGGGCCGAAGCCCCTCAGCTCACTTGCTGACCGCCGAGCGGATGAGGCCGTGGAGGAAGTTCCGAACGACCACCGCGCAGTTGCTCGGGGGCTCGGTCTGCGCCTGGACCACGATCGTGGGCGTGAGCGCCGCCGTCGAGAAGCCGCCGCCGCCGGCCGAGGGGGCCTGCGTGAGCCACTGACGCTGCGGGAACGTGAGCGTTCCCTCGATCTCGTGGTTCTGGTTCAGCAGCTGCTTGCGGATGAGGCGCGCCGCGCTCGCCGTCGCCGGCACGCCGATCGAGACGATGCCCTGACCGCTCTCCTGCGTCTGGCCGTAGAGACCGTACCCGCTCGGGAACTTGATCGCCGGGCCCTCGTCCTGCAGGAGGCCGTTGATGTTCAGGCGGTAGTACGCGTTGTCGACGATGGTCTTGTAGTCCTGCGGCGACGGGAAGCTGATGCCCGTGGACGCGCAGATGTACAGACCGATGCGGTCGAGGATCATCGACTCGCCCGCGCTCAGCTTCGACTGAGTGCGGATGTTCGTGTCGAGGTTGCCCTGCGGGCCGTTGTTCTTGCCCTGCAGGTTCTGGAAGAACGTGAAGGTCGTGCCGAACGCGATCGCGCCGGTCGGAAGCGCGACCGAGTCGTACTTGTCGCCCTCGCGGAAGTCGCGGATGTTGATCACCTTGCCCGGGGCAGAGGGATCCTGGAAGAGGCCGGGCTGGCCCGGGATCGGTTCGATGACGCCGACGTCGTTCATGTGCGGAGCTCCGTGTCGAGCCGGTGTTCGTTCCGGTCTCGGTCTGTCAGGTGCCCTCTCAGACCATCTGAGAGGGCGTCAGGGCGGCACGACGCCGCGTCGATCAGGCTCGAAAGGCGGATGCCTTACGAGAGGTACGGCATGTACGCGGCCATGCCGCTGTTGCCGAGCTCGGTGGCGCTCGTCACCGGCGCCGAGAGCATCTGCGTGCGGGTGACCGGGCCGCCGAAGCCGGCCATGTCGTAGCTGGGGCGCCACGCCGCCATCGGCGTGGAGACGGCCATCTCGAGCGCGCGGAGATCCGCCGCGCTGAGGTGACCCGAGAGGTTCGACGTGCGGACCGTCGGGCCGGTCGTCGACGCGGGGTCGTTGACCATCGAGGCCACGAGCTCGGCGATGCCGAGACCGCCGACCGCGCCCGTGAACGCCACGGCCGCATCGCGGTTCTTCTCGTAGAGCGCGCGCCCGCCGAGGATGCCGATGAGGGCGGTGACCGCCGACTTCGCCATCTTGAAGTTCTTCGTGCCGTTGCCGCCCTGGGCGTCCGGCGCGAACATCGAACCGCTGCCGGCTGCGGGCTGGGCCCACACCTTGTCGAGCGCGGTCGTGGTGAGAAGGATGCCGCCGCCGCCGACGGCGCTGCTCATCAGTCCTGCCTTGATGGCGTCTGCGTCGAGGAAGGCGCCGAGTCCCGAGATGTCGTAGTCCATGTGACCTTTTTTCTCCTGGGCATCAGCCCTAGCCATCGTCCTACCGTGTAGCGAAGATTGCGTGCAAGCGGCCGACTCAGCCGCCTACAGCGTTCCAAGGCATGATGCTCGCGCCGCGCGAGGCCGCGAATGCCTGTCGCATCTCGAACGAGTCCATGGAGACGGCGTCCGTCTCCCATCCCTGCACGGGCTTTCGGACTCCGTTGACGCCGCGAACGAGGCCGCCGGGCTGGACGTAAATCATCGGGATCGTGCGGCCGTCCCTCTCGCCGCCAACGACCATCGGACGACCCGTATGCGTCGAAAGGTACTGAGCCCCGCGCACGGCCGACGTGTAGTCGAGGCCTGCGGGCGCCATCACCAGACGCTCCGGCGGTGCGAACTTGTAGATCCGCTGCCAGAGCGGGAGCACTGCGCCCTGCGCGATGGCCGCGACGCCCTGCGGGGTCACGACCGCAGTCGGCTTCCACGTGCGCAAATCGGTCCGACGCGGCAGTCCCTGCTGCATTCGAGCGCCCTGCGTCGTGCGCGTGAGCCCCGCGAAGCCGGTCGGGCCGCGTCCGCGGCATCCGGGACAGCCACCATCGGACTCCTGGCCAAACCGAGGGGCGAGCTGCTCCGGCTTGAGGATCCAGCAGACGCCGTTCTGCAGGACGCAGGCGTCGGTCGCTTCCTGGACTGCTGCGCTCCAGCCGAGATACTCGACCAAAAATCCAGGAGCCGGAAACGGCTTAGGAGAGATCGCGATCGTGTCGCCGACGCAGCCGGTATCGCTGGTCGAATACGAACCGTTCGAATAATCGAGCAGCTCTTGATCAGCGCGGTTCACTCGACACCCTACCTCGTTGAACGCGCGGGATGCCCGCGATTACCCAGAGGGCGGCGATCGAGTCGCCCCTTAGAGGATGATCTTGGAGACCTGGTCGGCTGCGGCTGCGCCGAGCGCGTTCACGGCCCTCGCCACGGTCTTGCGGAGCTGCAGTCCTCGAGCGACTTCGCCGATCGACTGCAGACGCGTCGTCGGCTGGCCGCCGTCGGAGAAGACCTTGCGGTTCTTCGGGTCGACGCACTTGCGGTGCACGGCGCATCGGACCGTCGCGCCGGGCGTACGGATCTCGGTGAACTTCAGCGCCGACTTGTCCTCGTCGAAAGGCTCGAAGCAGCCCCAGCAGACGTGCACTCCGTGGTGCTCGGCCACGCAGACGAGCGTGCCGTCCCGCGGCGAGATGATCATGTCGAGCTCGGTGGTCGTGTTCGCGAGCCCTGTGACGTTGAGATCCATGGTGCACCCTCTCCTGAGACGTTGAGCGGACGAGCGATCAGACCGGACGGCTGAACGTGCCCCAGAACACCAGGCCCGTGCCGTGTCCGACGATCTGCGTGTTCGCGGCCGTCGCGTTCGCCGCGGTCTGGAACGGGACGTTGTCGAGCACGAGCACGGCTGCGGCCTTCGACGTGATGGTCTGCGTGATCACGGACCCGCCCGCGACGGTGAGCAGGAGATCGACTCCGGCTCCGGTCGGGTTCTGCACGTAGAGCGACACGAGATCGACGTACGGGCCGCCCTGCTGCGTCGCCAGAGTGTCGAGCTGGTGGATCAACGAGTCCGTGCCAGTGAGAACGCGGGGCGCTGCGACTCCGCTCACGACCATGCCGCTCAGAGGACGGATCTGCTGATTGCTCATGGGCGGCTTGTATCACCGCCTCTTTCGATGCAGCCAGCACACGTCCGTGTTCAAACGTAGGACAGACGTGGCGTACGTACTGGATATATCGAGCACGGACGTGTGCTCTCTTGCCAAAAACCGATTTACTGTGGCAAACGTCGGTCGTGCTTCCCGACTCGTCGGTCGATCAGTTCTACCAGTACCTGAAGCACATGAACGGCGACGCGACCGCGTCTAAGTACCGTCTGGCTGCACAGAAGTTCATCGCGTTCGTGCACTCGAACGGGATCGACATGAAGGATCTGCCGCCCGGCGTGCTCTCGCTCTTCTCCGAGGTGCAGACAGCCTACGGGCTCAAGGCGACGAGCGTCGCGACGATGACGGCGGGCGCGAAGCGCTTCTTGAAGTGGCTGCAGGACCGCGGCGCGATCACGATCCGGCAGCTCAACTCGCCTGATCTGCCGAAGATCATCCGAGATCCACCGAACGATCTACGCGACGAAGATCTGCTCGAGTATTTCCGCTGGTCGAATCAGTGTCAGGAGCCCGCGCGCACGGCGCTTCTGCTCCTACCCTACTGCGGGCTGCGGAGCGACGAGCTCACCAACCTGACGATGTCGTCGATCAGCCAGGTCGGATTCAAGACCGCAGACGGCAAGACGATCGGACACATCTGCCTGACGGTCCGCGGCAAGGGCGGCGAGCTCCGCACGGTCCCGCTGCTGCTCGACGGCCCTCCGATCCTCCGCCGTTACCTTCGCGACTGGCGCACTTACTACCCTGGTCTCTACCTGTTTCCGGAGAGCGAGCATCGACCGCTCCCGAATCGCACCCTTCGCGAGAACGTGCAGTGGGTTCGAGAGCAGATGATCGCGCACGGAAGAAATCCGTCGAGATTGACGCCTCACACCTTGCGCCGGACGTACGGAACCTCACTGTGGAAAGCCGGGCTGGACGCCACGACCATCGCGAAGATCATGGGCCACAAGAAGATCCAAACCACGATGGACCACTACTTGGTCATGCGCCCAAGCGATCTGGCCGGTGCGGTTCATGGCAAAGGCGTCTCCTTGATCGCGCAGGGTCCTTATGCCGACAAGGTACGCGAGGCCCAAGGCAAGATTGGTGACTTCCTGGATCGACTCCAGGAAGCGGATGAACGAGATGGAGAGGGTGCCGAATGAGCAAGCCTGAGATGAATGCTGATGTGAGTCGCACGCTGGAGATGCTCTCTCCGGACATGTCCGACATCCTCGGAAACGGCGGTCCGTCGCTCGGAGTCGGTCCGCCGCCCATGCCGGTACCCGGTATGCCGACTCCGAAGTCCATGGCTGCCGACAAGGCCGCCACGAACAAGGCGGCCGCTCAGACGCTCGCGGACAACTCGAGCGTCAAGGGCATGGACCATCTGGCGGTTCGGAAGTTTCCGAAGATCGCTGCGCTGCTCCCTGGTGCGGAGAAGATTCGCATCCGTCAGCGGCGCGAGGACGGCTCGCTCGCCACGGTCGGCAACTACAACAAGACCGATGTCGATGGCGTCGGGGAGATCGAATCGTTCATCCAGCAGTACCTGGAGCCGAAGCACGGGGGTGGCGAGTACGACGTCGTGATCATCGACGCTCAAGGCAAGGAGTGGCCTGCCGGCATCGTGAAGCTCATGAGCCCTCCGCGGTACCCGACGGCGTCTACGTCTGCGGCTCCGTCCACGTCCGACCCGCTGATGGTCGAGATGTTCCGCCACGTCACCAAGCCGCCCGCCCCTCAGCCCGACGCCCTCACCCAGCTCAGAAACGCCAAGGAGTTCCTCGTGGACATGCAGCCCAAGAACACCGGTCCCGATACCTCCATGTTCACAGCCATGATGCAGATGCAGATGCAGGCGCAGACCGCGCAGGCTGCCCAGCAGGCCGAGAGCACCAAGATGTTCCTCGCCATGATGCAACAGCAGTCCGCTGCTGCCTCCGCGGCGCGGCCGGCCGTCGATCCGGCGATCACGTCGCTGCTCGAGCGCATGGATCGTCGACTCGAGAAGCTCGAGGCGGCTCCGCCGCCGATGCCGCCGATGCCCCCGATGCCGCCCCCGGGACCGAGCTGGTCGATGCCCGAGCTGATCACGGCGATCAGCAGCGCGGTCGCGATGGTCGTGCCGCTGGTGAAGAACGAGAGCGGGCCGACCGCGGTCGAGATGGCCGGTCTCATCATCCAGGCGCAGCAGGCGGCGCGCCCCACGGACGGGCTCGGCGTGAAGGACGTCATCGAGATCTTCCAGCGTCGCGAGGCTGAGTCGGCTCCGCCGGCCACGCTCGAAGAGCAGATCGGGACGCTCGTGCGCGTGAAGGAGCTCGCGGCCGCCGTGGCCCCGCCTCCGCCGCCTCCGTCGCAGACCGGCACGACGTTCTGGGACGCGGCGATCAACATCTTCGGGCCCGGCTCGGAGATCTCGCGAGCCATCGGTGCCCGCGTCGACGCCACGCCGCCGCCTCTCGCGCCGCGCCCGGTGGTGATCACGGACAACCGCTCCGTGCAGCGCGCGCCGGCGCAGATCACCGAGCAGGCCTCGCCGCCGATCGACGAGGTGCCGCTCCCGGCCAACTTCCAGGCGAAGATGCAGGCGATGACGAACGCCAACACGCCGGGCGAGCGCGTGCAGTCGACCATCGACGCGCTCCTGTCGTTGCAGCCGATCCAGCGCTGGCAGGGCTTCCTGCAGGGGCTGCTCGGCGCCATCGCCATGAACCCCGTCAACCCGCACGAGTCGCTGAAGGCGCTCGGCGGCTGGCTCAAGATCCTCATCGATGGCGGGCTGCTCCCGGGCGAGACCGCGATGGCGACCCTCGTCGCGTTCAAGGAGAACTACGTCGTCGTCCGCGCGGGCATCATCGAGAAGATCCCCGCGATCCGCTCGATGGCGCAGCAGGCCGATGCGGCTCATGCGGCAGCTGCGGCGCAGGCCCCGGTCGCGGAGCCGACGCCTGCCGATGGCGCACCGGCTCCGGATGCCGAGGGCGACGGCTCGGACGTGCCCGAAGAGGGCTCGGGCGAGAAGCCGACCGGGCCCGCGCCGGCCGTGCTCGAGGGCTTCGACGGGGATGCAGCCGCGTATTCCGGTGGTTACTGAAGGCGAGCGGTAGTAGTCTTCGACCATGTCCTGGGGCTGCCGCTGTGGGCGATTGTGCGGGGCGGGCGACCGCTTCTGCGCGGCGTGTGGCGGCCCTCGGGATCAGGGCGTGGCGGCCGGCGACGAGGTCTCGAAGAAGGCGTTCCTCAAGAAGGCGGAGCTCGACGACGCGAACGCGCTCCGCGGCGTCCGGCGCGTGCTCCGCGAGGGCGAGCGGTCGTACCAGCAGGCCGAGCGCGCCTTCGACGCTCACTCGCTCGCGGGCTACGAGAAGTTCGAGGGATGGTTCGGGGAGTGGCTCCGGGGCGGCACCGAGCGCGTGGACCACTACGGGATGCCGCTCGAGGACGCGTACGACGACTACGACGACTTCGACTGATGCGGTAGGCTAGGGCATGAACCTCTTCGGGATCGCTATCGGGCTAGGGTCGATAATCCTCGGCGTGAACAGCATGGCCAAGGGTGCGAAGCACTTGTCCGAGGGGTTGAAGTCCTCGCCGAGTGCGATGCCGGGACGCGTCCCGACCATCAGGGTGCCTCGAGCGGCGACGCGTCAGATGCCGCGTCAGGTCTCGTCGGCGGCCCCGTCGAAGACGCGCGCCGGTGTGATGGGCTTATCGAAGTACCAGGTGAACACCTTGGGTGACCGCCTGTCCGTCATCATCGACCGCGTCGAGCAGGGCACCACCGACCCGCAGGTCGTCGCCTGGGCCCGTCAGACGGTCTCGAAGCGCAAGCCCGGCTCGACCGCGTGGAACGGCGATCAGTGGATGATCAAAGAGAAGAATAAGCTCGAAGAAGCTCGTGAAATCTTCAAGGGCGTTCGCTCGCAAACGCGATACCTGTCGGACCCCATCGGAACTGACCTGTACTCGAAAGCGCGGCACATCCTGAAGACCGGAGGTGCCGATTGCGACGAGCTCGCCACGCTCGGATGTGCGGCGTCGAGAGCGATTGGCATCGACTGTAACCTCGTTGTGATCGCGACGAAACAGTCGGTCGACGGCAGTGCCGACCACGTGTATTACAGTGTGAATGTAAACGGGAAATGGATTCCCATGGACCCGTCCGTGAACATGGGTCCTGGGTGGGAGGCCCCGGACTCGATGGTCGCTCGACGTTGGATCTACGAAGTGAAGTAGCCGTGCCTCCGAAGAAATACTTCACGGACCGCGATCCTCGCGAGCTGACCGTCGATCACATCGTACCGTTGGCGCGCGGGGGCAAGAGCACGCCGTCGAACCTGGCGGCCGCCTGTCGCGGGTGCAACAGCCGTAAACACAGCAAAACAGCAGAGGAGTTCTTCGTGTACGAGATGCAACGCCATCACGTTCTCCGGAGAGCGCTGCTACAGCGTCAAGAGCGGGCATTCGCCACGTGACCCTCGCCGACGCGCTCATCCTGCTCGACGCCGAGCTCGCGAACGCCCCTCACGACATCGGCGATCCGTGGCGTGTCGTGAGGGGTTATCTGCGGCGGCGCGATCGCCCGTCGAGCGCCGCCATCCCGGTCCCGGAGCCCATCACGAACAAGCACTTCGTCGCGGTCTCAGGGATTCTCGAGGAGGCCAAGGCCGGGATCTCGGAGCCGCCGGTGAATACCGCGAAGAAGGGTGGCGTCTGACCGCCATGGACCGAGAGACCGCCCGTCAGGAGTTCCGAGAGCGCGTGTGGGCCTCGGCCCCGATCACCACTCGCCCGCCGCCTCCGGTCCGCGCGATGTTCATCCCGAGCAACTACCGAGATCGGCCGTTCATCGTGGAGGTAGCGCTGCTGCCCGACGGGACCTTCAACCACCAGCGGACCGATGGCATCTACGTCGTCATCTGACCCGTCACATCCGCAGGCCGACGTCGACTTCATCCGTCGATGCCGAATCGCGCTCATGAGCGACGCCGAGCTCTGTCGCGACGGCTGCTCCGAGCACCGTCCGATCTCGCGCATGGCCTGGGAAGAGCGTGCCGACGAGTCCGAGGCCGGGCGCATCTGCGGGCCGCGGGAGATCGAGGCGATCGCCAATCTGGTGTTCGGCAAGCGCCGGTTCAGGCGCTAGCGGCGACCGAAATACTCGACACCGCCGTCGTTCGTCTTCGCCTTCAAGCGCACGAGCGACTTCACCGGGACGAGCTCGACGGGCATGATCGGCGTGCCGTCATCCCACATGGCCGGGTGCAGGCCTTTCAGGTGCGCAGCTCCGATCCCGCAGTTCGCGCACACCTCGGAGAACACCTTCACCTTGCGCTCGCCCGGCTTCCACGGCGTGCTCGCGTTGCGGTGTCTCATCCCGCACGAGCTCCGCAGCAGCCTCGCGGGGATCTTGGTGCAGGCGAAGCCGATGATCGGGCCCTGCGGTGTCGCCGACTGCGGCGGGCGTTTCTTCACCCGGGGAGGCTAGCTGAATCGCTGGCTTGGCGGCGTGCACGGAGGCGTGCACGCCAAGCTCGGGTCGCCGCAGCTGCCTTCGCTCGACGATCGGCGCGGCGTGCCAGGGCCTTCGCGATCAACGCGGTGACCGCCCACGGGGCGATCAGGGCCGCGATGCGCAGATCGCGCGCAGCCTCGCGAGCCACGTGCTGCGCGTAGTCGCGCTTCTTGGCGAGCGCGTACTTCTCCGGGTTCTCCCGCCTCCAGCGCTGCACTTCGCTCGAGGGCCGCCCGCCGGAGCGGTAGATCGAGAGCCCGTCGGCGAGCGCGGCGCGCTCGAGGTGAGGTGAGTCGTCGGTCACGGGTCGAAGATCTTCTTCAGGCGATCGACGACCTCTGGATCACGGCCGCTCACGAAGGTATGGAACTCGACGCGCAGGTGCTTCCGCGCACCCGACGCTTTTCTGGCTGTCAGCTCCGGCAGGCCCTCGCGTAGCCGCAGCTCGTTCACGAGCTCGATCGGCGCGTCGTGGGTCCAGGTGATCGACAAGTGCGCGTTCGCGTCGGTGTCGAGGAACTCGCCGACATAGCCTTTGATGGGGATGATCATGTACCCGCTCGGATCTGGACGGTCTCTCGGTCCTGGGCCTCTTGGGCTACGGCCAAGAGCAAGGTCTCGTACCCGGGCTGCGCGGCCGCGAGCTCGCGCAACTCCCTCACCGAGTCCTTCAGCTCGCCAGGTCCGACGTGCCCGAGCGCGTGGATAAGGCGCTTGGCGGCGTAGACCACCTCGTTCTCGAAGATGATCGGACCTCTGTAGCCGAGCGGGGTGACTTTCACGCCGACAGCTCCCGCAGGGCCTTGAGCGCGGCCTGCCACGCCTCCGCGATCGAGCGTGCGTAGATCTTCCGGCTGACGTTCTCGTCCGCGTCCGCGCCCAGGGTACAGCCGACCTCGACACCCCAGTGCAGACCTGCGCCCTTCTGCTGCGTGGTGATCAGATCCTTCGGGTACGGGTAGCCGCTCGACCAGAGCTCCGGGGTGATGTTCACGAAGCGGATGCGGGGGTACTTTGCGATCCACGCCACCATCTGGCTCATGGCATCTCGGTCGGCCCAGTCCGTCTCGGTCTCGGTCTCGGTCTCGGTCTCGGTCTCGGTCTCGGTCTCGTCGCTCATCTCCACCCCTCCAGCTTGTCCTCGGCCTCGTGCAGATCCCCGGGCGCCGCCACCCCGATGTCGACGCCGCCCTCGTCGACGACCGTTTTGGTGTCGGCTCCGAGCCACCCGAGGAACGTCCAGGGCTGCTCTTTCTTCATGTTCACCCAGAGCTCGTCGGCCTCGCGCCGGTGCTCGCGGCCGCGCTCGGGGCTCTCGGCGTCGCCGACCCGGTCCATGATCGTGTTCCACTCCGCGAGCCGGCGCAGGGCTTGAGCGGGGTCTGCGGCGCGCAAGACCGCGATCCGCTTCCGGTGCTTCGGGTCGCGATAGGCCGTGATCGCGGTCACGTGCTCTCCAGGTACTTGGAGAGGTCGGTGTACACGGGCTCGGGGCGCTCTCCGTTCCCTGGCGCGGCTGTGGTCGGCGACGGCGTAGGCGCCGCCTCCTTGGCGACGACGAGCTCGACCAGCGTCGGCTCGACATCCTTGCCGTCCAGCCTCGCCAGGATCCCCGCGACGAGGCCCTTCACGGTCTTCGGCGGCGACTGCATGAAGACCGTCTGCTCGCCGCGCTTCACGTGCACGATCACGCGCGACTCCTCGTTCTGCGCGCCGGCCGCCACCGAGATCAGCTCGACGCCGTGGACTCGCAGCGCCCTCCGGAGATCTCCCTCGAGCTGCGCTTGCGCGGCCTGGTACGGGTTGCCGTGCTTGGCGGCGGTGCGGCGTTGCTTCCTGTTCATGATGACTCCGACGGGTCAGGAGGTTTTCTATTCACGACTGCGGCGAGAAGCTGCTCTGTCTCATCGAGCTCTCGATCTATGTCGACGGAGGCTTCGAGCTCCGCGAGACGGCGCTTGTTCTCCTGGAGCCGCCGCCACTTGAGCAATCGGGCCGTCGACTCGGCGGGATTGTCGATGGCGTCGGCGATGGAGATCCTCGGCGGCTGCAGGCTGCGCCGCGTCTTGCGCTTCTTGATCACGGACGGCCTCGGGGGCCGCTCCTGTAGCGTCTCCCCGGGCTCCAGAGGCCGACGCTCCGACTTCCGGCCGTAGCGGATAGCGCACTCCTCCGGCGCCGGCGCGCCCGCGAAACGGTCCTTCGGCTGAACGACGACAAGCCACGTGCTGTCCGAGTACCAGGACGTGATCACGCCAGGTGCCGCACCCTCCTGTCCCGGATTCGGCTTCTTCGGCGGGGTCGCCCACCAGACGAGACCGAACTCCTGGGCCGCAGCCTCTAGCGAGCGACGTGTCGGCTCATCGAATCGGTACGGATGCCCGACCAGGATACGTCTGTCGAGATCGCGCGAGGTCAGATCGTCCGCGTAGCCGAGCCAATACTCGACGTGATCGAACGCGGGATAGAGGCACGTGAGCTTCGCGAGCAGATCCAGCGGTACGCGGCCCTTGTTGCGCCAGCGGGCCAGGTAGCCGATCTGCGCGAGCTCGCCCTGGCGGTACTGCACCTGCCGGTAGAGATGCGAGCCCCACATCCGGCCGGGGAGCTTCTTCGGTCGCGCGGGGTTCGTCGATGGCACGGATCTACTCCGGCAGCAGGATATCAGGGGTGACCCGACGGAAGTTGATGTCGAGCGTCGCGATCCCGCGTTGCGCACCCTCGAGCACGGCCGCGTAGACCGCCCGACGGGCCGGTGGCGCATACCGCGGCACCCGATCACCCATCGCGACGTGCACACGCACGTCGAAGCCGGTCGGCTCGCCCTCGGGGGTCACGCCCGCCGAGCAGACGAGGAACTGGATCTCCCCCGCCCGGGCTCGGTCGAGGAGGCCTTCGAGGTAGGTGACGAGATCGGGGGAGGGGGTCGGCACGAACGGCGACTGGGTCATGGAGAGGCTCTACCTGAGAGGGCGGTGATTCGCAAGGTTTCATCAACATGCGGATCTATAAATTCGGTACTATGAGACGCCGTGATGCGTTCGTGCCGTGATGGAGTTGAGGCTAGATGACGCATAACTACATGTAGCCATCACGCTTACAGTAGTGCCCTGCGCACCTGAGCCTACACGATACTGTACTGCGGGTACGATTGGTATTGCACGTCTAGTTTTCGACGTTCATAGTCCCTGCCACGGCCCATCACGGTTGATCACGGCTTTATATCTTAGATCTATGTGAACGTGACTACCTTAAATATAGCTATATTCATAGATCAACACACCAACACACCACTGGAAGGAGACTTCGTCAGAAGAGGGACTAGCAATACCGACGGTGGGTACCGTACGGTCGGTCGCCGCTCGAAAACTCGCGGGAGAAGTCTTTTCCGGAATTTGTGTCACCGCGTTCCGGTTCAGGTTAAGGAGGGTCGTCTAGTGGACTATAAAATCTGTGAAGGCTGCAGGCAGTCGAAATCCCTCGACGCGTTCGAGGCTCGGCCTCGATCCGCAGGGGGTCGGTACCGGCTCTGTCCCGAGTGCGCCGCGTTCGAGCGCAGCGCGCGGCGGGCAGGCACCGACGTCGCCGAGGTGACGCGGCTCTGGACCGCCCAGGAGGGGGGCTGCGCCGTCTGCCGCCGCGCCCTCGACATGAATCGACGGCGGAGCTTCCATCTCGATCTGGACCCGCACGGGCGCCTCTGCGGCCTGCTCTGCCCCAAGTGCAGCTTCGGGATCAGCGCGTTCAGGCGCGACCCCGTCCTGATCGAGCGCGCCATCGAGTTCCTGCGTCCGGAGAAGGCCGTGAAGGCCTCGGGGCTGTGGGAGGGGATCCAGAACGCCGTCATCGAGCCCGAGGACGAGGACGAGGACGAGGACGACTGACCTGACTGTGACAGCCATCGCGTCGCACGTGTCGCCAGACCGTCACGAGTTTCTTGACACCGCCCGACCGCGCAGATACAAGTCGACTCGCACCTAGGCCCTCCCCGGGCTCGCAACGGGTGCCGTTGTCGATTGCGTCACGCCGGCGGCGAGCCTGGGTGCAACGCGACGCGGCACCGGCACCGGCACTCGTTTCGAGCTCGGGGGTCGACCTACCTCACTGTCGGAGCAGGTCGATCTTCAAGGTCAGCACATTCCCGCGTCTGAACGACACGCGCGTCACGTTGCACGAGTGCCCCGACTGGCCCTCGCTCGTGGAGGCGATCGGACAGCACAAGTCGGCGGTGCGGAAGGACTCGCCGCAGCTCTTCAACGCGACGGAGTGGATGCCGGGTCACGGCCCGAAGAAGGGCGAGACGAAGTTCGTCATCGGGGTGTGGTTCGCGATCTTCGACTTCGATGATCTCCACGAGTCGGATCTCTCGAAGGTGCTCGGGCCGCTGCGCGGCGCAGGGCTCGCGCACGTCGTGATGTCGACGTTCAGTCATACAGGTAGACGGAAGAAGCCCGATAGTTCGTACAAGGACAAGATCGGCAATCTGATCCCAGCCCTCGCCGGCACGTACTACCAGCTGCGAATCGTGTTCCCTTTCAGTCGGATGGTGCTGCCGTCCGAGTGGCCTCGCATCTGGGATGTGCTGAGCAGGCAGCTCTTCGCGGGCCTGAGCGACACCGGATGCAAGGATCTGGCGCATCGCTATTACGCGCCATCGTTCCAGGAGGGCACGGGGGTGGCGCCGCTCTACCAGGCGGTGCCCGGCCTCAGCCTCGATATCGACACGCTGCTCGCGGCGCTGGGACCCCAGCCTCGAGACGCTTCGCCGGTTGTCGTCGCCCGTAGTCGGACGACGCTCGACAGGCACGATCTGGGGCGCATCGCGAGGGCGCTCAAGGCCTCTCCGAAGAAGCGAGATCTGGGTGAGGCGCTCGAGCGAATCGTGAGGGGCGAGCCGTACGCGGAGAGCGGAGGGCGGCACCCGCTAACGGTTCGGTTGGTGCGCGAGATTCTGGATCGCCACCCGGTCGCAGATCGTCAGGCCGTGGCCGATCTGTTCATGCCTAGTCTGGCCCAGATGCAGCCCACGCACCTCAGTCGTGAGGTGATCCTAGGGTTCTGCGACTGGAAAGAGCCGAACACCCCCGTCGTCGATCACACGACCCGGATCGCGGAGGCCTTCAACGGCGCGCGAGGCGAGGCCTACGTGCAGGAGGACATCCTGCAGATGGCCGAGAACCTGGGGCACCGCGCCGACGAGCTGCAGCGCCGCTGGGTCATACAGAAAGGCGCGTCGTACTACCTGCTCTGCGACGGCGCGTACCGATGCTACGGCGAGGCCGATGTCGTGAATGCCGCGCTTCGAGATCTGGCCCCCGCGGCGACCGTAGGCGTCGATCTCTACGAGATGACGCAACGAGGCAGCCGTCGAAAGACGATAGGAGAGCTCATGGAGAGTTACGGCTCGGTAGCGAACGAGGTTGTGGTGGATCTGACGGCGCAGCGGGCCCATTACGATCCGATCACCCGGCACTTCATCGAGGCGCCGTGTCCGATCCGGGTCACGAGCCGGTACGATCCCGACGTCGAGCGCTGGCTGACGCTCCTGGCCGGAGAGGAGCGAGCCCCGAAGCTGTTCGACTGGCTGGCCAGCGTCACCAAGCTTGACGAGCCCTGCGCGGCGCTCTACCTCGAGGGCCCGCCTGGCACCGGCAAGAGCCTCCTCGCGCACGCCGTCGCCAGGATCTTCACCGAGGGTGCGCCGACGCCGTTGAAGGATGCGATGGCGGCCTTCAACGAGCTGATCACGAAGTGCCCCATCGTCTTCGCCGACGAGACCGTGCCCAAGGACTCCCGAGGGCACCTGCAGACCGCCGAGATCCGCGAGTTCATCCAGGCGCGCACTCGTACGCTGAACCGGAAGTACAGGCCCGCAGCGACCGTGAAGGGGGCTCTGCGGTTGATCCTCGCCGCCAACAACCGCGGCCTGCTCGAGACGGCCGAGCACCTGACCGAGCACGACATCTCGGCCTTCTCCGAGCGATTCCTGCATTTGCCGGTGCAGCCGGAAGCGCGTGAGTTCATCCTCGCGCACGACACGACGCAGTGGATGGCCGAGGATCGCGTCGCTCGCCATGTGATGTGGCTGGTGGAGAACTGGGAGGTGAAGCGCGAGGGGCGCTTCATCGTCGCGGGCGAGTCGAAAGAGCTCGTCGAGTCGCTCTCGACGCAGACCGGGCTGCGAGCGCAGATCTGCCAGTGGGTGGCGGGCTATCTGCTCAGGCCCCAGATCTTCACGGCCCAGTACAGCCGAGACAAGCTCATCCTGTCGGACGGAACGCAGTTGTTCGTCACGGCGCGCGCGATCCACGAGGCCTGGACGCTCTACATCCAGGATCGAGGCACGCCCCCGACCCCGACCGCAATCGCTCGAGCGCTCGGCGGTCTGTCGAGAGAGGCCTTCCAGCGGGGCCCGGACGGACGCACCTCGCGTATGAGGAACTTCGATCTGAGCGCGTTGGTGATGTGGGGTCAGGCGACCGGGTACCTGGACATGAAGACCGTGCAGGATGCGCTCATCGGCATCGAGAAGGCCACTGTACGACGCACCGGGACAGTAGTGAACTAGGAGGCTTCATGGACACTCAGGATCGCATCCAGGCCTTCACACGAAGCATGATCTTCATCGGCGAGATCGGCTTCGTCGCGGCCGTTTGCTGGCTCGTCTGGCGGCTGCGATGAGCTACTCCGTCTCCGCTTCGCAGATCAACACCTTCGTCGAATGCCCGCGTAAATGGGCGTTCTCCAAGCTCGAAAAAATCCAAACACCGACGCAGCGCAACGCCTTGGTCGGCGAGCGCGTCCACAAGATCCTCGAGGACTGGCTCTCGAAGGGCGTCGCGCCCGATCCCGAGCGTCTCGTCATCGACAACGTCGAGTTCCACCCCGGGCGCATCGCGTACGGCGGGATGCACCATCTGCCGCCGCCGGGGCAGCATCTCGACATCGAGGGCAACTTCCATATGCGGCACTGGACGGGCCGCGTCGATTTCGCCTGGGCGTCGTTGAATAACCAGTACGTCATGCCCGTCCACTACGGCGTCGAGGGCGTGATCCCCGGCATCGGCGATCACAAGACCACCGGATCCAAGAACTTCCAGTACGCCCTGGACGAGGAGACGCTTCGCACTGACGCGCAGGCGATCATCTACGCCAACGCCATCCTCGAACACTTCCCTCTGGCGAAGGAGACCGATCTCCTCTGGGTCTACTACAGCCAGCACAAGCCCTACGTGTCGAAGAAGGTGCATCTCCGCGTGCACCGAGACGAGTCCAGGTACCGTCTCGAGCCGCTCGACAAGCTCGCGGTCGAGCTCATCAAGCTGCGCGGATCGGATCGAAAGGCCGCAGACCTTCCGCCGAATCTCGATTCCTGCAAGAAGTATGGGGGCTGCCCCCATATCAACTATTGTCCCGTTTCCGGTGTAGAAAGGTTGAGAGTAGCCATGAACATGAACGGTCAGACCCCCAGCAACTTGCCCCTCGATCAGCAGATCGCCCTCGCGACGCAACAGGCCGCCGGCGCGAACGCCGCCTCCGCCCAGGTGCCGCAGTACATGCCCCAAGCGCCGGCCATCGCGCAGGGCGAGTGGGTCGCGCACACCACGCCCGGATACGAGTGGAACACGGCGACGCGCGAGATCCGTCAGATCTACGTCGCGCAGCAACTCCCCGTCATCCAGGCGCAGCAACTCCCCGTCATCCAGGCGCAGCCCCCCGTCATCCAGGCGCAGCTCGCGCCGCCGCCCATGCAGACCGCCCCCGCGATGCAGGCCGCGCAGTCGCCGATCACCTTCACGGCGGGCCCGCCCACGATCCATGGGCTGCCGACCACGCCGCAGGGGGTCCTCCCGCCCATCGTCATGATCGGACCCGACGGCCTGCCGTTCGGTTCGGTGAACGCCCCCGAGGGCGTCGGGCAGCCGCTGCGGCTCGAGCCGGTGGCGACGGCCACGACGGCCGACGAGCTCGACGGGATGAAGAAGGAGCAGCTCGTCGCGCTCGCGACGAGCATGGGCCTCGACGTGAAGCGCCTTCGCGAGCCGGGCGTCCGCGAAAAGATCCGCGCGGCTCGTGCGGCTGGCGTGCAGGTGGGGGCCGCCCCCGTCGCTGCACAGACATCCTTCGGCACCGGCGCCGTCCCGACGGCATCCATCCCCGCCGAGGACATCTTCGGCACCTCGACCGGAGACCGGATCACGCAGGTGGTCTGTGTGCTGCTGCCGCTCGCGTGGGGCTCGCAGACGACGCCCAAGCAGCTCGTCGATTATGCGCGCAGCGTGGTGGCCGAGATCGAATCCTGATCTGACTCGGTGGCGGCCTATTACAATGAGTTCGATCCCTTCCCGGCCGCGTGGCTACGCAACCTCGCTGCGGCCGGGAAGATCGCGTCCGGGAGAGTCGATGAACGCTCGATTGCAGAGGTGGGTCCGAGCGACATTGGCTCGGGACAGGCGCATTTCTTCGCCGGGCTCGGGGCGTGGTCGCACGCTCTCCGTCTCGCCGGATGGCCGGACGATCTACCTGTCTGGACCGGTAGCTGCCCCTGTCAGGGATGGAGCGATGCCGGCCGCCAAAAAGGCTTCGACGACGAGCGCCACCTCTGGCCAGAGTGGTTCAGGCTCATCCGCGAGCGCCGCCCTCGCGCGATCTTTGGCGAACAGGTTGCAAGCAAGTCTGCACTCGCTTGGCTCGACGCTCTTTCGACTGACCTGGAAGGAGAGGGCTACACCGTCGGGGCGGTCGATATTCCGGCTTGCGGCGTCGGGGCGCCGCACATCCGAAACCGACTCTGGATCGTCGCACTGGCCGACGACGACGACTCAGGATGGCGCAAGCAGTGGCGCGAGAGGATACGAAGTCACCGAGACGCATCACGCGGGCACGACGCTCACGGACGCGGCCAGGATGGTGGTGCCGATCGTGGCGCCGTGGCCGACGCCGTGCTCGCAGGACGGCCCGAACGGAGGCCCGGCTCAAGGGACCGATCGACTCCCGGGGGCGGCGGCGCTGGCCTCCTGGGCGACTCCGGCAGCGCAGGAGGCGGGAGGGACGGTCGAGCAGTTCTTGGCGCGGAAGGAGAAGGCGGCGGAGTCGGGATCGAGTCTCGGCGTGTCGCTGACCAGCCTCAGTCTCCAAGCGACCCTCTCGACCCGTGGGCCGATTGCGAATGGGTCTGGTGCACCGATGGAAAGTGGCGGCCAACTGAACCCGGCACATTCCCGCTTTCTCATGGGTCTACCGCGAGAGTGGGACGACTGCGCGCCTACGGGAACGCGATCACGGCGCCGGTCGCGGCCCGTTTCATCGAAGCAGTGACGGAGAGCCTGTGAGCGAACTACTGCCCAAGCCGCGCAACCGACGCGGCGTGTTGAGCTCCTACGACTTCCAGCGCATCAAGGCGTTGCCTCGTCGCGAGTGGGAGTCGCGCGATCAGCGCGAGGTCGAGGCGTACTTCGTGAAGCACCTTCGACGCCCAGGGAGCACGGCGACCTTGCGCCCGGTGCAGACGGCCGCGCTCTGGGAGATGCATGCGCGCAAGGGATTGTTCGTCAGTGCGCGTACCGGATCTGGCAAGTGCGTTGACTACGCCAGCGAAATATACGACGTGGCCACCGGCAAGCGCAGAACCGCAGGTGAGTTCGGACCTTTGAAGGTGAAGTCCCTGCAGGGAGACGGCCCCGTCCGAACGCAGGACGCGGTGGCTTTTCCGTCTGGATCTAAGCCGTGCGTGCGACTCGTGCTGGCGGACGGGGCCGAGACCGTAGTCAGTATCGACCACCCTGTCCTGACGCAGAACGGGTGGCAGTACGCTTCGAGCATCGCCACAGGGACGTTAGTCGCGACACCTCGAATAATCAGACAAGAGGCCGGCGAGACGGTCACGATCGCGTCGGACGATGAGGTCTTGTTCGCGTCGTACCTACTCAGCGACGGCGGAGTCTCGCAAAGCACTACGTCTTTCACCAACGGGACGCCCTCTGTCGTTGCCGAGTTTCTGGATGTGGCCGAACGAATCACAGGTTTCCGCCCCCAGGCAACGCAGAGCTCGCTGAAGCGAGCCGCGGCGGGGGTTCGATGTCAGGACTACTCGGTACGTAAAGCGCATGCGTTCAGAGAGCGATGGGGACTCCACGGACTCGCGAAAGCCAAACGCCTTCCTGCGGAGTTCTGGGGGCTGCCCGATCATCAGATCGCTCTGTTTCTGAATCGATTCTGGGCCTGCGATGGCTACACTACCGCTAACGGTTTTGAGATCGTTTTGGCCTCGGAGAAGATGATATACGATCTCAAGTTTCTGCTGCTCAGGCTCGGCATCCATAGCCGGAAGAAATACAAGCGCTCGTCGTACACCAAAGGCGGCGTGAAGCGCGAGTTCGATGCCTGGCGCCTCACGATTACGGGAGGAGAGGCCGTCACGTTCGGAACTCGAATAGGGCCTGTTCTAGGCAAGGAGAAAGCCAGCTCCGGCGTGACGGATCGCTTGAGGGACATCGTGCGCAACTCCAATGTCGACGTGGTGCCGATCAACGGACGCATGGCCGATAGTATGGCCAAGGAGATGGGTTGGAGCGACACCGTCAGAATGATGCTCAGGGCGGGCCTAATGGTAGGCGGCGATGGCTGGTGCAGCCGGAGTCGATTTCGCAATGTGATCGAAGCCCTGGGGTATCGAGGGCAACGCGCTTGGATGGCGTATGCAGACGTTATCTGGACGCAGGCAGTCAGCGTAGTGGGCGTAGGTGAACGGCCCGTGGCCGATCTCAGTGTCCCAGCCACGCGCAATTTCGTGTGCGACGGGATCATCGTACACAATACGCTATTGAGCCTTCTGGGCTTCTTGGCACTCAACTCAGTGCGTCCTTTGCTGGTGGTCCCTGCGGCCTTGAAGGAAAAGACGCTACGCGACGCGGCGCGCTATCGGAAGGACTGGTACATCCCGCATTGCCGGGTCATGTCCTACGAGATTCTGGGCCTGATGCAGTCCGAGAACGAGCTCAATATCCAGCGTCCGGACGTCATCATCTTCGACGAGTGCCACCGCCTTAAAAACCGCGCCGCGGCGCGGGTCAAGCGCCTGAGTGCCTATCTGGACGCCAATCCGGAGACCAAGGTCGTCGCCATGTCGGGCACGATCGCGAAGCGCTCGATCAAGGACTACGCGCACATCGCCGGATGGTGCCTAGGCGACGGATCGCCCGTCCCGCGCGAGTTCAAGTCGCTCGTCGAGTGGTCGAGCGCGCTCGACGACGAGACCTCGATCTCGTTCGACGCCGAGGGTGACGTGAAGTGGTGGGAGCGCGATCCCGACGAGAAGGGCCCGACGCTCGATCCGGGCGTCCTGCTCGAGCTGTGCTCCCCTGAGGAGCTCGCGGAGCCCGACCGACTGCGCGGCGTCCGCAAGGCCTACCGGAGGCGCCTGACGGAGACTCCAGGTGTCATCGCCACGCAGGAGGGCGCGCTCGGCGTCTCGCTTCGGATAAGCCCCCTCGTGGTGAACGACCCGGCCATCACCGCGCACGTCGCGCAGATGAAGATGACGTGGGAGCGCCCGGACAAGGTCGAGATCGTCGACCAGCTTGAGCTGTGGCGGCACCTCCGCACGATGAACTGCGGCTTCTTCTACCGATGGAACCCCGCCCCGCCCGATCAGTGGCGACGCCTCCGACGCGAGTGGGCCTCGGTCGTGCGCGAGGTGCTGCGGACGAATCGACGAGGCATCATGTCCGCGGCGATGGTCGAGCGCGCGATCCTCGAAGGCGTGTACGACGATCATCCGTGGGGCGACGAGCTCGGCATGGCCGGCCGCACGATGCGCACCGTCTACGAGGAGTGGATGCGCGAGGAGCCGACGTTCGACGCCGAGAAGAACAAGGAGGCGATCTGGCTCTCTCGCGCGACGCTCGACGCGTGCAAGGCGTGGGCGGCGAAGAATCCCGGCATCATCTGGGTGAAGTTCGTCGAGTTCGGCAAGGCACTGAGCGCGTACACGGGGCTGTCGTACTACGCGCAGCAAGGCCTCGATCAGAACGGCCGCTTCATCGAGGATCACCCCAAGCACACGCCGATGATCGCGAGCATCGACGCGAACTCGGCGGGGTTGAACCTGCAAGACGGCTGGAACCAGAACCTGATCGTGAGCACGCCGACGACGGGCATGCAGATGGAACAGCTCCAGAGCAGAACGCACCGCGAAGGACAGCTCGCGGATGAGGTCACGGTCGACGTGCTCGCGGCCGTGCCGGAGATCTTCGCCGACTTCGACAAGGCGTGCTCGGACGCGCGCCGCGCCTCCGACATGGAGGGTCAGGAGCAACGGCTCTGCTACGCCGACATCACGATCCCGAACGCGCCCGACAGGGAGGCGTTGTGGCGGTGACGGGGCGCTCCTTAAAGCCGCTTGACAAGTGACTTGACATCCACTCGTCGCGAAGATACACCGCGACCTCCACCACTGCCCTCAGGAGGGGCTACGACCATGACCCAGATCGAAGCGATTCTCGGACAGCTCCGTGACCACTACCGCGAGGAGGCTCGTCAGGAGATCCTCGCGAAGCTCGGAGGCGCCAGGCTGAAGCCGGTGGGGCCGACCGCGACCGGCTCGATCACGAAAATCGTGAAGGTGGTCACCAAGCCCGCCGCCAAGCCGCGCGCCGCACGTCCCATCAAGCGCTCCCACGAGGAGCTCGCGAAGGTGTCGGACGCCGTGCTCGAGACCGTGCGGACCTTCCCAGGCTACGGCGCCGAGTCGATCAAGAAGACTCTCGGCCTCCAGCTCACGGACATCGAGCTGCCGATCAAGAAGCTGCTCGCGACCAAGCAGATCAAGCGTCGCGGGCAGAAGCGCGCGACGAAGTATTACCCGGCCTGAGCCGGGCAATCGGACCCCGAACGTAGGAGGAAATAGTGGGAATCTTCGGTAACATCCAGCAAGCATCCGTCAGCCAGTCGGGGCCCAAGCTGCCCGACAACTTCAGCGGCATCCTCGAGATCGTGCAGTGCTCGATCTTGAACGGCCACACCGGCACGCGGTACATCGCGGAGTTCGTCGTGCACGAGACGAACAACCCGAACGAGGCGCCGGTCGGGTATCGGCCCTCGTGGGCGCCCGATCTCAAGCAGCCGAACACCCCCGGCAACATCCTGTGCTTCGTCGCCTCGGCCTTCGGGATCGACCCGCAGACGCAGGAAGCACAGATGCGCGCGTCGGTGACGGAGGCGCACGTCGATGCGACCGTCGACTCGAGGCAGCTGATCCGTGGCCGCTTCCTGCACTGCGACACGCAGGAGATCACCACGCAGAAGACGAAGAACCTGTTCATGGTGCATCGCTGGGGCCCGACGCCGAAGACGTTCGCGTCGCGCATCAACGACGCGTCGGTGGCCCCGACCGGAGCTCCGATGGGCCACGCGCCGATGGGTGGCGCCCCGTCCATCCCGAACGCGCCCGGCGGCTTCATGCCGCAGATGCAGGCCCAGGCCCCGACTGCGCCCGGCGGGTTCGGGTCCCCGACTGCGCCCGGCGGGTTCATGCCCTCGATGGGGATCCCGACCGCGCCGATGCCGCAGGCCGCTCCCCCGATGCAGGCCCCGCAGATGGGCGGCTTCATGCCCCAGATGCAGCCGCAGATCCCAACCCAGATGCAGCCGCAGATCCCGGGCATGCCGCAGATGGGCATGCAGGCACAACAGCCCTCCTTCCCGCAGCCGACGATCCCGTCGCTTCCGTCCCTCCCCGGCATGCCGGGACTCCCGCCGGGCGGCATGCCCGGTCTGCCGCCGGGGCTCCCGCCGCTCCCTCAGGCCGCGCCGCAGACCCCCGCGTTCCCACCCTCGGGCTGGGTCGCACACCCCGGAGCCGCTGGCTACTACTGGTGCCCGGCCGCGCCGCATCTCGGCGCCAAGACCGAAGCCGATCTCCGCGCAGGTCGTTGAACGTCGGTGCCCGGGGAGACTCGGGCGCCTCCGTCCTGCCGCCGACGTGATCGGGGTCGGGACGGAGGTGTGGGATGACGAAATCGATCAGCACGTGGCAGCAGGAGATCGGGGCGTGGGGCGCAAGAAAAGGCTGGCATCTGCCGCCCTTGTGCGAGGTGAAGGCGGGCGAGCATCACCCCGCCGTGGTCGGTCCTGACACGAACGCCATAGGCACCAAGCTCATGCTCGTCGTCACCGAGGTGGCCGAGGCGATGGAGGCGCTGCGCGACGGGCACCTCTCGTACTACGAGAAGGACGGCAAGCCCGAGGGCATGATCACCGAGCTCGCTGACACCGTGATCCGGTGCATGCATCTCGCCGATCTGCTCGGCCTCGATCTCGAGGACGCCATCGAGCGGAAGATGGCCTACAACGAGAAGCGCGAGTATCGACACGGCGGTCGAGCGGCGTAGCCACGGTGAAGTTCAACACCCTCGACTTCGAGACGGTCCTCATTTCTCCGGGGTCTCTCGCACCGCCGCCCGTCTGTCTCGTGACCGACGTCACCGGACAGGACGAGATCCTGCACTGCCGCTTCGATCGCGACGCGGTGCGTGACCGGCTCTATCGCACCTACCAAGAGGGTTATGCTGTCGGGGCATTCGTCGCGTTCGACACCTCCGTCGCACTCGCCGACATGCCCGAGCTCTCGGACGTGATCTGGCAGGCGTACGACGAGCTCCGAGTGCTCGACGTGCAGTTGAACGCGCAGCTCATCGATCTCGCGCAAGGCACGCTCGGCTGGGCGCGTACGCCGGAGGGCCCGAAGAAGGCGACCTATCACCTCGCCGATCTCGTGAAACGCTACTTCGGTCGCGGCATGGAGAAGGGCCCCGACGGCTGGCGACTGCGGTACGGCACGCTGCTCGGCACGCCGGTCTCGCAGTGGCCGAAGGAAGCGCGCGAGTACCCGCTCAACGATCTCGCCGAGACGCGCGCGGTGCTCCACGAGCAGCTCACGGCCCCGCCCGAGTACCTCGTCGACGCGGCGAGGCAGGCCCGCGCGAGCTTCTGGCTCACGCTCGTGTCGGCGCGCGGGTTCGCGCTCGACGCGCAGTGGATCGACAAGCTCGACGCCGAGCTCGCCGCCGAGAAGAAGCGGTTGATCGAGGGGGACGCCTCGAAGTACCAGGGGATCTACGCCGAGTACGTGCGCGCGTCGGCGGCTGGAGACGTCGCCGCCACGGAGGCCGCTCAGCGGGCCGGTGATCGCATCCGCGGCCTCGCCGCTCACGGCCTCGTCGAGCTGACGAAGAAGGGCGTGTGGAAGCGCTGCGGGAAGGCCGCCGGCGCCCGGCTCGAGGCCGTGTGGGGCAATCGCCCGAGGCACGAGACGGGCGAGGGCGCGGCGCCCGAGGATGAGATCGACGAGGACGAGCTCGACGAAGACGAGCAGGTTCCGCGCACCGACGACGGCCGCGTGCAGCTCACGAAGGAGACGACGCGCGACTCGGGCGACGGGGTGCTTCAGGACTACTCGGCGCTGTCCTCGATCCTTGTGACGCAGGCGAAGCTCGCGACGCTCAAGGACGCTGCGAGCGCGAAGATGCCGATCCAGGCCCGCTTCGAGACGTTGCTCGAGACCGGACGAACGTCGTGTCGCGGCGGGAAGCTCAAGAAAAAGGATCTGCCGAATAGATCGGCGTTCGGGTTCCAAATTCAGAACGTTTCCACTGAGCCTGGACTCAGGGAGAGCTTCATTCCCCGTCCCGGATACCTGCTCTGGTCGATCGACTACGGGCAGCTCGAGCTCTGCACCTGGGCTCAGGTCTGCATGTATCTCTTCGGCTTCTCCAAGCTCGGAGAGATGCTGAACGCGAAGAAGGACGTTCACTCGATGATGGGCGCGATGATCTTCGGCCTCGAGTACGACTGGGTCCTGGCGAACAAGAAGAAGGATCCGAAGGCGAAGAAGGCGCGCGACTGCGGCAAGCCGTTCGTCTTCGGCAAGCCGGGCGGCATGGGGGACAAGGGCATTCAGCGCTTCGCCGCGGGCCCGAAGTACAACGTCTTTCTCTCGCTCGAAGAGGCGCACGCCTACGGTCTCTCGTGGCAGCAGATGTGCCCCGAGCACGCACCGTATTTCAAGTACATCCGGCATGCGACCGAACGCCAAGGCTACATCACGCAGCTGGTGTCGAATCGGATCAGGGGCGGCGGGTCGTACCCAGAAAACTCGAATTCGCTCTTCCAAGCACTCGCCGCAGACACCGCCAAGGCCGCAGTCTACGAGGTCCAGCGTGCCTGCTATACCGGGCGCGACTCGCAGGGGACGCGGTACCCGGCGCTGCACGGCTCGTACGTCCTCGACTTCGTGCACGACGAGGCCATCGGGGAGTCTCCGATCGACCGCGCCTCGGAGGCGAGCCAGGAGGCCGCCGGGATCATGCGCCGAGTGGCACAGGAATGGCTGCCGCACGTGCCGCCCGACGCGGAGCCGTGCCTGATGCGCAGATGGATGAAAGAAGCCAGCATCGTGCGAGGCGAGGATGGCCGGATCAAGGCCTGGGAGCCGAAGGTGGTGATGGCATGACCGAGCCCGCACCCGAGCCCGAGCCCCGCAAGCCCTGTCCGTTCTGCGGGCAGACGAACGCCCGCGTCGTACCTGACGAGCCCGGGGGCGAGATGGCCGTCGAGTGCCTCTGCGGCGCGCGGGGTCCCGGAGAGCCGTGCAGGACGTATGCGACGAACAGTCTTGAGTCCTACAAGGCAGAGCAGGATCGCGCAGTCGCAAAGGCCGAGTGGTTCTGGAACAGGAGGGTGCCATGATCGACACAGACATCGACGAGAACCGGAGGGCGAAGTGAACTTCGGAGATGCGATCGCCGCGTTGAAGGAGGGCAAGCGCGTCTCGCGCGCTGGCTGGAATGGGAAGGAGATGTGGCTCGGCCTCGTTCCCGCGAAGCCTTGGTACGCCGGGCCGCTCGCGGACGCCGCTCACCCGGTCGCGTTCGTCCCGCAGCATCCGGACGGGGCCCCCATCGCGAGGCTTTCGCTCTTGCCGTGGATCGGCATGCGCACGGTCGACGCATGCTTCGTCCCGTGGCTTGCGAGTCAGACGGACATGTTGGCGGAAGACTACATGGTGGTCGAGTGAATGACGACATGAAGCCGATCGACGACTCATCCCCGGTGCCGCCCCCGGGCCCGGTCAAGGACGCCAACTACCTCACGCAGGACATCCACTCGGCGCTTCAGCGAGCTGTGCTCCGCCGCGTCGAGCTGCGCGCGGCTGCGGATGACGTGGGGCGGCGCGAGGCCGCGATGCGCGTGCTCCGGGAGCTGCTCGAGTGAGCTACGACGTCAGCTTGAGCCTCCCGTCGTGCGGGCATTGCGGCGCGGAGGCGCGTCATCACGGCGATTGGAACTACACCTACAATCTGTCGGGCGCCTGGAAGGAGGCCGGCATCTCCCTCTTCGAGCTCAACGGCAAGCAGGGCCGAGAGGTCGCGCCGATCCTGACCGCAGCATGGAGGGAGATCGGGCCAAGTACGAGAAGTTCAATCCCCCCAACGGCTGGGGTGATCTCGAGAGCTCGATCGAGTTCTTGGTGCGAATCCGCGATGCGTGCCTCCGGCTCCCGCACGGGACGCTGGACGTCGGATGATCGATGGGCAAGCTAGAGAATCGCGTCCGATCCGCGAACGGTGAAGGCCAGTCCAACGACAAGGTCTTCACGCCGGAGTACATCCTCTCCACGATCGAACGGGTCCTCGGCCCGATCGGCCTCGATCCATGTAGCAATCCGAAGAGCATTGTCCGGTCGACGACCGCGATTATGCTGCCCGAATACTACCCGGCGGTCGCCCCGTTCGCGCAGCGCACCGTGTTCGCGGACGGGCTGCAGGTCCGGTGGAGCGGGCACGGGCTCGTCTGGTGCAATTTCCCGTATAGCGATCCGTTGTTCAAGTTGTTCCTAGCCAAGGCCACACAGGACGGTGACGAGATCGCAGCTCTGGTGCCCGTGCGCACAGGGAACAGATACTGGACAAAAACCGCAGCCCTGGCCGACGTCGAGGTATGGCTGCCCCGAGTCAAGCACCACGGCCAGAAGACGCACGCGCCTTTCAATCAGTGGCTACTCTACTTCGGCGGTCGGGTGGAGGCCGCGTTGGGCCTGGGGTCGCTAGGCCCGGTCCGAGTCAATCCGCGTCACACGAGGCTGGCGGTGCAGGGAGATCGACGATTTCTCGGTCCCGGTCTCAGTCCCGGTGAATAACCCCTGACCGCGTACGTCGAAGCTGAAAAACGAAAGAGATTCCATGGCCAAGTTTAGAATCAAGTCCTCGATCGAGTGCACCATCAACTCCGACTGGGTGCCTGCCCGGCTCTGGGTCGATGGTGAGCGCGACGCCGACGCGATCGCCGAGATCATCGACGACGAGGGCCTCGATGCCTTCATCTCCGCGTTGATCAAGGAAAACGGAGCCGAGGCGGAGGACCTATATCTCTCGTCCGGCATGAAGCGGAAACTCGATGTGGACCCTGTCGATGTTGGCGAGGACACGACGGTGCCTATACACACCGACAACCGCCTCACCCCAGCCGAGGTCGCCACGCTCGACGAGGGGCTGCGGTACGTGCAGACGCTCTACGCCCCACCCACGCCCACGCCAGCCGAGCGCGAGGCGATGAACAAGCAGTACGACATGGACCGAGTCGCCGACGCGATCTACGACGAGGCCGTGGCGGCGGGCGAGATCCCGGCCACCACCGAGCCCGTCGACGAGCCCGTCACCGACTACGACATCGAGATCCTCGATCAGGGCTACGAGCCCGGGACCTACGCCGGGTGGACGGTGCAGTTCCAGGTCGCGAATCTGCCGCGGCTCTCGTACCAGAAGAGCGATCCGATCCTCGACGCGTACATCCCGCTCGAGCGCGCGGCCGACAACGCACCGAGACTCGGGTCGGGAGGCGGCGCAGCCCTCGCCCGCGTCGACGAGAGCGAGCGGATCTCCACGGCCATGATGGGCGGCGGGGCCGAGGGCAACATCTTGCGCGGCTTCACCGGCGCGGCGCTCGTCGAGGTCCCGGCGAAGGCGATCGGCAACGCCCCGACCGCGCGCCCGAGCGACGAGGCGATCCGGGCCGCGTGCCGCAAGGCCATCGAGGTGCACCTCGACGCCGTGAGAGGAGAGCGAAGCCGCCTGGACATCACCGAAGGCACGGACGAGTCGATCGTCGGAAGGAAGATGAAGGTATGACCGTTGGAGACATCAAGACCTACCTCCATTGCGATGGATGCGGAGCCCCCTCGCTACGAAGCGAGATCATCGAGGAGACGCCGCAGGTGGACGGAACCGTCCACATCGTCACCCACACGCAGCGCGTTCTCTGGGCGGCACGTGTCGTCACTCGTGTACCCCCGGAGGCCGCCGACGATCCAGCGAAGTGTCCGGTGGTCCTCACCGATCTGATCCTCCCGGCCATGCTGTTCGGCGGCGCGTACATGGGAGGGTTCTCGGCGGATACGGCGGATACGGCGGTCGCGATCGTCGCGGTGTCGGCGTACATGGAGGCACGCGCCGCGAAGCGGGCACGCACCCCGTGATCCCGGACCTCCACACGTTCGTCGCGATCGACCCCGGCTTCGCCAAGGGCAACGGCACCGGGTGGTGCCTCGTCGTCGCGCGCCAGATCTACCAGCTGAGCCTGGCGACCGCGACCGATCACCGCGCGTCGCTCGCCACGCGCGCGAAGCAGATCGCGGCGTGCATCCCGGCGTCGTTCCGGGCCACGGGCTTCACCGAGCCGATCCCGCTCCCGCGCGTGATCGAGCACATGCGCATCTACTCCGGCCCGCAGCAGAAAGGCGATCAGAACGATCTGCTCGACCTCGCGTATCTCGAGGGGAAGCTCGACGAGGGGGATGTGCGTCTGGTGCCGGCGCGGACGTGGAAGGGCAACGTCCCCAAGGACATCATGCAGACCCGGATCGAGAAGAAGCTCCTGGCCCTGGGCGTCGATCTCTCCGGTCTCCCCCGGGCGAAGGAGAAGAAAGGCAGTGTCCTCGAAGCCGCTGGAATCGCGTTGTGGGTCATGGGGGCGTTGTGACCTCGATCGACCCATGATCTGCGTCCTCTGCGAGACACCGACTCACCGCGCGGTGCACGGCCGATACGGCATGATCTCGGTCTGTGACGAGCACCTCTCTCCGCTGACCGTCGAGACGAACAACGAACTGATCCAGTACGAGGACCGAATGAAGAACACCCACGCAGTGCCTCTCGCCAACGACACCATCATCGAAGCGACGCAGGCCAACGACAACGCGCGTCGAGATCTCGAAGCGCTCAAGGCCATGCCCATCACGATGGCGAACATGGCCCTGGTCGGCGACATCCTGAAGAAGGTCAAGGCGCAGGCCAAATACCTGAAGTCCCGCCAAGACGCGATCACGCGCCCGCTGCGCGAGGCCGAGAAGGGGATTCGAGATCTCTTCCGTCCTGGGCTCGACGCGCTCGAGGAGGCCGAGCGGCACCTCAAGGCCGGGATCGGCGTCGCCGAGCGCGCGCACCACGAGGCGAACCGGCAGGCCGCGCTCGAGGCGCAGGCGGCGTTGCAGCAGGGCAGCGCGCTCGCGGCCGCCATCGCCAGCTCGAACATCGCGCCGGCGGTGCCGGTGCAGGGGATCACGACGCGCGAGGTGATGCAGTTCGCGGTCGTGGACCCGAACCTCGTCCCGCGCGAGCTCTGCAGCCCGGACGAGGCGAAGATCCGCGCCGCGATCGCGCTGGGTGTGCGCGAGATCCCCGGCGTCCAGATCGCCATCGGCACGCAGGTCACGGTCCGGCAGTAGCGTCGCAGTCCTCGTCGGGGCCCCGACGCCTCGCCGCCCCGACGCTTCGCCGCCCCGTGCACTCTTCCGTCCGCGACTCGCATACGTTCGTGCTACAGTTTCCGTCGATGAACGACGAGTCCAAGACCCGCACCTGTACTGTTCGTCTGACACCCGCCACCTGGACGCGCACCGAGCACCGGGCGCGCGAACTGGGGATCCCGCCCACCCGCCTCATCGAGCTCGCGACGCGCGCGTTCCTCGGCGAGCCCGTGGCCGCCCACCACAAGGCGCTCGCCGAGGCGCTCTCCGCGGTGAATAAGTCGACCTGACGCTCGTCCACCCCGACGTGGTCGACATTCTCTTCGTGGCGCTCGAGATCTCCTTCGCGTTCGCTGCGGTCCGCCTCGCGTGGATCGTGATGCGTGAAGGAGACTGACTCGACATGCTAGAACCGCTGGGTGACCAAGGCTGCGAACGTTGGCAAGACCTGCGGCTGCCCGGCCGGCTCCCGGAAGGTCTCGACGAAGGGCCGCGGCCGCGGCTGGGCGTGCATCTCGACGCAGACCCGGAGCCTGTCGCCGAAGGTGAAGAAGGGCTGGTTCAAGCCCTTCGTGAAGGCGGTCTGCCGCTGAGGCGCGAGGCAGGGCACGGCGCCTCCGGGGCGTGCTAGGACGGGAACTGCGCCGCCCCAACCCCTTGGCGGACAGGAGATCTCCATGGCCATCCAGCCCGCCCGCCCCATCGGTTCCGCACAACGCATGGTCTTCAACGGCACCCTCATCGCCGGTGAGGCGATCGCGACCTACCCGAAGACGAACGCCACGTACTCGAGCGACGCCACCACGATCGGCGGCGTCGCGTACCGCACGTGCCGGCTCGGCCTGTTCGACGCGACGGCGCTCACGGATCTGAGCAAGCAGCTGCCGCTGAGCGTGTTCGACGACTGCCAGCCCGCGGTGGACCACCCGATGCCGCCGATCACCGGCCTCTCGACCGCCGGGTTCAACGCCACGGATCAGGTCATCAACGCACGCACGTGGTGCCAGAACGCTCGCGTCACGGTCCGCCCGGTGACGGCGGCCGCGAGGACGGCGGTCAACGTCGCCGCGCCGCAGGCGTCCTGGCTGCTCGACACCGCGACCTCCGGCCTCGGCCTCAACACGGGGTTGCCCGTGGCGATGGTGTACCTCGATCTCGGCGGATCGCCGGCCGCGTCGATCGCGGTCGAGATCACGGTCGAGATCACGCCGACGCACTCGCGCTGAACGTCGTCGAGCTCGTCCAAGGCCGTCGCCCTTCGGGGTGGCGGCCTTTGCTTTTCAGGCGAGGATGATCGGGCGCCGCAGGACGGGAGCACGGATCGCGGGCGCGAGGCTGCCCGGCTCGACGTGCGTGCCCGGAAACCAGCCCATGAAGCGGTCGACGATGTCCTCGAAGTCCTCGTCGCCGTACGAATCCGGCATCGGCCGGAGCGTCGCGTCCTCGATCGACTCCCACGGCAGACAGTGCGACGTGATCGCGTCCCTGCCGGAGATCGCGGCGCGCGCAGAGGCCGGCGTCGGATGGCCGATGACGCGCTCCGCACGCGAGCATGTCGAGCAACAACCGCGCTGGCTCTTCGGCTTGCGGTTTTTGTAGTGCATGACCGAATACTACTCCGCTCGACCGCCGAACGTCTCGCGAGCCCAGTCGGTCGCCACGACGAGCGCGATCACCGAGAACAGGGCGAGCAGGTGCCCGAAAAACGCGTACAGGGCCTCTTCGAGGAGGTCCATCAATCGGGGTCGATCTGGTAGAGATATGCTTCTCGAGTCCGCGGACCTCCGCGATCGCAGTCGGCCTCACGCCAGAGCCCGGAGTCGAGCCGCTCCGCGATGACATGGCCGTCCGTGCGGCGACCAAGCCACGAGATCGGCTCCTGTCGACACGGGAGCGCTTCTTCGCCGCGCATGAAGCCCTGCACGCGCAGGAAGACCGAGTGCAGCGAGTCGCGGTAGTGGATCGCAGGCGTAGGGAACGGCCAGCCAGGCGGATTCGCGATCATGTTCGGGCGCAGATCCCACACCCAGGATCGACTCGTGGTGCGCGCAGCGAAGTGAGGCATGCGCCGCAGCAGCGCACTCGTGAACGATTCGGTCCCGTCGCGCGAGTTCTCGATCACCTGGATCTGCGCGCCGCAGTCGGCCGTGCCGCCGAGACCTCCCACCCAGTCGTTCTCGTGGATGCAGGCGAGCGTCTCCATCTGGATGTCGCGCGCAGTCCACCTCGGAGCCTGTCCGTCGGCCGACGGGACCGCGAGCATCGCACTGAGGATCAAGAGCACGGCGAGCATGAGAGCTGTGCCGAGGCGGGCCCAGGGACCGTCGGCCTCGACATCGAGGTCCGCCTCCTCAAGCAGGGCGTCGGCGGCCTCGACCGGCGTGATCTCGCGTCGCGCAACCATCGCGAGGATCTCGGAGTTGGACTGGTGCTTCGGTTCGTTCATGGCCGCCACCATCGCAGGGGCACCTTCGCCGCGCAACGAGGTCGATTGACCCCAGCCCGATCTCGGAATCGGCCCGAAATCAGACGCTGGAGGGGGGCGGCGTCCCGAACTTCGCCTTCGCCTCGGCGTCGGCTGCGCGCTTGGCGAGCGTGACGCGCAAGGTCTCCGGAAGGATCTCGTGAACGGGCCTCTGCAGCGCGGACATGTCTCCGGTCTTGAACGCGTTGTAGAGCATCACACCGATCTGCACGGTGGCCTCCACGACGAGCTTCACGATCTCGATGTCGGTCGTCGGATCCATGATCGTCTCCTTCAGGTGGGTGAGGGGGCCGCGGATGTTGACGACGGAGCCGCGAGCGCCGGCGGACACGTCCCGGCGAACGCGACCATCGCGCTGATCGCGACGGTGAGCTCAGGAGGCAACGTCACGCCCATCGTCTGCAGCGAGTCCTCGATGTTGCTCAGCGAAGCGAAGATGCACGCCGCGAGCGCGAGCCACTGCGCGTGCCCTCCGGCGTCCCAGGCGTTGATCGCCTCGTCGGCGGCGAGCAGAAGCGAGTGCGTCGAGACGAGCGCGCTCTCGAGCGTGTCGTAGGGCACCATCGCGCTCGTGTACTCGGGCAGCGTCGAGGCCGCAGCGAGCGCGACGCGCGCGTGCGCGGTGTAGACGTCGGCCGAGATCGAGTCGACGTGGTCGACGCCGATCGAGGTGAGATCGAGCGCGGTGTGCGCGACCTGCGGGGGAGTCGCCGAGCACGCGGTGAGCACGAGGCCGAGGAGGATCGTCGATCGCGACATCAAGCCGTAGAACATGTTCATCGCCTCTTCTTTGCTGTTCCGCCGAGACCCATCCGGATCCCGGCCTTCGCCATCCCGACCTCGTGGTACGTCTCGCCCTTGAGCCGATAGTCGCCCGTCCACTGGGCCTCGGCGTTCGCCGCCGACGCCGTCACGAGTGCATCGGTGAAGCGTCCGCGCTCGCGCTCGCGACGGGCCTTGCCGAGCAGCTGCTCGGCCTTCGCGAAGTGCTCGGCCGGCGTGCCGTCGAGGCGACCGAGCGAGCTCGCCCGGCGCGTCAATGACGAGCGCGCGACCGTCGCCGCCGGCAGCGTCGTCCACACGGCGTATCCGACCGCGGCACCGACCGCGAGCAGTCCGCCCCAGAAGATGAGCGAGCCGACCGACTGCAGGATGTCGCTGAAGTCCGGGACGACGCTCTGCCGGCGGGCCTGCGCGTCGGCGTCGGTGCGGTATTGAGCCCACTGCGTGCCGGTGCACGGATGGCCTGCGGCCGCGTCTCTAGCGCAGGCCGAGTCGGCGACATCGCGCGCGTTCGATGCGGCTTGGACCTGGACGAAGACCGCGTAGATCAACACGGCGCCGACGACGAGCCCGACGGCGGCGAGGATCCCGAGAACAGCAGTCGCGTCGTCGATCCCGAACACGCCGAGTCCACCGCTGAGGCCGAGACGGCGCACGCCCGAGGCGACGGCTCCCTGTGCAGCGACCGCGCTCGAGACGAGCGTGTCGGTCGCATCGAGGACGTTCTGCGCCGTGGTCAGCAGGTTCGCGACGATGTCCTCGTGCCCGGTCGGCGAGCCCGCGAGGATCGCGCGCGCCCGAGCGATGTTGCCGACCGAGGATGCGAGCGCCAGGCGCAGCACGCCGACGAACGACGCGGCGCCGATGATCGCGGGCGAGCTCCCGGCCTGTTGCACGGCCGCGAGCACGCGCTTGAGGGAGTCCTGATCGAGCGGGCCATAGGCATTGAGCAGCGGCGTCATCGAGGTCTTGAGCGCGTCGTACTGCGCCTGCACCGCAGTCACCTTCGCGTTCAGCGAGTCGACGGAGATGCCGAGACCGTTGAGGTTCGAGGTTCCCGCGAGCCGATAGAGACCGGGCTGACCGGTGATCGGAGCGGCGCGGTTCATCGACGTGCCGCTCCCGCGTGCCGCACGGCCCGCCATTCGGTCGGATCCTCACCCCGAACCCACGCCGCATGCGCCCCGCGCGTCGACGAGCTCACGGCGGCCGCGCGCCGCCACTCCTCCCAGGTCAGGCCCTCTCGGTTCGTCGAGAGCTTGCCGAGGCCGGTGGGCGGCGTAACCGCCGTGTTCGAGACGAGACGTCCCTGTCGATCCCAGCACATACGCCTTCGCTGGTCGCCCACGTTGACGTGCTTGCATTTGATGTCGGACGTTCGAGCCCGCCAGCCGGCGAGCAACGGCTTCTTCGCGGTTCCGCGCGAGGCGACGTACGCGAGCAGCGCCACGCCTCCGAGCCCGAGCAAGATGCCGTAGTCGGCGCCCGGCGCCGCCTCGACGAAGGCCGGATTGGCCGGCACGCCGCGATCACCGGCCGGGGTCGAACCCCAGAGCGCGGCGCTCGAAGTGAAGGCGTGCATGGTGTTGGCGACGCGGGCGGCGAGCGTTCCGCGCCACGAGAGCGAGGGTGCGGCGCCGGTCGGGTTCACGAAGACCTGCTTGAACGCCGAGATCAGCACGCTCGCCGGCATCGGCGACGGGACGTTGCCGAAGTACACGCCCTGGAACGGCCCCGAGGTGCCGTAGAGGCCGGTGCCCGCGCTCGCCATCCCGAGCGAGGACGCGAGCGAGGCGCGCTGCGCGGCCGTGAGCGGATCGCTACCGAGCCGGAGCGCGGCGGTCTGCTGTGCGTCGGTCGGGCTGGCGCTCGCGGGGAAGCTGTAGACCGGCGCGCTCTCGACCGGCACGGTGATCTGGGCCGAGGTCCACGGACCCGGGGTCAGGTTCACCGGCGCGGTCTGGGCGGCCGTCTGCGTTGCGGCGAGGAACGCGTTCGGCGAGACGTTGCCGACCACGGCCGTGTAGAGCATCGCGGCTGCGGACATGGGGTAGAGCCTACCTCGACACGGGCGCGCGAGGCCACCGGCACGGTAGGGTAGTCGGTGGCGAGGCAGACGTGACCTATGGACGAGCAGTGGTTGCGGATCCTGACGGGGGCGCTTGGCGTGCTCGTGGCGGCGTTCGGTATCGCCCGCTCGAATGCGAAGGCGCGCGAGCATGGTGCGGATCAGAATCGCGCCAAGGCCGAGACCGCGCACCAGGAGTCGTCGGCCGCGCGCATCGGTATGGAGATGGCGCAGAGACACGCGCTCGCCTCCGACACGAAGATCGAGGAGCTCGAGAAGCAGATCGAGAGCGAGCGCGCGATCATGCTCCGCGAGGTCGAGGCGGCGAACAACCTTCGCCGCAAGGCCGAGGAGCGGGCGCACAAGGCTGAGGAGCGAGCGACCCAGGTCGCCCTCGAGATGGCCGAAAAGTTCCAGGTTGAGGGCTCGGGCGGCGGGGCTCAGGGACGGACCGGGGAAACCGGCAAGATCAAGAAAGTGACTGGACCGAAATGACGAAGAAGATGTCGGATTTCCTGAACGACTGGAAGCACATCGTGCTCGTGCTGGGCCTCGCGTTCGTCACGGCCGTGATCGCCATCTTCGTCCCGGACGCGCGCTGGGAGCACCTCGGAAACAGCCTCGCGCACTTCCTGAGCGATCCGACGGCCGCGGCCGAGACCGCGACCGCGATCGGTACGGTCCTGTCAGCGTTCTGGGCGGCGTTCGTGCGCGTGCCGCCGAGAGCCCCGACGCCGGTGCCGGTCGCCGCCGCATCTGACCCCGCCGCACCGGCCGCGCTCGAACCCGCCGCGCTCGAGCCCGACGACACCGTCCCGAGCGGGCCACGTCGCTCCAAGGAAGGCTCGAGCGGGCCACGTCGCTCCAAGGAAGGCTCGAGCTCGGTCGATCTGATGTTCGGCGTCACGGTGATCGCGTTCGTCTACAACCTCGTCTGCGAGCTGTTCGGACACGCGTCGTAAGTCGCCGAACGACGAACGCCCCGACCGAGGTCGAGGCGCCGCGCGCCGGATCTCTTTCCGGCTAACTACATCGGCTGGGTCCACACCCCACTAGCCTGCGCGGATTCGCACCACGCCACCGTACGGAGATCTGCGAGAGTCGAACTCGCTACCTTCTGACGCCCGTCATCTGAGCAGGCAGCCGAACCGGATCACCGTTGCGGCGACGCCGACCGGCCTTGCAGTGCACGCACTGGCACGGCACGCGGAACAAGGCGTTCGTGAGGGCGACGGGCGGACGCATCACTCCTCCGGCTTCACGTCGATGATGCGGCCGACTCGAGACCCTGCGGTCGAGCCGATCGAACGAGCTCGCCCGACGACGCGTCCCGCGAGCTCGATGCCCTTCATGATGTTGGCGAAGAGCGCCTCGGCGTCGATCGGCTCGTTCGGGCGCTTGGCGAGCTTCATGACCTCGCTGAGGCTCGTGTCGAGCTTCTCGAGCGAGGCCCAGAGCGCCTTCTCGTGGCGGGCGCGCGCCTTCACCGACTCGTCGCGGTGTGCCTCCTTGAGCCCGCGCCAGGCCTCGACGGTCTTGGCGGCGGCGCGGACGAGCGAGGTGAGCTCAGGAGGTAGTTTCATCTCAATCTCCACAGTCGCAAACGCCGATGTCGATCTTCTCGCGCATGCCGACCTTAAAGAGCAACGTCACGTCCTCGCGTGGGTGGTTGCGGAGCGCCCACCCAGCGCACCATGCGGACGTAACACCACCCGAGAAGCCTACAACCACCTTCACAGGTCGTGCCTCCCCAGCAAAGAAGCCAGGCGCTTCTTCGTGTCTCTTTGGTGCATCAGAGTCCGGATCTCGTTCTTGATGTTCACGAGCACGGTGCTCTTCGGGTAGGTGTCCGGGAACGTCAGCACGATCGCGCCTCCGTCGTATCGGACGTACACGTCGACGTGCGCCGGCGTCTTCGAGGTCTCGATCTTCTCGACGTGGAAGGTGGCGTTCATCGTGGTCTCCTCGGGTCCATCATCCGCACGAGCGCACGACAGAAACACCAATAGCAATCGCCGTCGCGCATCGGACGGTCGACGAAGAGCGCCTTCTCGCGTCCGTCCCACGTCCAGACCGGACGACCTGAGAAGCGGTGAGCACATGTCGCGCACTTGCCCGTCACGGAGCATCTCCGTGCTTCGCGATGTGGGCTCGGAGGACGGCGCAGGCGGTCAGGTGCCTGCCGGTCGCGACGAGGATGCTGTCCACGTCGCGCCGCCCGAGCGCTTCGCGTCCAGACGCATCCTGAGCCATCGCCGCCTCGACCACCGCCTCGCGCAGCCGCGCTCTCTCCACTGCGATGGGATCGAGCACGGAGGCGACGATGGCGCGTAGCTCTGCGTCGTCGAGCGGGCGTCGTCCCGATGCCTCGAACCATGCTTGCTGCGCCACGGCCATCGCCTGCTCTACCGCCAGCGTCTCGGGATGAGTGCGGTACTCGTGCTCAGCAGAGCGCTGGAGGATCGCCACGGTGTGATCGCGCTCGGGGCACTGCGGCATCGCGGCCTCGACGCGCGCGATATTCTCGGCGATGAGCTTCTCGTAGGTCGCTCGGTTGAGTCTCGTTCCGTCGCTCATCGTCGGCAGGTCCATCGTCACGCGCACGGCCTCGCGAATCACCGCGACCTCTGGCGAGAGCACGACGCCGCTCGGCAGGTCCCCAGCGAGCGCGACGCGTACCTCGGCGATCACTTCCGCTCGCACGCGCGCCGTGTACGCATCAGCCGCTTCCGCCGTGCGTTTGAATCGGCTCGCACGCATCGCCCGCTCTCGCTGCGCATGCTCGACCGGCAGGCAGTCGGCGGTCATCTCCAGCAAATCGCTGAGCGCGGCGATCGCTGCGTCGGCCGGCGTCACCGCCTCTCGCGCAGACGTGTCCGGGTCGGCTGCAAGGGCGGTGCGGAGGGCTTCGGCTTCTGCCCACAGCGACGAGAGTGAGACGAAGCCTTCGCCGTCCTCGCTCGTGCCCGTCTCCTGCGGCTCGTCCAGCGCTTCGAGCATCGCCTCCGCTGCTTCTCGCAGCGTCACGGCTCACCTGCCAGCTCGAGGATCAGCGCGCGCGTGGCGGATGCGTACTCGCGCAGCGTCCTCTTCGTGCCTGACCGCGCCATCTCTCGCGCGTAGTCACGTGCCACGCGCAACGCTTCCAGCTCGTCGACCATGACCTCGTTCTCGCCGCTCAGATCGCCGAGCTGGTAGCGTATCTCCGCCAGTCGCTCGGGGGTCATCGCCCCACCCGCTCGAGGATCTCGCGCACTTCCTCGGCCGTGAGCTCGCCGCGCACGAACTTGATCCCGCGGATGAAGTCGGCCGAGAACTGCTCGGGCGCGTCGAGGATCCAGCGCACGGCGCGCTTCGGGACGCTACCGGGCAGGGGCTCGCGTCTGACGATGGCCCGCGCGACCGCAGCCTCGGCGCTGCGCTGGGGGGCGATGAGCGCGAGCTTCTCGAGGGCGTCGATCTGCGCGAGCTCGTCGTGGAGCGACAGGTCGGCTGCGGTCGCGATGGTGATCTTGCCCGCGTCGAGCGCGATCGCGACAGGCATGGACGCGCGGGAGGCCTGCAGCCACCGCTCGACCATTTGCGGCTCGACGCGGTACGCGGTCGCGATCGAGAGCACGGCAATGCCCTGCGCGGCCATCTTGGCGGCCTTGCGGACCTTCACCGATGGCGGATCGTTCACGCGGTGCTCGTTCAAGGTCGTGTCGACGATGAACGCCATCTCGGGCGAGAACCGACCACCCTTGATGTTGACGAGCACCGTGATCGGGTGTTCGCCCTCGGCGAGCAAGCGCCTGTTCGCCTCGCGCGCATGCCGCGTCCGCTGTCGCCCGGCGATGACTTCGAGCACCCCGTCGGGGCGCTTGCGGACGATGATCGGCTCGAGCACGCCGAGCGCCATCACCGAGAGCACCATCGCCGGATCGATCGGCAAGGCGTTGCGGTAGGGGTCGCCCTCCTGGGTGTCGTCGTACCCCGGAATGCAGAGCTTCTCAGGCGCGATGCGAAAGAGCATGTCGGCCGGCGCCTGCGGTTCGACGGGCTTCGGAGCGGCCTTGCCGGCGCGCGAGGCCCAGTCGTCGAGGAGCGCGGCCGCGGCGGAGTGGTCGGTCACCGCGGACCCTTCGCGACGAGACGCGCGATCCCGGCCTTGATTCCCTCTCTGAGCGCCGTCGCGAAGTCCTCGGTCGCGAGCTCCCGCCGGCGCATCGATCTCCACTCGTCGATGGCGAGCCCTCTGATGGCAAAGAGGCCGTCACGGCCGGTGACGCGAAATGCCGTCTCGTTGTTCCAGCCCACCATGTGTCGCTTCGGTGAGGAGTGGCGCCCGCGCACGACGACGATGTCCTGTCCGTCGACCGGCTCGCCGATCCGCTCCTCGATCGTCTTGCACCCGCCCGGGCGATTGCACGAGGCCGAGAACAGGCCTTGATACGCGCCGTACCCGCACCGCGTACAGGTCGCGTTCGTCTCGACGTGAACGAGATGCTCGAGACCCCACGGAGCCGGCATCCCGGGCTGGATGTCGTGCGACATGTCGGCGACGTCGCCGTAGATCCGGACGATGCGCATGACCTCGGGCTCGCTGTCGTCGTAGCGGAGGTGGCGCGACTCCGTCTTCAACCGGACGTGGTCGCCGACCTTGAAGCGCGGCTCAGGTTCGATCGAGGGCGGGACCTCGAGCTTCGCGGGTGCGCCGGCGACAGGCGCGTGCAGCACCTTGCGCAATCCGCCCGCCTTCACGTAGCCGACACCGTCCAGGAGGACCGCGTAGTCGCGTTCCTCTTCGGGCTCACCCGCGTCGATCGAGAAGAAGACATGCTTGATCTCGGTCTCGCGACCGCGCAGCCCGCACTTGCAGGCTTCGGCGCAGTCGAGGGCGACTCGGTCTCCGACCTTGAAGAGCGAGGTCGGGTGGTAGTCGACGGCGGGCTTCGGCGTGATCGGCCGGTCGGGGGCCCCCGGCGACTCGTCGGGCTCGAGGTAGTCGGCGTGGTGGTCGAAGTCGCCCATGCCGCTCACGACGCCACCCCGTCCAGCTGCGACTCGATCCGCAACGCCGACTCGAGCTTCGCGAACGCCTCGTCGTCGGAAGCACAGAGGGCTTGAGGGGGGAGCAGCGCCGTGAAGATGCAGAACTGCGGCCGCTCACCCGACGGGGGCGAGTAGACCGCGGGCACACCGCGAGCGAACGCCCACGCGAGCTCGCTCCAGCACCCGGCCGAGGGCTTGGTCCCGGGCGGCGCGAGCAGCCAGACGTAGTCGGCGTCCTCGACGCCGCGCAGATCGGCCGCTGCACACGCGACGAGGCGCTCGTGATCGAGCAGTTGCTCGTTCGGCGACGCCCTCATCACCGACATCCAGTCCTCGGTGATCTCGATGCCGAGACCGATGCAGCGGTCCCGCCACATCTCACACCGTTCGATATCCTTGCTCGAGCCCGCGATGTAGATCTTCATCGACCCTCCTCCGACGCCGAGGCGTCTACCACCCTGCCACACGCTCGCACGGACGGAATCCGGCGTCAATCGCCTCGCCGTCACCCCACAATCCACCGCGCGACCTTGCGGTACAACGTCCGGCGATCGATGCCGAGCATGCGCGCGGTGCGCGACTTGTTGCCGCCGCACTGCGCGAGCACGTGGAGGATCCAGGCGCGCTCGATGTCGGCCATGCTCGGCAGCGGCCGCCCCGTCCAGAGCCGGAAGTCAGGCCCCGACGCGAGCTCGCCCTGCGCCTTGGGAAGCCCCAGCGACGCGGCGAGCACCTCGGCCTGCGGCTCGGTCAGCTGCGGATCGTACTCGAAGTCCCACTCGACGATGCCGCTCGAGTGAGGGGAGGACCGGACCTTCACCTGCTTCAGCCCGAGGATGCTCTTCAGCCGAGAGCCGAGATCGATCAGCGCGGAGCGCGAGCCGGAGAGGGTCACCATGCGCCTGAGACGCAGGCGATCGGCAGATATTCACGAGGCGACGAAGATCAGCGCGAGACGGTCGCCTCGGACTTGACCCACATCTGCACCGCGCCCGCGGCCGTGAGATCGACGAGGAACTGCGCGCGGGGCAGAGCCCCGGCCGGGAACACGACCGGCGTGCCGTGCGCGACGATGGCCGTGACGTTGCCGTCGAGGGACTGGCACTGGACGTACAGCTGCCGCGCGAACGAGGCCTGGGCGTCGGAGCCGGACCACTGCGAGGCCGGGAACGGGAGCTCGACCTGGAGCAATTGCCCCGCGCCGGTCGCCGGGACCTGGCCGACGCCCGCGCCGATCGTGAGCGCGGTCGATCCGCCGCCTCCGCCGGTGCCGGAGGTCGAAGCGTGGTGAGTGCCGTTCAGGATGAGCGCGACGGTGAGAGCCATCCGCCACCCTAGCGCGAGGCCGAGCGCGCGCGCCACGGGCGTCTCAGCCCCGGGTCGCGCTAGGGTGGGCGATGGAAATCCTGTTCAACGGAACGACGACGGGCGCCCTCAACCTCGCGGCTGGTCCGTACACCCCGGTGCCGACGTTCACCGGGGTGCTCTCCGGCGCGCTCGTGAACGCCGAGTACATCCGCGTGCTCAACACCGTCACGGTGCGCGCGCGGCTCACGGTCGCGGCCAGCGGCGCGGGCGCAGGCACCGTCGTGATTCCGGTGCCGGTCGCGACGACCGGCACGGGCGCCTCCGGCGCGTTCGTCCCCGGCGCGGCCGCGCTCGGCCCGTCGATCCCGATGTCGTTCGCGGCAAACGCGTTCACGGCCAGCGCCACGGCGACGGGCGCGCAGGGCGCGATCGCGTGCGACTTCTCGTTCATGTACGTCGTCGCCTGATCTCCCACTTCCCTTCACCGCCTCCGGAGCCTCCATGGAAGTTCTGTTCACCGCATCCGGATCGTCTGCGAGCAGCCTGAAGGGCCCGTGGAGTTCCGTGCTCTACGTCGATCAGGTGTACGGCAACGACGTGACCGCGCAGCGTGGCAACGACAATCGACCCTTCGCCACGATTCAGGCAGCGATCAACGCGATGTTGACCAGCGACACGGTGTGGATCGCACCGCAGGCCTTCACGCTGACGGCAGCGCTTACCGTCCCGGCAACGGTGGTCACGGGATCGATTCGCGGCATGCCGGCACCGTCGTCCGGACTCAGCGTAAGCACCTCGCTTCGGCGGTTCGGCGCAAACGTCTTCGACTTCGGCGCCAATCTCGGAATCAGCAACTTCCTGTTGCACGGCTTGAACATCAACGGGAACATCGTCGCGGACGGCTCCGCGTATGCGGCGGGTACGTATTTCACGAATGGGCTGCTCATCGATAGCTGCACGTACGGCACTGGACTGACGGTCATCGCCAAGTACGTCAAGAACTACGAGATGCGGAACTGCTCTGGACCGCAGGCGGCAGCGGGGTTCACGCACACTACCTGCGGAACGGTCAAGTATACAGGCTGCCTGTTCGGCGGGTTCTCTTCAGGCACGAACGTCGTGGCTACGTTCGACGGAACCGATCCGCTTGCGCCGCCAGGAGCGACGCCGGGCGAGTTCTTCATCGTCGATCGCACTTCGTTCGGGACCGACGCCGGCAGCACAGGCGTCACCGTGGGAGGCCAGACGCGACTGATCGTGGATCAGACTTCAACCATTTCGGGTCTGCGCGCGTCGGCCGCCGTACCTCTCTCCGTAATCGGCGCAAAGGTTCCGAGCGTCGTATGTACAGGCTACATCAACTCTGGCAACTCGGGGGTCATCGACTTCGCGAGTGCAGGGCAAGAGTTGCCTGATACTGCGACGGCGTTGGTTTTCGACTTCCGAGGCGCGCGGCTGTACGGGGAGAAATATTCCGGAGTCTCGGGATCAGTTGCAGGTCCAACGACCGTGAAGTTCAAGGTTGGCGGCGCCGCCGCGAACTTCCAGACGGTGAAGTTTGACTCGTCTACAGCGCTGCCCGGTGTGACCTTCTCGGCGGACGTGAAGATCCATCTCACGATGCGTGGCGCCGACGCTCCGCAGCCCATCTACCAAACCCCAGGCGCGGATGGCGACATCGTCCCGCCGATGCTCACCGGCACCGTCAACATCGCCGCTGGCGGCACCGTCGCGAAGGTCTGGGCCGCCGATCTCGGCTACACCGGCCTCGTGCGCACCGGGGCGGCGCCGGACACGGCGTTCGTCACGAGCATCGCTCCGCTGGCTGATGCGGTCATCCCGACCAAGGCAGTCACCGGCCTGACGTTCACGTCGGTCGCTGCGGGCGGCAACACCGCCGCGAACTGGCAAGCCATCTGGAAGTGATCCGGCACGCCGAGCTCCACAGAAACCGACCGAGAGGGACGACCATGAAGACGATCGACGAGATGATCAACAGCGGCTGGTTCGCCGGCGCCATCAAGCAACGCCACGAGCTCGACGCGCTCGCGCACTCCGAGGGCCGCGGGCACCAGATGGTGAACCCGGCCGCGCGCGACACGCGGATGCCCGGCTCGCCGAGCTTCACGCTCACGCCGTGGGACATCGACTTCATCGGCTCGCGCGTCCGTGACGCCATCGAGCAGGCGCAGAAGCTCGCGGACGAGGGCGTGGTCGTGCTCGAGGTCGACGCCGAAGAGCAGACCTCGCAGGAGCTCGAGGCGCGCTGCTCGCGCGACTACGGCATGTCGTACAGCCAGGTCGCGCACGCGCTCATGGCGAACCTGACGGCCGCAGAGGGCGACGACGAGGCGACGAAGACGGCCCAGGGCCAGATCGACTACCTCGGCCGCGTCGTGAAGACAGTCCAGGGCGAGGTCGATGCCAAGCGCGAGCTCGCCCAGCAGCACGTCGACGAGAACGAGCAGCTCAAGGCGGTGACGCTCGGCGAGCTCGTGACCGAGTACCTCCAGCGCGTCGAGCGCGAGCTCGTGCCGATGCTGGCCGAGCCGGCGGCCGAAGCCGAGGCGTGATGCGTATCGTCGGCTTGCTCGGCCTGCTGCTCGTCGGGTGCGCCGAGCCGGGCTTCATGCTGACGCGGCCGCACTTCGCGGCCCTCGATGTTCCGATCTCGGTCTGCCCGTCCGACTACGTCCTCGGTCGAGCCGACGAGGGCGCGCGCAAGATGACCGCGTGGGCGATCGGGACGTCGAACGAGCGCCTCGGCTTCGCGCTCTTCAAGATGATGGACGCGGCGCAGACCGACTGCGACGTCACCGTCGTCATCGGCACGCCGGTCGATGTCGGCCCCGCCTTCGACGTCCAGACCCATGCGGACGACGCTGCGCGCGCCGGCGGCGATGCCCGGTTCGATCCCGCGACGCTGACGGGCACACGGTGCGCGATCACGACGTCGAACACGGGCTCGGACGAGATCCTCGGCTACGTCCTCGAGCACGAGCTCGGGCACTGCGCGGGGCTCGACCACGACGACTGGGACGGCAGCATCATGCGTCGCGTGCAGCGACGGACCGAAGACGCGGAGTGGCCTCCGTGGATCGACGACTGGGACCGGGCGCTTCTTCGGCGCACGTACCGACCGTAGAGCCCCGCCTCGATCCGTAGAGCCTCGCCTCACCCGTGGCGGTAGTGCCAGATCGGCGGCATGTACCCGGTGACCGCGCCGAGCAGCCAGAGGACGACCGCGACGATGACGACGACGCGGATGATCTGCTTGATCGCGGCGTCGATCGGGAGGCTATCGGCCGCCCAGAGCAGAAGCCCGACGACGATCAGGGCGATGACGATGGTGACGAGGAGTTCCATGCGGTCGGTGGAGCACGGGACGTGCCTACGACCCGCCAGGCACCAGCATCGCCGCGAGCGGGCTCCTGGGCGAGGACCGACGTCGGTCGAAGCGGCCGAGCTCGCCCTCGATCGGCACCCGAGCCCGGCCCTGCTTGCACCTCTTGCAGAGGAACATGGCCTTGGGGGCCTCGCCGCCGCGCTTCACCTTCACGTGCCCGCACTCGCCGGTGATCGCGTGCACGTCGGTGCTCGACCACGAGAAGCTCGTGCGGCTCAGCGAGGCGCGCTCGTCGGTCGAGGTGACGACGCGGACGATCTTGACGTAGTGCTTCTTCATGGCGCCTTCGCGGGTACCACCCGCTCGTACAGGGCGATCGAGCGGCGCAGACGAGCGATGTGCACGCTCTCCTCGCCGAGCGCTGCGATCGGGAGCCAATCCTCGATCAACCGCTTCGTCACGCAGCGACCCGCGGATCGTTTTTCCATCGGTGCACCAGACCCATTCGCAATCTGCGGTACGAAAGTGTTATCAGCCATGTTCGTTCTCCCAGTTCATCGTTTCTTTTTTTGAGCCGGGGCCTCCGCCGCTCGGCGTGGCCCCGCCACCGTCACCGAGCCCCGTGGCCGCTCCCGCGCCCGTCGACGCGTAGGGCGTCGGCACCTGGTGCGAATAGGCGAGGCGGCGGCTCGCGCTCGCTGGACATCCGCGTCTGGAGCCCCGCCTGACGTGCCACATAGTCTTCGAGGACCTCAAGGAACCGCGGATCCGAGGGAGGTGTGGCGCGCACCGTCGCGGTCTCGCCTGGCCCTACCCACTCCTCGACGCCTTCCACGCTCCACTTATCAGCCGCAGCGCGCAGGACTGGGGCCGCCGTCACGACTTGGACTCGTCCGTCGGACCACCTGAAATGCGCGAGCAGCTCGCCCTCGCTCAGAACACGGAGTTCGGTGGTCGGCGTGATCTTACGAAGGGTCGTCTCGTACTCAGCAGTCATCTTCACTCGCTTCTCGCAGTACCACCCGCTCGTACAGGGCGATCGAGCGGCGCAGACGAGCGATGTACCGCAGCGTCGATAGGCTCTTCGCCGCGGCCGCCTCCGGCAGCTCGAGCAAGAGCTGGACGTCGTCCTTCGAGAAGAGCTCGTCGCCGAGCTGCTTGGCGAGCTCGCGGACGTGGGGCTGCAGCCGTGCCGCGCTGTGGCCCTGCTTCGCCCGCTCGAGGAGTGCTTCGATCGCGGCGACACGAGCCGCTTGCTCGGCGGCTCGATCCTGTTCGACCTTCGCGGCCGCAGCTGCGCTCGGGGGCGGGACCGGGGGCACGGGCGCGGGATCGGCGGCATTGGTGAAGGCCTCGGCGGCATCGGAGATGAAGGCCTCATGGGTCGCGCGATAGAACGACGAGGATGCGTCGAGCCCCGCCATCACTACGTCGAAGCCGGCCTGCTCGGCCCCTGCCGCCGCGACCTGATCGAGATCGTCGATGTCGGCCGCGATCGCGGCGTCGAGGCCGGTCAGCTTCGGTCGACGCGCGGCGACGCGACGCTTCTTCGGCTTGCCGGAGCGCGCGGTCTCGGACGCCTTCGCGCGATCGGATGCCTCGATGGCCTTCACGCCTTCGCCGATGAGCTTCACGCCGCGTGCCTCGAGGATCGCGGCCGCGGCGGCCGTCCTGGCCTGCGCCTCGGCGGCCGCGAGCCAGCCCTTGCGACGACGGCGCGCGGACGCAGCCTTGGCCTTCGCCCTTCGGTCATTCCCTGACGGCTCGGGGCGCTTCTTCGGCATCACAGCAGCCCATCCCGTCGTGCGGCCGCAAGGTCGCGTCGCATCGTGCCGAGCGCATTGTTGCGCGCGAACGCCGTCCCCTCGATCACGTCGGCGGCGAGCCAGTCCGCGAGCATGAGCTCGATGGTGCGCTCGTCCAGCTCCTGGACCCGCGACGCGCGGTGCTCGCAGAAGGCCGCGTAGGCGCGCTGCTTCGCGGCTTGCGCGTGGAGTAGCACAGCCTCCTCTCGATGGTACGAGGCCTTGAGCAAGAGGTGTTGACGCATGAACGAGCGCCTCTGTTCGTGCGTGGGGGCGGCGGTCTCGGCGGCTGAGACGGGCTTTTCATCAGGCGTTTCGGGCATGGATCCTCTTGACGGTAAAAGGCGAAAAACTCAATGAAATCAACTACTTAGCTCATACCCGGTAAGAGCTGTTACCGGGGTCCTTTTCGGGCTTATCGACCTAAATCCGGACTTGATTAGGGGTCGGTTTCATGCACGTGCATGGGCGCGGATGTTGTCATGCACGTGCGTGAATAGCCGCGAACGTGGCGCGAGGATTCCACGGGAGCCAGTGCAGCGACACGTATCCGTAGTTGTCTTCCATGGTGTCTCCGACGGTCGAGCTCGGGTTCTATTCACCGACGCCGCGCATGTTCACGCATCCGGCGTCGCTGTTCCTGTTTCGAGAGCGGGACGCCTCGGGCCTCGCGCTTGTGCAGCTTCGGGAACTCGGGCCCGTTCATCGTCGCAGGATGAGGCGTTTCAAGGCGGTGCTCGAGCTCCTTGAGCATCACGACCGACGCCGCGCCCCGGAAGCGGCGGATGTCCGAAGGCCGAGCGATCGACTCGTCCATCACCACGGCCTCGGCCCTGATCTCGGTCGGGAGGAACGGGTACGACACGGCGTCGATGACGAGCGATGAGTACGCCCTCGCGCCCCGCTCGCCCGGGTCCCGGACGTACGTCACGCCGTCGAGGGTCAGGGAGCCGGGCTCGGTGCTCTCGAGGAACTTCTTCAGCTCTGGGTGGATTTCGGTCACGTGGCCCTTCGCCCGTCGGGGATGGTACACCACCGCATGCTGCAGCCCCTCACCCGCCCCGCCGGTTCGACCCAGGGGCTTCGCTACCGCGGTCAGTGTGTCGCGGGCGAAGCCCTCGCGACCTTCCCCAAGACCAACGGCACGTTCCCGACCGTGATCGTCCCGTCGGATGGGATCTTCCGCGCGTCGCTGCGCCTCGCGCTGTTCGACCCCGGAAGCACGTCCCCGCCGCTCGATCCGGCCGCGTTCGCGAACCCGTCCCGTCGCCTGCCCGGCTTCGTGTTCGACGACGGCCAGCTCGCCGGCGTCTCGCCCCACGCCACGCTCGCGGCCGGCGTTGCCACCGACTTCGATCCCGGCGTGAACGATGACGAGATCTACATCGGCAACGAGACCTGGGCGCAGAACGTGCGCATCCAGTGGTCGCCGCTGCGCCCCATCATCCTGCAGGCTGACATCCAGCCCCTCACGACCGAGACCGACGACTCGTTCGGATCCGGCGGCTGTTTCTTCGTGCGTGACACGCTGACCTCGGGCCTCGGCCTGAACACGGGCCTGCCGGTGCTCATCCTGCCGCTGCTGGTCCAAGGCACCCCCGGCAGCGAGGGCCCCGGAACCGCGGTTCCCTTCTACGTCGACCTCACGATCGAGATCCGGCACACGGCGCATCGGTAGTCCTGCCGTCACGCGCCGCCCCACGTCACCTGACACCAGGCCTGAGCCGCGGCGCAGGGACTCCACGGCCAAGAGGTGCGCAGCCAAGGCCCCCAAGGCGTCGTCGGGCGTGTCGTAGGTCATGACTCCACACCACCCCCGCCGCGGACCGGGCGCGGCGCGACGGCAACGTTCGGCGGCGCGTTCGCGAAGTCGCGATTATGCTGCTCGTTCTCGGCGTCGGCCCAACAAGCCGCGTCGGCCGCGATCCCGGCGAGCCACGCCAAGAGCTCCGTGCGTTGGTCCGGCGTGATGGCCATCGGCATGGGCCACGTCGGGGTGTAGATCAGGCCGCTGCGGCGGGTCTCGGACGAGGCGATGCCGAGCTGAAGCATCTCGACGTGAATCGAGTACACGGTCATCGGCAAGCCCTGGAACACGGTCCGGTGCGTGTGCGCGTCCTTGTGGATCATGCCGCCCATGTCGAGGTGGTGCGACACGCGAGATGTGACCGTGTACGGCGCCAAGTTCACGGTCCGGGCGAAGTAGTCGCGCATCCGCGGCAGCTCACGGTCGTGCAGGACGACGGGGGCGATGAGTGCCCGGCGGACTCCGGGTCGCGCCGCCTTGAGCGCCTGCGCCGCCTCGTGGTCAGGCATCATGAGGGACCAGCCAGTCTTCGTCGTCACGGTTCTCTCCTGATCTCGGCGCACACCCAGCCGCCGTATCCGCCTTGTACATCGATCGGCTGCCCGCCGCGAGCCGTGCACGCTGCCCTGTCGCGTTCGGTGTGGAGGTACACCCCGAGCCAGACCCCGACGATGACGCCGACCGCGAGCACGAGCGCCCAGGAGGCCTGGCGCGCGTCGCGTACTCGCCGCTTCGAGGCCCGAGGGCAGGAGGGCTCAACGCAGCGGAGGGTCTCCATCGACGCGCCGCAGTCCGGGCACGGGTAGCTGTGGGCGATGACGGTCATGTCGTCCTCGGCCCCTGTGCGGCCTCTCGGGCCTTCTCTTCGGCCCGGTACTTGGCCTGCCATCGATTGTCCTCTTCGACCCAGCACACGATGTCGACGCGAGCGATGCGCACGGACTCCGCGAAGGTCGCGTCGATCTCTCGTCGCAGTCGAGCCGCGTCGCGCACCATGACCCCGAGCATCCAGTCTCCGTTGCTGGCCCAGTAGCTGCGGCTCCTCGAGTGGTTCGGCTCGGCCAGCGTCCCGAACGGCGCATCGCCAGCCGGCTCCCAGCACGCGATCGACGCGCAGAACGTCCGCTCTTGTGTCTCGACCTCGAGATAGCCGCCCTCGGTCAGACGACTCGACTCGCCGACCCAGCCCAGCTGCTCGGCCCACCACGGATCGGTCTCCGACTCGGGCCACGCATCCGGGCTGAGGTGATTGCCGAGGAAGCGGACCCTGGACCCGCGCGGCAGGCAGAGGACGGCATAGGCCTTGGCCATGGAGGCGTGCTCTGCCACGTACGGGCACGAGTCCGTGACCGCGTCCGGCGCGGCGGCGACGTGGGTGCAGCAGCCCGGGCACCGGAAGCGGGACTCAGGATCGCGCCTCTCGCCGCGCTCGCGGTCGTACGACTCCCAGCCCAGGAAGAGCTTCAGGCCCGGCTTCGTGCAGAGGTGCTTCACGGCACGCCGGCCCGCTTCTTCGCCGCGCGCACGATGAGCAGCTCGAGCACGTGCCGCGGCTTCCACTCGGATCGATAGCGCTTCTTGCGCTCGCGCTCTTCGACGAGCTTGAAGACGTCCTCGACGAGGCCCGGGAGCTCGACGCGGCCGAAGCTCTCGCGCACGTCGACGCGGCCCTGCTTGTCGCGGTAGATGGTGTCGTCCTCGTTGAGGTGCACGCGCACGATCGCGCCGTTATCCCACATCACGAGACCGGGGATGGTGGCGCTCTGGATGGCGGGCGTGGTCATGGATTCTCCCGGTTGAAGCGATCTGAGCGCTCCTCGTACGCGCTCGCGTACGCGCTCGCGTACGAGGAGCGCTCATCGAACTCGTCGAGCGCTTTCGCAGGCGTTGTGCCGTATCCGACGACCTCGCCGAACGCGACCTCCCACGCTTCGCTGGTGCACGAGTCGTAGTGCCTTCCGGCGTCGTCGCGGTGCGTGTACACCTTCGTGCCGAGCGGCACGTTGGCGAGCTTGAGCGTGACGCACAGCTGCAGACTCGGGCGCGTGAGCATCTTCACCACGGCCTTCTCGAACGCGCCGACCAAGTCAGGTTCGCGATCTGGGTTCGGACCGACCCCTCCTGCGAGGGCCCGTGAACGTCTGCACTGTCGCCGTGGACGTTCTCGACCTTCCCGACTCCGGCATATCGGCGGTGCAGGGCCGGGTTCCTATCGTAGACGAAGTCGCCGACCTTGAACGGCGGCTCCGGCACGACCGCCGGGGCGATTGGTTGCGGATCTGCGGCCTCTCGCCGTTCGATTTCGCGCGCGAGGTACCAAGCCGCCTTCTTGAGGTCGATGAGCGGCGCGCCCTTGCGTTCGGCGCGGGAGATGTACTTCACGGTGTTGCCGAGGTTGAAGCCCAGACTCCAGGCCTCGATGACCTTGATCGCCTCGTACGGGTTGTCTGCGCCTCCGTAGTGAGAGGGGTGGTCCACGGCGGAGGGCGGAGCGGAGGGCCCCGGCGACGACAAGCGCAGCTCGTCCTCGTTGCGGCGGTAGGTGCGGTCGTCGTACCGCACAACGTAGGGACGATCCTCGACACCTACCTCGACGATCGTCGCGCCCTTGCACCATCCGGCGCCGAACTCCGGCTCGAACTCGACCTTGTCACCGACTTGGAACTTCGACGCGGTCATGGCGTCTCCTTGAAGACGGCCTCGTTCGAGACGTCTTTGCGATGCTGAACCCACGGCATCCGGAAGTTGCCGTAGAACCCAGAGGCATACGGACCTGTGGATGCGGGCCCCATCGGTTCCTCGTCCGTCGCAACGCGCGCCGCGTGCTCGAACGGCGAGAGGTGCCCGCTCGACCGGAGCCTCTCGTAGAGCTCAAGGTCAGCCGCGATGTCGCGCTTGCCTTCGTGGGTCAGGTACGAGACCCGGGCGCAGCGCGCGACCGAGAGCTTGACCTGCACGTCGAGCGGCAGCTTGAAGTCGAGCCGGTCGTCGGGCACGAAATCGTTGCAGCTGTACGAGTCGTGAATCGTCTCGACCAGAGGCAGATGCCACTCTCCAGGTTCGAGCGCGCGCGGGGCGGAGATCCGGACCATCGCCTCCCGCATCATCTCGGCGATGGTCCGGATCTCCGGAGCGGCCTTGGGCGAGCACCGCAGCGCGAAGAAGTTCTCCCACTCCGTCGCGGAGATGATGGCGGTGTGCCAGCTGAACGGCTCGAGCAGCCGGTTGGCCCACTGCTTGTGGACGCCGATGAGGGCCATCTGCCTCGCCTGCGCGACGGCCATCTTCATCGCGTCGAGCCACAGAAACTCCGCATCACGCTGGGCTTGCTCGTCGAGCTCCTCCCCTGCCTGCATGCCCTTCTGGTTCGCGGCGAACGCAGCCGGCACGAACGGGTCCGCGAGGACACGCTCGATGTTCTTCGAGACGGGGATTGCGCGAGACGAGGCGCTGTTCCGCGAGAACACACGGTGCGTATTGAACTCCGCGAGCACGATGCGCGGGAACGTCGCCTGGATGGTCGTGAGGCGGACCTTGGTGCCGCGGGCGATCGAGTCGGCGAGGATCTTCACTTCGTAGCTCATGTCTTCGTTCCTCGGCCCTGACACTCCGCGCACGGCGGGGCTCCGGGATCCAAATGAAAGGGCCAGTCTTCGGGCGGCGGCTCGCACGAGGCTCCGGTGCCTTTGCAGGCTGGGCACTTCTCCGGGAGGCACTCGTCGTAGGACTTGAGCGCGGTCTTCGGGGCGGGGTTCCGCTGATCGGCGGACAGGAGTAGCTGGCTCAGAGCGTGGAGTGCGTCGAGCTGGCTCCACGAGAGCTGCACCTGATCGCCGATGATCTGCCGGAGGCTCATCGCGTACCCGTGCGCCTCGTCGCCCCGGATGAACACCCCGGGCCAATCGTCGCCGAACACGACAGGTCCTGTCTCGGCGCGGCTCACGTCGCGTGCTCGAGCTGGTGATCGACGTAGCAGAGATGGGTGTTGTCCGCGACGGTCGGCACGACGAACGCGACTTTCCACGCCCGCGCCCCGTCCGCGCGCGTCGCGAAGCACAGCAGCAGCCACGAGCCGAGCTCCCGCGGGTGCACGCGCCCGGGCACATCGATGACTCGTGCATCGAGGTGGTCCGGCAGATGGCCGACGTGCAGAAGCGGGTTCACAGCACGACCCGCATCCGCACGCCGTTGAGGATCATCTTCACCGCGCGCGCAGGCGCCATGCGCCACGCATCTGCCATCGCGCGATCCTCTTCAGTGCGCCCGCGCAACCACTGACGCACGCGGTACATCGGCTGCGCCATGAGACGCTGCGGGTGATCCCACGCCTGCGCCCAGATCCACGAATCCCAGAACGGGCCACCACGATCTCGGTACCGACGCGCCCGCCGCGTCGCCCGCGTTGCCCTGATGTGCAGCATGGTCATCGGTCGACACCAAAGAAGACCGACGCCGCCATCGCCATCACCACGGCCTCGTTGAACATCTTTCGGAGGGGTTCGCGGACCACCTCGTTCCTCGGGCTCAGGCACCCGTCCACGACGAGGGTCGCGTGCTCGACGTAGGCCTCGACGGCGCTGTGGCTCCAGCCCGAGGTCGGCATCGAGCGGAGGTTGCTGATCTTGTCGGCGACCTTCACGACCCGCGCCGCGTACGACATGGCGGGCGCGTGGATGATCTGCATGCGCTTGCGCTCGATCTTCGAGAGCCGCGGATCGTCGGTCAGCTCCATCACCGTCTCCGCGATGCCGTCGCCGAAGAGCCCGATGAGCTCGCCCCGGCTCACGCCGCAGTCCTCGATGACGTCGTGGAGCCACGCAGCCGAGACGGCGACGTAGCTCTTTCCTGCGACCCTCTCGACGATCCCGGCCACCTCTCGGGGGTGCTCGATGTACATGACGGGCGGCAGGCCCGGGGCGGTGTCTCGCCATTGGCCTTTGTGCCTCTCGGTGGCGAAGCGCTGGGCTTTGAGGATGAGGCTCATGACAGTCCTTCGGTGAAAGGCCTCAGCCCTTGGATGTGAATCAGCCGCACCTCGACCGACGGGTCGAACCGCACGACGACGCGCAAGTACCAGCGGATGGTCTCGATATGGCGTATCGCGCCATCCGGCAATCGATCCCCGCGCAGCGCGTCCTCGGCCGCGTTCAGGATGATGCCCAAGAGGAGACGTTCGAGGGTCATGTCGGCTTCCGCCCTTTCCGGCCGCCGCGCAGCCAGGCCAAGTACCGGACGCCGAGCTCGGTGAGCGTGACGTCAGCCATCCCGCCGGTCCAGTTCACGAGCTTGCGATTGGTGGGTCGACCGAGGCAGGTCCCGACCCACTCGACCTGCGAGGTCTCCAGCGATCGCTGTAGTAGTCGAACATCGTACGGGACTCGGCGGCTTCGAGCAGGCCGAGCACGGTGGTCGACGGCTGACGATTGCCGGTCACGGCACCTTCTCCACCCAGTCCCAGCGCACGAGCAGCGGGCACGGCAAATCCTTGCGGCCGACGAGGAACCAGTCCCTCACGCGGCCTGAGACGGTGAAGCGCGCGCCCTTGGGGTACTCTCGACCCTCGCCCGTCTCCGGGTTCGGGATCCCCTCTCGAGCGCGCGTGAGCTCGACGACGGCCCCGAGGTATCGATCCAGCTCCTCGGCGCGGTCGGCGTAGCGCATGTCCCACGCCTCGTCCGAGTCGCGCTGGCGGGTCTCTTGTTCGTCGAGGGCGGCCCGAGGGGCCGTGAGCCGCCAGATCCCGTAGGGCTCGTCGGTCATGGCACCAGGACCAACGTGTTCAGCTCGAACGACCGGCGCGAGCGCCCGCCAGGCAGGAACTTCGCCCCGGCCCCGGCCCCGGCCCCGGCCCCGGCCCCGTCCAGCTCGATCGTGCACACGCCGAGATCTGCGTGCAGGATCTTGACGATCCCCGTGAGCCCGGATACGTGCCGGACGCGATCGCCGATGCAGAGGGCGCCGCCCAGGCGGGGCTTGGTGTCGGGCTTCATGTTGCCTCCGTGAACCGCGGCACCCGAGCGCATGCCCGAGACGCCCGGTCGATCAGGTCATTGCTCGCCACCAGGCCGAACGAGGCGCGTTGCGCGCGCAGCCGCTCGTCGATGATGACTCGGACGCCCACTTCGGGCAGCCCGACGATCGCCCCGGCCGAGTTGTTCGCGCAGTCCCGGGCTTGCTCGGGCTCGATCCCGGCCGCGCAGAGCGCCCCGAACAGAGCCCGCGCGTACTCGGTGGCGGTGTGACAGTAGGTCATGGTGTCTCCGGTGGGGTCTTGGGACGTGGCGCGGCGGGCGGGGGCCGGTACGGCGGTTGCGGGCCCTCGGGCTTGTAGCCGAAGAGTCGCCCGAGGAGTCGCAGTAGACGGTACACCCACCCATCGTTGCGCGGGAATGAATCGAAGCCCATCAGACGCCGCCCTCGTCCGTGTCTCCGCGCCGTGGCCGAGGCCCCGTGCTCGACGGCAACGCCGCGACCACGCCCGCGTCGAGCGCCAGACGACCGCCATGATCACGAATGGCCTTGATGCCTGCGCGTTGCAGCACGAGCGCGATGAACGTCGTGTCGCCCTGCGACGCCACGCCGTAGAGACCGACCGTCTCGCAGGTGACGAGCATCGCGAGCGAGCCGACGACGGCCGTGTCCTGATCTCGATCTTCGCTCATCGTCCGCACCGTTCGTTGTTCGCAACCAGTTCGGCGCACATCGCGTCCTTTTCCGCCGAGATCTTCTTGAGGTCGATCTCGAAATACTCGGCGAGGAGACCTTCACGGCTTTTGTCCGTGGGCTCGTACTCGTAGGTGTGTCGATGGCAGACCTCCATGCTCTGCGACTCCAGCCACTCCAAGAACTCGCCGACGATCTGCGAGCGCTCCTTCACAGCCTTCATCTTCTCGTGCTCGGGGTACTTGTTCATCGCTTGCTCTTCGTGTCCGCTTCGAGAGCGAGCCGCTCCCCTGCGTGAATCCGTGTTAGCGTCTTCGCCGCTGTGTCGGGCGTGAGCGCGTTCGAGAGCAGCCAGCTTCCGCCACAGCTCGTCCGCCAGGAAGCGCACCGCGATCGGCGTCTCCATCGTCTCCGAATACACGGCCTTCCGGCCCGGGCCCTTCGTCATCACGTGCCTCCTCCGTGCGGCTCACACCGCGATCAGCGCCATCGGGAACACGAAGCGCGCATCGACTGCGCGTCCTCGTACTTGTCGAACAAGTCACCTGAGATCGCGATGCGCACCGGATCGGCGAGGCACATCGCGGGCGCGGAGCCATTGACAGGCCCAGGGCTGACAGGGTTTCGAAGTCGAGATTCATCGCGCTCGGATCGGCCCGTGCCCGTCCAGGCACTTCGCCAGGGTCTCGCACGAGACTACCTCGCACGAACGTTCCCAGCCGTAGCGGTTCTCCCGACGAGGCAGGCCCATGCTCGAGAACCCGCCGTGAACCCTGTAGACCCCCTGATCCCGTCCACTGGCGTTCGCGTGCGCCTGCGCTGCTGCCCGGACCGCCTGATAATCCGAGGCGCTCATACCGCGCGGATCTCGCAATAGACCCCGACCGCGTCCATGCACCATCCGCGATTCTGGTAGCACGCGTGCTGCCTGATCCTGCGGCTCGAGAGGTAGCCTAGACGGCGGATCATCGCGCGGATCTCATTCATCTGGCCCCAGATCGCCTTCCATTCGGCGCGGTTGCCATACCACGACGCGTTGAGGCGAATCGTCGCCCCCCCGAGGTCGTGCGGCTCCACGGTCAGGCTGTAGGGCGAACCCTCGAGGATATCGGCGCACACGGCGCGAACGGCCTCTACCGTCTCGAGAGTCTTGGGTGTGTGTACGATCTCGTGGCCGAGGGCGCTTTGGGTCATGGTGGTCTCTGGTCTCTCCGGACGGGGGGTCATCTTCGTCTCTCCCAGGGCGCCCTTGCTGCCCTCGGAAGCTACGACGCAGCACCTCCCAGGATTATTCATCGAACATTAGTATGATGAAAGATAGGGGTGATGTCACATACTACGCTCTACGGCCGCTTCCGAAACAGGGGCCGGATCTCCGCCATCGCCGCTGCTTGGTGCAAACGCGCACGAATTTCATGTTCGACACGCTGCTCAAAATCGCTCTCGACGGACATCGTCTGCGCAACACGACGCATCACGCTTCGCAAAAGGTCGTGATCTGGCTCTTGCGCACGTACAGGTGCGTCGCGGTGCGTCACCACACGTTGAGGCGCGCCCTCGACGATGAGCACGCCCCACGTCGGTGGGACTTCTTCGTCGCGAAAAACGCGGCGACTATTCGTGGCGAGCCACCATTGATTGCACGCGGCACGTGGCGCTTCGGCCTTCGGCGGATTTCGCAGTTCCTCCTGCCAGTCCGCACGTGAGATCTTCACCTCGATACCGATGATCCCTGGCGCACGTTCAACCTTTGCAAGCGCGAGCATGTCGACCCGTTTGCCGTTCACCCACACTTCGTCGAGCACGACGTAGCCTGGTGCGAAGAGCGCGTGCAACGCTCGTCTGATTTCCTCCGTGGTTGCGAGCGGCATTACGCCTTCTCCCCCGCCATGAATCGTCTCGTTAGCGAGCTGACGAAGCTCCTCCGCGCGCAGCGTGACGCGCGTCTTCTCGAAGTCGAGCACGCGCCCATCGATGAGAACCTTCTGCACCTCAGACCGAGGCGGGAGAGGATCTGCGTTCGGGTCCACGCGGAACAGCGGCAACCGTTGTCGACGCTGACGCCCCTCCGCGTCCGCATTCACGCAGTCACTGCACAGCATGCCTTCGCGATCCAGCGGGTGCCCACACCCGCGGCACGTCACAATGCGCCCACACCCGATGCAGCACGTCACAACGCGCTCGGGCGTGGAATGGTCGTCGCAGCGTGTGCGACGTGAGCAAGCGACCGCTCGTCCTCGTCGACGCGCGCGAGCACGTCGATCGCCGCCGGCTGTGAGCTCACGTGACCGCCAGCACATCGCGCAGGAGCTGCATGAGCTCACCACGCGCCACCGGTGCCAGCTCCGCGCGCTTCGCGTAGTAGGCCTCGTTCGCCTCGGCGATAGCCACCCGCACAGGGTCTGCCGCGAGAGCCGCGAGAGCCGCGAGATCCGCGAGAGCCGCGAGAGCCGCGAGATCCGCGCGAGCCGCGAAAGCCGCGAGATCCGCGCGAGCCGCGAGATCCGCGAGATCCGCGCGAGCCGCGAGATCCGCGCGAGCCGCGAAAGCCGCGAGATCCGCGAGAGCCGCGAGATCCGCGCGAGCCGCGTCACGGTCGCCCGTATTGGAGCGCAGCTTCTCCGCGTGACCGCGAAGAAGCTGCGCTCCGCTCTTCAGGGAAGCGATGTGTGTGGGCTTCTTGAGCAGATCGAGGACCGTCGCGAGCGACTCACTCGCGGCCGCGGTGTTGTCGAGGATGTCCGGAAGCTTCGCGAAGAATCGATCGAGCACGAACTTGTTGCGCCGCCCCTCGTGCTCGAGGTCGCCGCGGGAACCGACGAGCAGCGGAACGAACTCGACGAGCATGTCGCGACGCTCGCTGTCGTTCTTCCACCAGCCCCATCCCGGCGCGTCGTGTAGGCGGATCGCGAGCGACGTCGCGATCGGCGACGCGCACACGGGATGATCGCTCCACGTCTCGCCGGCGACAAAGGCCGTCGCTGTCATCAGACAGCAAGTCCGCTCGTCGAGCCGCCCCCCTCCGGAGCCCCATCGGAACGACCTGATCTGCTCCAACCGATTCTCTCTCTTCGTGTCCGTCTCGCTCGTTTCCATCCTCAGTCTCCCTTCTTCGATTCGTTCTCGGTCTCGGTCGACGACGCCGCGAACACGGCATCGAGCTCGGTGCGCACCTCGCGCATGCGTCGACGCCAGTCGACGCCAGTCGACGAACAGTCGTGCTCGGTGCGCTTCGCGAAGAGAGGGTCCGTGCCGGGCGGGAACGCCGCCAGGTACTTGGTCCCCTGCGGTGTCTTGAGGGCCTGTGTCAGGCGATCGGCAAGGGCGTCGGCCTGCGCGTCGGTCCACTCGCGCCGAGGGAGCGCCCTGATTCGCTCCAGCTCGGCCGAGTTTTGGACCCATCCGAGGGTCAAGGCATCACCCGGAACAGGCGCTCCGTGCGGACTTCCTTGACCGCGCCTACCGCGCCCTTTTTTGCCCATTCACCGACGATGCGATGGGGCACGGGGCACGCGTACTCGGACACGAATACGGGCACTCCAGCGCGCTCCCAGGCCTGCGCGCGCGCCCAAAAGCGAAGGTGATCGAACGCGCCTGTTTTGTAGCCTGTCGTATTCGCGTAAGGCGGATCGGCGTAGATCACGAGGTCGAGCGGACGCGGTTCGATCGCTAGGAAATCGAGGCGTTCGATCGGGCAGCGGGATAGTGCGGGGAGATCGCGGAGCAGGGCGCGGCGCGTATAGCCGGCGTAATTTCGGGCGCGGCGGGCGCCCCCGCGGGCGTATCCCCTGAACCACTTGCCTCCGAATGCGCAACCGAATCCCGCGAACGCCTTACGGGGGTCCGAGTCCGGAAGCGCGCGCGCGGCCTGATACTCGGCCTCTGAGAGAGTCTCGGGCGGAATCCACCCACCTTTGACCGCCTGATATAGCGCAATCAGGGGGGCGAACGCGTCCGAGACGATCCCCGGGCCGCCAGCCGCGAGCTTTGTCGATACCGATAGACCGCCGCAAAACGGTTCCCAAAAGGGACGTCCGCAGCGCTCCGCGTTGACGATCGCCGCTACCTTACCGGCGATCGTTGTCTTGCCGCCGAGATACTGCATGGGTCACGCCCCGGCCGTGTCGGCATCCCGGAAGAGAACCCGGCGCAAGAGATCGCCGATCCGATTGATCGAGTCGAGCGCTGCGCGGAGCTCGGCGTCGGCCGGGAGCACTGCCACGACGACGCCCGGAAGGGTTAGCTGCTTCCGGGCCGCGTATTCCGCAGCAGTCTCGAACCCATTCGCCGCTTCTTCGGCGATCGAGATGACCTCGACGGGGCCGTACTCGGCCGGCGCCGGGGCGCTCTCATGCGCCCGGATCGCGTCGCGTAGGGCCTTGTCCCCGAGCCGGCTCGAGGTCGTGATCCCGGGCACGCCATGCTCGATTGCGTACGCCTTGAGCGCGGCGCGGTCCGCCGCGTCCAGGCCGCCCGGGGGCAGCACGACCGGCTCCTTGTGCTTGGCCTGTGCGGCCGGGCCGGCCTTGCCGTCGTTCGGCGGGGCCTCGGGGGGGTTCGCGGGGTCGGGGCCGGTAAGGGCGCGCATCACACCAATAACAGCCTCCTGCTCGAGCTCGTCGCCGTCGATGTCGGCGACGAAGACGGCGGCGGGGTCCTTGACGATGTCCTGGAAGGCGCCGGCGACCGTGAGAGCGAATGCGGGAAACTGATCGGTCATGGTGTCCTCGGCTCCTTGTACGTCCACCGGATCTCGTCGAACGTCGGCTCCCACACCGCCCAGTGCTTGCGGCCGCGGGCGTAGCGGGTGACTTCGTCCTTGGTGCGGAAGAAGCCCTTGGGCTCGTCGAGCGGCCCGGCGTTGCCGAGGAGCCAGATACGGAGTGCCCCCGGGACGGTGCGGGGCTTGGTCGTGGTTGCGATCACAGGTCCGCGCGGCGTACAGCCGGTCGGGGTCGCCGGCTTGGACGGGCGAGGTGCGGGCCTATTCATCGCCCGTTCTCCTCCGCCACCTGGCGCTCGGCGTCGCGGCGGACCGTCACAGAACCTTCATCGCCGAGACGATCTCGGACCTCGTGACGATCGAGATCTCGCCGTACGCCGAGGCGACGAGCTTGATCTTCGTCGCCGAGCCCGACGACTCCTCGAGCTGCGTTCGCTCGAAGCGCCGCCCGTCGGCGAGCACCACGTCCCACAGATCCCCCGGGAGATCGACGTGGCACACGCCGCCTCGCGTGAGCTCCGCGCCCGCCTTCGCCGCCGCCACGAGCCAGAGCTGCTCGCCCGTGCTCGGGGCGTAGTCCTGCTGCTTCATTCCGTACATGTCGCCTCCTCCATCGCCCCTTCCGAGGCGCCCATTGTCCCGTCTATCCCAAGTCGCGTGTGTCGTCTAGGTGCGCGTGTCGTCTAGGTGCGCGTCGGCACCCTGTTCCGGACCCTGTTCCGGTAGTCCTTGTCGCGCCACACGAGGCGCTCGACCTGTACGTCGTGCCGCGAAGCGAAGGACTCCGCCGTCGACTTGGCGTCGGCGAGCAGGGTCCGGTCCGCGAAGTAGTACCAGTGCCGATTGCGCGTCACCTTGAAGATGATCCGCCACTTGCCTTTCGACGGGCCGACCGGCACCTTGGCGATCGCGACTCGTCGGATTTCGTATTCTCGACCCGCGGCGTTCTTCATGTGTGCGCTATGAGGGCCGTGTCCGTCGCGGGGATCCCGCGCGAGACGAGCCACGTAGCGAGAGGTACAGACCTCGCTCGACGTCGGCCCAGGGGATGACGGCTCGGACAGCGTCAGCGCAGCTGGCGAGCATGGCAGATCGGGCGGAGGCGGATGCGGCGGCGTAGGCATCGGCGTCGGCGGCGTCGGCGGCGGCGTAGGCGGCGGCGGCGTCAGCGGCGGCGTAGACGGCGGCGTAGGCGGCGGCGTGGGCGGCGGCGTGGGCGGCGGCGTAGACGGCGGCGGCGGCGGCGTAGGCGGCGGAGGCGTAGGCGGCGGCGTAGGCGGATGCGCCTCCCGCCTCGCGCACCTGCTCGATCGTCGCCTCTCCCCGCGCCCAGGCCTCGGCCGTCTCGATCGCTAGGCGCGGTCGATCTTCGCCCGGCGGAATCCGGTCCAGCACGAGCCGCGCGCATTGACACGCGGCGAGCACGATCAGTCTGCGGTCCACGCCGGCCTTCACCGCGAGCCACAGTAGCCAGTCCCCCCGTGGGCACGCGAGCCAGTGCGCCTCGTCAGTAGCGGTCGGCTCACGCAGCCGCTCAGCGGCGAGCCACTCGCGCGCCTCCGAGCATGCGTCTGCCGCGACGAGCGCGGCCATGAGGTCTAGAGGTTTTTGCATTGCGTCCCATCTCCTGTTGGCACCTTCGAGGCGGCGAGCTCGTCGTCACCTCGAAGGTGCCCCCGGGATGCGAAGCCCGGGAGCGGACAGCGTCATCGGGTGGGAGAACCCTATGGCGCTACGGAATCTTGTCGGCGACCCGACCGAGGTCGCCCTCAGTACGGATTACCCTGCTTGCCGCAGGGGCAGTCTTTCTGCTTGTGGTACCCGGCGTGAAGCGCGCGCACGAGACGAGCCTTCTGGACCCGCGTCACCGAGCCCTCGGTCCCGAGCACGCGCGCCATGTGACGGACGATGCCTCGGATCTGCTGGCGGGAGCTGCCCATGAACGAACGCGGCGTGACGTGTCTCGCGTCCCAGAGCTGCCGCAGATGGTTGATCCGATACGCGGCCTGTTGCTCGGGAGTCGGAGGCGGCGGGGGGCTCGCGGTAGTGGACGTCGTAGTACAGCGGGCTATTCACCGCGTGGCCCATCGGGAGCTTGCGGGCGCGACGGTACGGCTCCTGCCACTCGTCCGGGCCGACCTCCGCCCAGTCGTTCGCGACGAGGTATGTGCGCCGGGCGAGGTCGAAGACGTCGAAGGCGGCGCGGTTCATGGGCCCTCCGACGACCGCTCTACTAGCTTGCCGAGCTCGCGAGCGATCTCGACGACGTCCCCGTCGATCTTGTGCCACGCGATCATGTAGATCACGTTCGCCCGTAACGTGTCGACGCGGGCCAGGTAGTCCACGCTGTTCGTCATGTGGCGACGTTGCCGGCTAGTCACCGGCTCCACCTTCTCGATGGCGATGCGTGCCTCGCGGTCGGCCTCGCGCAGCTGCTTCACGCGCTCCTGGACCATGGCCAAGGTGAGGGGCGGATCGAAGGGAGCAGTCATCGTTCCCTCGCCAGCTCGACGGCCTTGACGGCTTCGAGGATCTGTTCCTTCGTCACCGAGCCCGTAGCGAGCAGGTGAAGCAACACCTCATCGCCGCAGCCGTGCATGAACTTGCCGTTGTCGAGTGCCACGTCGAGCCACGTCCCGAGTGACGTGTCGGGCGCCAGAAGGTCGAACAGACGGCGCACGTCATCGAGGCGCCCTGCGACCCACTCGTCGCCTTTGTGAGAGGTCGCGACGACCCACTCGTCGCCTTTGTGAGAGGTCGCGATCGGGTCTGACCCGATGAGCCACGGAGCCGTGACGATGCGCGGCGCAGTCGTGATGCTCGGGTGCACGAGCCACGGAGCGTCTTGCACTCGAATGCGAGCGCCCTTCGGCAAACCGTCGGGCTTCGTCATGCCGTGGCCGGTTGAACGTCGGTCGACCTTCGAGCCGACGAATGGTTCGCTGAGACGATAGGCGCCGTTGGCGATGGGGTAGAGGAGTCGCGGGAAACGGGCGGTCATGGAGCACCATCGATCTCGCGCTTGCCGCGCCTCATGACGTCAGCCAGCTCAGTGGCGTCGAGCACGCGATTGCGATCGAGGAGTGTGGCCCTCGCGATGTCCGCCGGCAACCGACGAGAGATCGGCGCCTCTTCGTAGCGAAGACTCGGATTCGCAACGCAGTGCGCTTTCGCGAGATCCTGATCGGCGTACACCGCCTCGATCTGAATGTCGGCCAGCCCCTCGAATGACTCGGGCGTCCGAAGCACGATGAAAACGGAAGTGTCTGCCGAGTCGGTGTCGGCCGCTCCGCGCAGGGGCTTGGAGACACGTCGCGGCATGCGGACGGTCACGGAGCACCGTCCGGCTGCGTCACGTTCGCGAGGGCCGCGAGGTCTTCGACATTCTTGGCAAGCCAATACAGGTACTTGTGCTCTTCGTCCGCCTTGCGGCGAATCTGCTCGGGTGTCGACGAGGTTCCCATCGCGCGGGCAACCTCGCCCGCCTGGAGAGCCCGGAGGGCCGATCGCGCGTCGCGTCTGCGCTGTTCGGTCACCGCGATCTGTTTCTTCGTGAGCGGCTTGATCTTCGTGGTCGTCATGGTTCAATC